>JBJEUI010000267.1:0-26013 GCA_051883755.1 Candidatus Ventricola sp.
CGCCGCACGCGCTGACGGTGGCGCTGGTGCCCGTGGGCCTGACCCGCTATCGCGAACACCTCTATCCGCTGCGCCCCTATACAAAGGAAGAGGCGCTCACCGTGGTCGCACAGGCGGAGGCCTTTCAGCAGGAGATGCTCAGAAAGCACGGCACGCGCTTCGTCTTCCCGTCCGACGAGTTCTATCAGATCGCCGGATTGCCGATTCCCGAAGCGGAGACCTATGAGGATTTCCCCCAGTTTGAAAACGGCGTGGGCCTTCTGGCCCGTCTGCGGGACGAGTTTGCCGAAGCCTACCGTCTCACGCAGCGCTTTGACCCTGACGGCGAGGAGATCGTCCCCCGCCGCGTCGTCATGGCGACGGGCACATCGGTCGCTCCGTTCATGCAGGAACTCCTTGCCGCGCATCCCATCCCCGGCGTACAGATCGCCATTCACCCCATCGTCAACCGCTTCTTCGGCGAAACGGTCACCGTATCCGGCCTGATCACCGGACAGGATCTGGTCGCCCAGCTCAAGGGCGTGGAAGCGGATGAAATACTCATCACAGAAAGCATGCTTCGCGAGGGAGAGGACATCTTCCTTGACGACATGACGCTGCAAGAGGCGCAGGAAGCCCTCGGCATCCGCATTCACCCCGTCCCGGACGACGGCGCGGATCTGCTCGACGCCCTGCGCGGAACGGAGGAATAAACACATGGCAAAGCCCCTTGTTGCCGTCGTCGGCCGCCCGAACGTCGGCAAATCGACCTTCTTCAACAAGATCGCCAAGAAGCGCATCTCCATCGTGGAGGATACGCCCGGCGTCACCCGCGACCGCATCTACGCGGACTGCGAATGGCTCAACCACAAGTTCACGCTGATCGACACCGGCGGCATCGAGCCGCGCACGGACGACATCATGCTGCGGCAGATGCGCCGTCAGGCGGAGATCGCCATCGAGACCTGCGACGTGATCCTCTTCTTCACCGACGGCCGCACCGGCATGACCGCGGACGACGAGGAAGTGGCGAACATGCTGCGCAAGAGCCATAAGCCCGTCATCCTGGTGGTCAACAAGGTGGACAACGTCAGCATGAACGACGCGGTCTACGAGTTCTACAACCTCGGTCTGGGCGATCCGTTCCCCATCTCGTCCGTCAACCTGATGGGCCTGGGCGACCTGCTTGATGAGATGGTCAGGCACTTCCCCGAGGGCAGCGACGAGATCGAGGAAGAGGAGCACACCATCCAGATCGCCGTCGTCGGCCGCCCGAACGTGGGCAAGAGCAGCCTGGTCAACAGGATTCTCGGCCAGGAGCGCTCCATGGTCTCCGATATCGCCGGCACCACGCGCGACGCGATTGACACCGCGTTCACCCGCGACGGCCAGCGCTACAACATCATCGACACCGCCGGCATCCGCCGCAAGCGCGCCATCGAGGAGGAGTCCATTGAGCGCTACTCCATCGTGCGCGCGCTGACCGCCGTGCGCCGCTGCGACGTCGCGCTGATCGTCATCAATGCTGAGGACGGCGTGACCGAGCAGGACACCAAGGTCGCCGGCTACGTGCACGAGGAGGGCAAGGCCGCCATCATCGTCGTCAACAAGTGGGACGCGGTGGAAAAGGACACCAACACCCTGGAGACCTACCGCAAGAAGGTCATCGAGGATCTCAAGTTCATGGACTATGCGCCGGTGGTCTTCATCTCCGCGCTGACCGGCCAGCGCGTGCCGAAGGTGCTGGAGACGGTGAAGTCCGTCTACGAGCAGACCTCCCGCCGCATCACGACGGGCCTTCTCAACGACGTCCTCGCCGACGCGACCGCTGCGCTGCAGCCGCCCTTCACCGCCGGCAGGCATCTGAAGATCTACTACGCGACGCAGCAAAGCGTCTGCCCGCCGACCTTCGTCTTCTTTGTCAACGACGAAAAGCTGATGCATTTCGCCTATCAGCGCTATCTGGAAAACCAGTTCCGCAAGGCCTTCGGCTTCGAGGGCACGCCGCTCAAGTTCATCCTGCGCCAGAAGACCCAGAAGGAGGATTGATCCCTTATGGTTATCACCAACAATCTCATCGCCATTCTCATCGTCATCGCTGCCGGATACCTGCTGGGCAGCATCTCCACCGGCGTCGTGCTTTCCAAGCTCATCGCCAAGACGGATATCCGCTCTCAGGGCAGCGGCAATGCCGGCACCACCAACATGCTGCGCGTTCTGGGCCGCAAGCTGGCGCTGCTGACGTTCATCGGCGATATGCTCAAGGGCATCATTGCCGTGTTCATCGGCAAGTGGCTGGTTGGCGGCGAGCTGGGCGGTCTGCTCGGCGTGGTCGGCGCGGTGCTCGGCCACTATTATCCGCTGTACTTCGGCTTCAAGGGCGGCAAGGGCATTGCAACCAGCTTCGGCAGCCTGCTGTTCGTCTTCCCGGTGCAGGCACTGCTGGCCTTCGCCGTGTTCCTGATTCTGGTGGCGGTCACGCACTACGTCTCGGTCGGCTCCGTCGCCGCCGCAGTCACGCTGCCGCTGCTGATCGTCATCACCCGTTTCAATGAGCCGGCGCTGTGGATCATCACCGTCTGCATCGGCGCTTCGGTCATCTGGCGTCACCGGGCGAACATCAAGCGCCTGATGAACCACACGGAAAACAAGCTTGACTTCAACACCCTCAAGGGCAAGAAGAAGTAAAAACGCACAAAGGGCCTGCCCCACTCGGAGCAGGCCCTTGCTATGTACGGTCACATGGTCGTTTCTTCCTGTGTGCCGTTCGCGCCGCTGTCATTGCGCCTTCTTGTGGGCAGACAGATGACCTGGCCGGTGACAAAGTCGCTGGGCAGCAGATTCGGGTTGAGCCGAAGCATCTGCTCCACCGTCGTGCCGTTGAGCTCGGCGATCTCCTCGAGCGTATCGCCCTCCTGAATGCGGTAGACCGGGCCGCCGTTTTCGCACAGACCGCGATCGCCTCCCGGCGGTACGCAGAGCACGTCGCCCGGGCGCAGCGCCGTCAGGCGGATGTCCTCGTTGTACTCCCTCAGCGCACGCAGCGACACATTGGACGCGAGCATCACATCCACCACGCTCTGCCCCGGCTGCACGGTATACGCCGAGGAACCTACCGGACATGAGCGCCCTTCGCCCGTCGGAATGCACAGAATATCGCCCACCAGAAGCCTGCCTGCGGCGATGCTCGGGTTCGCATTCATCAGTGCGCGCACGCTCACGCCAAACTTTCTGGCAATCAGATAGAAGCTGTCACCCCGCTGCACCCGGTAGCTCTGGCTGCCTGTCGGGCAGCTGCTGTCGATGGCATCCAGCGCCGGCTGGTTGATGAGGTCCTCGCCATTCATGCCCTGCATGCCGTTTTGATTGGTGATCTCCATAAAGAACAGCCCCTTTCGACGTTTCTTGTGCATCCTATGCGTCGAAGGGGCTGCTTGTGCTATGGGAATGTAGCTTCTGTGATTAAGCGAGCGGGTTGCCCTCGCTGTCAAAGAGCGGGAGCTTTTCCAGATAGATGAGGTCCTCACGCGCCTGTGCGTCGCCCTCGGCCAGAATCGCCATGCGGCCGCAGATTTCGCCGCCAGCCTTGGTAACCAGCTCCTCCAGCGCACGCAGGGACTCGCCGGTGGAGATCACGTCGTCCACGATCAGGATCCTCTTGCCCTGCATGAGCCTGGCATCCTCGCCGTCCAGATACAGCCTCTGCACATGGTCGGTGGTGATGGAGCGAACCTCCACGCTGAACAGATCCTTCATGTAGAGCTTGGCGCCCTTGCGCGCAAGCAGCCACTTCTTCGCGCCGATCTGGCGGGCCATCTCATAGGCCAGCGGAATGCCCTTGCTCTCTGCGGTGATGATGTAGTCAAACTCCGGCGCCTTCTTGAGCAGCTCGCCGGCGCAGGCCACGGTCAGCTCACAGTCGCCGAAGATGACGAAGCCTGCGATGCAGAGCTTGTCATTCAGCGGGCAGATGGGCAGATCGCGTTCGCAGCCCGCAATGGTCATATGATAATGCGTCTTCAAGATGATTTCCTTCTTTCGTCGGCGGCGCAGATTCAGCCGCCTTGGTTTTGTCTTCATTATGGCACCGATTGCCATCCTTGTCAATGGAAAGAAACGAATCCTTCCAAACCGACCGAAGGTTTGATCGATGGGCCACAGAAGAATCACAGGATTTTCAGGGCCGTCCGTCGGTCTCTCCCGGAAGGCCCTTTCAATTCTAAATCTTCATTCCAAAATTCTTCGCTGACCTTGACTCTCTCGTCCTTTCGTGATAAGATATGCTCCAACGGCACTAAATATTGTGCGGATTTTTTATATTGTGTACTAGATATAGTGGTTCATCCACCAATCTTCCACAATAAGCTGAAGAGGAGGACGCAGGATGCACGTCATCAAAAAAGACGGAACCCGAGAGCCGTTCAACGTCAAGAAAGTCATCGCCGCGGTCAACAAGAGTGCTGAACGCGTGCTCTACACCTTCACGCAGGAGGAACTGGATTTCATCTGCCGCTTTGTGACCGAAAAGTGCGCAGAGATCGGCGAGGATGGCGTGCGCATCGCCCAGATGCACCACATCGTCGAGGGCGCGCTGGATGTGATCAACCCGCAGGTGGCCAAGTCCTACCGCGATTACCGCAACTACAAGACCGATTTCGTGGAGATGCTCGACGCGGTCTACAAGAAGTCCCAGTCGATCATGTACATCGGCGACAAGGAGAATTCCAACGCGGACAGCGCGCTGGTTTCCACGCGCCGCAGTCTGATCTTCAATCAGCTCAACAAGCAGCTCTACCAGAAGTTCTTCCTCAACGTCGAGGAGCTCCAGGCACAGCGTGACGGCTATATCTATATCCACGACATGTCTGCCCGCCGCGACACGATGAACTGCTGTCTCTTTGACGTCGGCGCAGTGCTCAAGGGCGGCTTTGAGATGGGCAACCTCTGGTACAACGAGCCCAAGACGCTGAACGTTGCCTTTGACGTCATCGGCGACATCGTGCTCTCCGCAGCCAGCCAGCAGTACGGCGGCTTCACCGTCTCGTGCGTGGACCAGCTGCTTGACCCATATGCCGAGCGCAGCTATGTCATGTTCCTGGACCGCTACCGTTCGCTGGGCCTCTCCGACGAGCGCGCGCACGAGGAAGCCATGAAGGACATCATCAATGACTTTGAGCAGGGCTTCCAGGGCTGGGAATACAAGTTCAACACCGTCGCTTCCAGCCGCGGCGACTATCCGTTCATCACCATGACGCTGGGCCTGGGCCAGACGCGCATGGCAAAGCTGGCCAGCAAGCTGTTCCTCAAGGTGCATGCCGGCGGCCAGGGCAAGAAGGGCAACAAGAAGCCCGTGCTCTTCCCCAAGCTCGTTTTCCTCTACGACGAGAACCTGCACGGCCCGGGCAAGCCGCTCGAGGACGTGTTCGAGGCCGGCATCGAGTGCTCCAGCAAGACGATGTATCCCGACTGGCTCAGCCTCACCGGCGAGGGCTACGTCGCCTCCATCTACAAGAAATACGGCCAGGTCATCAGCCCGATGGGCTGCCGCGCGTTCCTCTCCCCGTGGTTTGAGCGCGGCGGCATGGAGCCGGCGGACGAGGAGGACAAGCCGGTGTTCGTGGGCCGGTTCAACATCGGCGCCGTCTCGCTGCACCTGCCGCTGATCCTGGCCAAGGCGCGCCGCGAGAACCGCGATTTCTATGAGGTGCTGGACTACTATCTCGAGCTGATCCGCAAGCTGCACATCCGCACCTACGCCTATCTGGGCGAAATGCGCGCAAGCACCAACCCGCTGGCCTACTGCGAGGGCGGCTTCTACGGCGGTCATCTGGGCCTGTACGACAAGATCAAGCCGCTGCTCAAGACGGCGACTGCGTCCTTTGGCTACACCGCGCTCAACGAGCTGCAGGAGCTCTACAACGGCAAGAGCATCTATGAGGACGGCCAGTTTGCGCTGGAGGTCATGCAGTACATCAACAAGAAGATCAATCAGTTCAAGAAGGAGGACGGCAACCTCTACGCCATCTACGGCACGCCGGCGGAGAGCCTGTGCGGCCTGCAGATCGAGCAGTTCCGCAAGCTCTACGGCATCGTGGAGAACGTTTCCGACCGTCCATATGTCTCCAATTCGTTCCACTGCCATGTGACCGAGGACATCACGCCGATTGAAAAGCAGAACAGCGAGAAGCGCTTCTGGGATCTCTCCAACGGCGGCAAGATTCAGTACGTCCGCTATCCGATCGGCTACAACAAGGAGGCCATCCGCACGCTGGTGCGCCGCGCCATGAAGCTGGGCTTCTACGAGGGCGTGAACCTTTCGCTGGCCTACTGCGACGACTGCGGCCATCAGGAGCTGGAGATGGATGTGTGCCCCAAGTGCGGCAGCGCAAACCTGACCAAAATTGACAGGATGAACGGCTATCTCTCCTACTCCCGCGTGCACGGCGAGAGCCGCCTGAACGACGCGAAGATGGCGGAGATTGCCGAGAGAAAGAGTATGTGACCATGAATTACCACAACATCACCGTCGACGACATGCTCAACGGCGACGGTCTGCGCACCGTGCTCTGGGTCGCGGGCTGCGATCACCGCTGCCCCGGCTGCCAGAACCCGCAGACCTGGGCAAAAGACGGCGGTATCCCCTTCGATGAAGCTGCCAAGGCCGAGCTGTTTGAAGCGCTCTCGCGGGACTATATGAACGGCATCACCTTCTCAGGCGGCGATCCCCTGTTCTGCAGCAACCTTGAAACTGTCGGCGCACTGATCACAGAGATTCGTGAAAAGCTGCCCGAGAAGACCATCTGGCTCTACACCGGCAGCCTGTTTGAGGAGATCAAGTCGCTTCCCTTCATTCCGATGATCGACGTGATTGTCGACGGCCCGTACATTCAGGCGCTTCGCGACACGCAGCTGCACTGGAAGGGCAGCAAGAATCAGCGCGTCATCGACGTCAAACGCACGCTCGCCGAGGGCCGAGTTGTCCTTTGGGCATAATCAACGGAGGAAACACCATGCTTCGCATCGCAAAATTTGAAAAGGTCTCGCCGCAGCGATTCGTAAATGACTGGATCTCCACCTTTCCGCAGCAGACCATCGAGCAGGCCGTGATGGCCTACGAGCACATTCAGCTGCCCCGCCGCGCCACCAGCGGCTCCGCAGGCTATGACTTTTTCGCACCGGTCGGCTTTGAATTGCCCGCCGGCGGCAGCATCAAGATTCCTACCGGCGTGCGCGCCATCATGGAAGACGGCTGGGTGCTGACGCTCTACCCGCGCAGCGGTCTGGGCTTCAAGTTCCGCTTCCAGCTGGACAACACGGTCGGCGTGATCGACAGCGACTATGCGCACTCCGACAACGAGGGCCACATCTTCATGCGCATGACCAACGACAATCGCGAGGGCAAGGGCCTGCGCGTGCCCGCCGGCACTGCGTTTGCGCAGGGCGTCTTCCTTCCCTACGGTATCACCGTGGACGACGACGTGCAGACTGTGCGCAACGGCGGCCTCGGCTCAACGACCAGAGTCTGAATGTAAGCGGGCAGCTCAGCCCGCTTTTTTCTCACGCAGGTAATCATGAAAGCCCTGCAGCGATTCAAAGGAGTGTTTCCATGTCGTTTTCTTCGATCGCCTATCCTGCGGACAAAGCCGGCCGCTATGACCTGCTGCTGGAGCAGGTACAGGCGCTGACGGACGGAATCACGCATCCCCTTGCCAACCTGGCCAATACCGCAGCGCTGCTCTGGCAGGGACTGCCGGAAATCAACTGGTGCGGCTTTTACCTGATGGACGGCGGCGTGCTGATGCTCGGGCCGTTCTGCGGGCTGCCCGCGTGCATCCAGATCCCGCTGGGCAGGGGCGTATGCGGAACAGCTGCGCAGAAGGATGAAATCCAGCTTGTACAAGATGTGCACGCCTTCCCCGGGCACATCGCCTGCGACAGCGCATCCAATGCCGAGATCGTGATCCCGATTCACGCCGAGGGTCGTGTGGTCGGTGTTCTGGATATCGACAGTCCAACCGTCGGTCGGTTTGATCAAATCGACCGAGAGAAGCTTTCTGCGCTCGTCCGACATCTTGAAACCTGCTGCGATTTTTCCCATACAGGTTATACGCTTTAATACGCAAAACGCGCTGGATTCAGCTCCAGCGCGTTTTCTGTCTGTCGATTATTTCAGCCACGCAAGAATTGGAACACGCCTGACTTCCACATCCGTCTTGGGGCACAGCTCCTGGCAGCAATAGCAGCGAATGCACTTCTTGACGTCGACCTGAGGCCTATGCCGATCGTCCATCGCAATCGCTTTGGCCGGACAGGCGCGAACGCACGTGCCGCACCCGTCGCAAAGCCGATGTGTGAACACAGGCCGCGGCCGCAGTGCCTGTGGGAGCTTGTTGACCAGACGCACCCAGCTGGCGCGCTTATGCTTCATCGGGATATCGAAATCGGTCAGGACCATCGGAGCGATGTCGTCGCCGACAAGCTCGTAATCGGGCAGCATGCTCCGCTTCATCGCCGCTTCCAGCGTCGTCACCTGCTCCGGCATAAGTCCGATCAGTCTGGCGCCGACAGCATCCACGGCGTGCGCATTCCGGCTGCCGACCAGCGCACCAATCGTCCTCGGCTTACCGCCGGACGGGCCCTCGCCTTCCATGCCTTCTACTGCATCGAGAATGGCGAAACAGGGCTTCACGCACGAACAGATGTCCAGCAGCATGTTGGAAAACATCGCCACGTCCTGGTATCGCGCGTGGTATTCCACCTTCGTTGTGCCGGGAACAAGACCGTAGAGGTTCTTCACGCAGCCGGTCATTGTCGTCAGGCCATGCGTCTTGAGCTTGCCAACGGTGATGACCGCATCGACATGGTCGAGCACGCCCAGCAGATCCAGATGCCTGGCCGCCTGTCCTTCTTCAAAAAAGCGGGTTGTCGTGGAGAAATCATCGTTGAGCACACAGCCCGTCTCCTCCGCCACCGCCTTGATGCCGCAGGTTTCATAGACGCCGGCCAGCATGCCGCGCGTATACGGACCGCCTGGACTGTCCGCCAGGATTGCCGTCGCGCCAATGCTCTGAATGGCCCGCACGATGGCGCGCGCTACGGCAGGATGGGTCGTCGTCGCGCGTTCGGGCGTGCGCTTCATCAGCAGATTGAGCTTGATCAGCACGCGCTGACCGGGCTTTACGATGCTCCCGATGCCGCCGCACAGCGCAAACAGTGCATCCACCGCATCCTGCACCGCCCGTTCGTCATAGGTTGGGCAGTGCTTCAGCGCGACAATCGTCTTTCCTTCATCCATTCGCATCCTCCTGACTGGCGATGACACGCTCAATGATCTGTGCCACGCCGCATTCGTCGTTGGTCGCCGTCACATAACGGCAGCGGGCACGCAGCTCCGGCGCTGCATTCCCCATGGCTACGCTGTGATATGCATATTCCAGCATGCTCATGTCGTTGTCCGCATCGCCTACCGCCATCACGTTCTCACGCGTCAGGCCGAGCGTCTTTGCGACATGCGCCAGCGCTGCACCCTTCCCAGCATCAGACGGCATGATCTCAATGTTGCCGGGCGCAGAGCTGGTGATCTGCAGATGCGGCAGCGCTCGCTTGATCTGCTCGCGCACAGGCGCCACGCGCGGATCGTACACATCGCCTGCAAAGCCGTCGCCAACAGCAAAGAGCTTCATCAGGCCGCGATCCGCCGCCTTGCGAATCTCAGCCTCGCCGTAGCGATCCTCAATCAGGCCGCGGTAAACCAGATGGTACTTCCTGCCCGATTCATTGTCCACCGTATTGACGGTCCCATCCTCAAAGCCATGGATGACCAGCCCGGACGGCATCAGGATATCGAGCGCTGCATGCGCATCCTCCGTCGTGAACCGGCAGCGGTACAGCACCTCGCTGCCCGGCATCGGGCCGGAGCAGGCTCGCGCGCCGTTGGCCGCAATGATCATGCAGGGCAGATCAAAGCGGCGCACAAAGTCGCTCGCATCCTCCACCATGCGGCCCGTGCTGATCGCCACGCGAATGCCTTTGCGGTCCGCCTCTCGGATCGCGTCGATGTTGCGCTGCGGCAGCGTGTGATGATCGCTCATCAGCAGCGTGCCGTCCATATCCAGCGCAATCAGACGTACTCTCCTCATTGCATTCTCCTCCTGCCGCTCAAAACGGGCACTCGACCGAGAAGCTGCGCCCGTTGAGGTAGCTGAGCGCCCCCTCTGTCTGAAACACCAGACGCGTCGCCCAGAGCTGCTGGCGTTTGAGGCCCAGCTTTCGGTTGAGCATGCGGTCGCCGTACTTGTCATCGCCCAGAATCGGATGGCCGATGTGCGCCAGATGTGCGCGAATCTGGTGCGTACGTCCGGTCATCAGCTCCACCTCAAGCAGCGCGTTTTCCTCTGCCTGCAGCACACGGTAGCCCGTCACGATCTCCAGTGCGCCGCGCGCAGGATAGTCCGTCACCGAAACGCGGGAAATCTGTGCGTCCTTGCGCAGCCATGCCTGCAAAACCGCCTCCCGTTTTGCCGGGCAGCCCTTCACACGGCAGGTGTAGAACTTCTGAAAGGTACGCTCCGAAAACGCCCGCATGGCCGATTCGAACGTCTCGTCATCCTTGGCAAAAAGCAGCAGACCGCCGGTCTGTACATCCAGGCGGTGGCACAAATGCACATGATCGTTTTCCTTTCCCTCGGCCTTCAGATAGGCCAGCACGCGCGTGAGCGCGCTGTCTCCCGCCGACGGATTGTCCTCGTTCTGACTCTGCAGGCCCTGCGGCTTGTTGATGAGCAGCACACGCCCATCCTCAAAGACGATCTCTGGTCGAGGCAGCGCCTTCTCCTGCCTGCTGCCGGCGACCACAGCCTTGGGCCAGAACACGCGAATCTCCTGTCCGGCATGCACGCGCACATCGCCGGTGATGCGCGTGCCGTCAATGCGCACGTCACGCTTTTTGATTGCTTCACGAATCGCCCAAAGCGGCACATCCGCAGCCATCTGTACGAGCAGCTGCGAAAGCATCAGTCCATCCTTGTCGCCCGGCACCAACATCTGCATGGTTTTTCCTCATTTCTCTCAGGTTTACTGCATGGCTGCATCGCTGCATTCAATCCACTTGGGCGTTCTGAAGTACATGTTGGACAGTGCGCCGCGCATGCTCGGCGACACGTAGACAATCAGCGTACTCTGCAGCACCTCTTCCATCGCAGCAAGCGGCGCGCCCTGCTTACACAGAAAACGCAGATTCCGCGCCACTTCGTCCGGCCTGTACGCACCGCGCAGTGCGCCTCGGATGGCACGTTCCAGATCCTGCTGCAGCGGGATTTCCTCCGGAAGAATGTCCAGCAGCGCACAGGAGGCCGCCTGCGGCGGCAAAAGAATCCCCTGCCTGCGACGCAGGCTCGTCACCAGATGCTTGGGATCAGCGAGCGCAGCATGCACCAGCATCACGCCCCCGCTGTAATCCACGCAATCGTAGGTTGACCAGAGGTAACGCCGGGCAAGCTGCATGTGCAGTTCGCTGTCCGCTTCACGGTCAAACACCTCCCGAAGCAGAAGCTGCTGCGGCTGGCGGTCGTCCATCGCACCGATGCGATAGAGCATGCCCGCAAGATAGGCGCTGAACGTTTCCAGCCTCTGCCGGATCTGCTCATGCGCCTCGCGTGCGAAGGCTTTGGCCACCGGTTCGAGCACCGGCGTCTCCAGCTCGATATACGGCTTGCCGGAGACGATGCCCACGCTTGCCCATAGGCGCAGGGACAGCGCACGCGCCGCTTCCAGCTCCTGCGCATCCTCAACCTGCGCGCAGCCGCCCAGAATCAGTGCCCGCTCCACCAGCGCATGCTCCTCATGCGAGAGGCAGTCCGCCTGCACGTCGATGCTGCTCAGCACGCTCCTCCAGATCGTGCCCAGCTGCTGGGCGCGCATGGGCTTGCGCTCGATGTCCTGCCAGCACTGCTCGATCTTCCGTTCAAATGCCCTCGGCGAAAGCTCCGCAAGCCTGCCCGCCCCCAGCGGCGGAAGCTGGGTCACCATCTGCTCAAACCTTCGCCGCTGCATGGCTTCGATCGTCTTCTCCTGCCAGCCGCCGACAAACACTTCTTCCTGCCTGAACATGAATATGATCCTCCCAAGTGAAAAATCGCGCTTTTTAAAAACGTTCCGTGCAAAGCAATGGCACCCGTGAACATCATGGGTGCCATTTGCATGCGTTTATCTTTGGAAGATCATCGATTCACATCGACTCTTCGGTTCAGTCGATCTTGAGCACCCAGCCGAACGGATCCTCGACCGTGCCGAACTGAATGCCGGTCAGCGTGTCGTAGAACTTCTGGGTATACGCGCCGATTTCGCCGCCGGAGATGGTGATCTCCTTGTCGTTCCAGGCGAGACGGCCGACCGGAGACACGACAGCCGCCGTGCCGGAGCCGAACGCTTCTTCCAGCTCGCCCTTCTCAGCCGCGTCAAACACATCCTGAACGGTCAGACGGCGTTCTTCAACCGGGATGTTCATGTGCTTGGCCAGCTTAATGATGGAATCGCGCGTGATGCCGCCGAGAATGGAGCCCAGCAGCGGCGGGGTGATCAGCGCGTCCTTGAACTTGAAGAACATGTTCATGGAGCCGACTTCCTCGATGTACTTGTTCTCCTTGCCGTCCAGCCAGAGCACCTGCTCATAGCCCTTCTTCTCGGCGAGATCACCAGCGAGGATGGACGCCGCATAGTTGCCGCCGGTCTTGGTGAAGCCGACGCCGCCCTTCACCGCACGCACAAGCTCCGGCTCGACGTAGATGCCCACCGGCGCCAGGCCCTTCGGATAGTACGCGCCGGACGGCGAGCAGATGATGTAGAAGCGATAGTTATGAGACGCATGCACGCCCAGCATGACGTCGGTCGCGATCATCGTCGGACGGATGTACAGCGAGGTGCCCGGGGCGGACGGAACCCAATCCGCATCCGCCTTGATCAGTGCCAGCAGTCCGGCAAGCGCCTGCTCGACATCGAGCGCCGGCATGCCCATGCGGGCAGCGGAACGGTTCATGCGTTCAAAGTTGTCGCGCGGACGGAAGAGCTGCAGGCCGCCGTCCTGACGGCGATAGCACTTCATGCCCTCGAAAATCTCCTGCGCATAGTGGAACACGGTCGTCGCCGGATCCATCACAAACGGGCCGTACGGGACGACACGCGCATCATACCAGCCGCGGCCGACCTGATAGTCCATGATGAACATATGATCGGTGAAAATCTTGCCGAAACCAAGCTTGGACTCATCTGTAGGCTTCTGCTTCGGATTCTGCGTAAGCGTCACAGGGATATCGTACATCTTCATGACCTCCATCAAAGTTCGGATAATGTACACGAACTTCGGGGCATTCGCCTCAAATCGTAGTAGTATTATTTTATCCTCAACCCTACACGCTGTCAAGGGGAAAGCGGTCTGATTGTGTCAGAAAGTTGAAGAAAATGCAGGATCGTTTCAAATAATTTTCACCTTTTCTGCTATATCCGTGCAAATTCGCCATGTTTCGGTGAAAGCTGCCACCAAATGCAGGAGAAACGGGCACATGTTCCATTAACAAACCCGCATACTGCCGGCGTCAAGCCCTCTGCAGCCATGCAAATCCTGTTGCTTTGTGACCGAGGCCGGAGCCTGGGAGAACAATGACCATAGCGAATTACAGAGCCGCGCAATTCCTCGCGCGGCCCTGCCGGTTTTCTTCTTTACGCCTGCTCTTCCTCGATCCAGCGCAGGCTGCGGTTCACGGCCTTGTGCCAGCCGGTCAGCGCACTCCTGCGTTCCTCATCGCTCATCTGCGGCGTGAGGCTCAGATCCATCTTCCAAACGCTGCGAATCTCATCCATGTCCTTCCACACACCCACGGCCAGACCCGCCAGCAGCGCAGCGCCCAGCGCCGTCGTCTCGATGACCGCCGGACGGATGACATTGCATCCCAGGATATCGGACTGGAACTGCATCAGGAACTTGTTGGCGCTCGCGCCGCCGTCAACGCGCAGCTCCGTCGGCTTGCGGCCGCAGTCTGTCGCCATCGAGCTGACAAGATCGGCGGACTGATAGGCAATCGCCTCCAGCGCTGCACGCACGATGTGCGCACGGCCCGTGCCGCGGGTCAGGCCTACGATTGTACCGCGGCTGTACATATCCCAGTACGGCGCACCCAGGCCCGTGAACGACGGCACCAGGTAGACGCCGCCCGTATCCTTGACGGAATTGGCGATCATCTCTGTCTCCGACGCGCGCTCAATCAGCTTCATCTCGTCGCGCAGCCACTGGATCACCGCGCCGCCGACAAACACGCTGCCCTCCAGCGCATATGTCGTCTCGCCGCCGATACGCCAGGCAATCGTGGACACCAGGCCGCTCTTGCTCGTCACCGGGAGTTCGCCCGTGTTCATGAGCAGGAAGCAGCCCGTACCGTAGGTATTCTTCATCATACCCGGCTTGAAGCAGCCCTGACCGAACAGCGCCGCATGCTGGTCGCCCGCCAGCGCCGCCACCGGAATGGCGCGGCCAAGAATTTCTGTGTCGAGCATGCCGATCACGCCGGAGGTATCCACGACCTTGGGCAGCACGGCACGCGGAATGTTCAGCGCCTCCAGCAGCGTGTCATCCCAGTCGTTCTTGTGGATGTTGTAGAGCATGGTGCGGCTGGCGTTCGTCGCATCCGTCACATGCGGGTGCCCGGAAACGAGATTCCACGCCAGGAAGCTGTCCACCGTGCCAAAGCAGATTTCGCCGCGCTCGGCACGCTCGCGCAGATCCAATTTGTCCAGCAGCCACTTGAGCTTCGTGCCGGAAAAATACGCGTCCGGCACAAGGCCCGTCGTCCGGCGGATATGATCCTCAAGCCCTTCGTCGCACAGCTGCTTGATGATCGGCGCGGTGCGTCGGCACTGCCAGACAATGGCGTTGTGCAGCGGCCTGCCGGTCGCACGATCCCAGATCAGCGTCGTCTCGCGTTGATTGGTGATGCCGATGGCGGCAATCTCTTCCACCGAAATGCCGCTGATGCGAACCGCCTCGCGAAGCGCATCTGTCTGTGTGTTCAGAATTGCCGCCGGATCGTGCTCCACCCAGCCGGGCTGCGGATAAATCTGTTCGAACTCGTAGCTCTTCATGGCCACGACACGGGCCTGCTCATCAAAGATGACAGCCCTTGAGCTCGTCGTGCCCTGATCCAGGGCGATGACATACTTATGCATCTTTCTCCTCCTTGCCGGTGATATCACGTACATAGAGCAGAGATGCCGCTGCGGATATCCCGCAGCGGCATCCGCTGTCCCAGAGATTACTTCAGCTCAACGAAGTAGAGCATGCCGCCCGTCGTGCCGACGACGATCTTGTTGCCGTAGGCCGCCGGCGAAGCCTGAATCGCGCTGCCCAGGTTCACGGTGCTGATCGTTGTGCCGGTGTAGCCGTCCATCAGGCGGAGCGTACCGTTGTCATCGCCCAAGACGATGTAGCTCTTGCCGTCCGGCTGATACAGCGCAATCGGAGAAGAGATGGACTGCACGTCGATCGGCTGGCTCCAGATTTCCTCGCCGGTGATCTTGTCCAGTGCATAGACGATCGCGTAATTGCTGTCGCCGTCAATCACATTGTTGACATTGAAGATCACCAGATCATTGATGTCTCCCTGACCGACAATCGGCGCGCCCATCAATCCGGCGTAAACGCCGGCGTTCGCGCTCTTGCTGGCGTACTTGCCCTTGATCGTGCTCTGGCACGTCCAGAGCGTCTCACCGGTCATCGCATCGATCTTCACCAGGCTGATCTGGCTCGATTTAGCGCGCTGATTGACAACGTTGCCGGCATAGAGATATACCTCGCCGTCATCGCCGGTTTCAAGCGCAACCGGCGCCACAACGCTGTCACCCATATCCACTGCCCAGACTGTCTGCATGGTGTTCATGTCCACGCACTGGATGGAACCAGCCTTGTCGCCAAAGAAGACATAGTCGCCGTATGCCGCCACGTCGGACAAGATGTCATACTGCTTGGCATTCTTGAGAGAGGTCTTGTAGGCGTAGGCCGTCAGCTCCGGAGAAACGGAGATTTCGCCGTTTTCCAGATCAAACTCCGTATTCATCGAGAGCGTATTGATCGTGCCGTTGCTCGAGGCATAGATCACCGTATCCGAATCGGTCTCCACCAGCGCAGAGGTCGAGATGACGCCGTTCTCGGAATAGGCCTGCGCATTCTTGCCTGGAACAAACGCGATCATCTCCTGATCGATCAGGCTGTACACGCGCATGCCGATGATGCCGTCGTATTCAGAGAGGCTGTCCTCCGTCTGGCCGACATACAGAAGCGGATAGCCGTACGGATTGACGCTGGCCGTCGCCTGCATCGGATAGCCGACCTCAATCGGGGAGCGGCTGTAGGTTTGAGTCTCCAGATTAATGAAGTAAATCCGGCCGTCGTTCGACGGATAGATGACTTCCTTCATTGCCGTGGTCGACTTCGAGTCGCTGTTGATGTTCATGAGCTCGCGGATATTCTTGTACCACTTGACGATCAGCGGCTGCGTGCCATAGCCGAAGCCCATATACTTGCCGTCCAGCGACGTCGTGCGGATACCGCGGAGCACGGAAAGCTCTTCGCTTTCCACCGTCACGGTGCTGTATGCGCCGTTCTGGCGAAGCGGGCCGCCGCGATACGTCAGCAAGCCGCCCTGCGCGGTGTATTCAAGCGGATCGCCCATGCTCACCGTTTCGCTGCGCGCATAGCTTTCTGACTTCTCGTCGCCGACGATGACATAGCTCTCCTTGATCACCTTGGCAGGATCAGCCGTCTCCGCAGCGCTCGCAGTGCTGGGCGTATACGGCGTGGGCGTCGGCGTCGGGGTAGGCGTCGGCGTCGGAGAAGGCGTCGGCGTCGGGGTAGGCGTCGGCGTCGGAGAAGGCGTCGGCGTCGGCGTCGGAGAAGGCGTCGGCGTCGGGGTAGGCGTCGGGGTGGGCGTCGGCGTTGGAGAAGGCGTCGGCGTCGGGGTAGGCGTCGGCGTCGCTGTCGGGGTAGGCGTCGGCGTCGGGGTGGCCGTCGGCGTCGGGGTGGCCGTCGGTGTCGGCGTCGGTACCGGCGTGGCCGTCGGCACAAGCGTAGGCGTCGGCGTCGGCTCAAGCATGACGCTCAGCTTCTGGCGGAACAGCATCAGACCGCCCAGGGCGATCGCCACCAGGAGCACAAGCAAGACGATGGCTGCGATCAGGCAGCCGCCCTTTTTCTTCTTTTTCTTCTTGCTTTTTCCATTGTCACGGGGCTTGCGCACAGGCTGCTCATCGTCATCACCCCAGGCCGCCATGTCAGCCTTCTTCGGTGCTTCAGACCGCGGGGCGGGAGAAGGCTTGTTTTCCTTCGCCGGTTTCTCGGCGTTCATCTCCTCACGCGCGGCCTCAGCTGCCTGTGCACGCTCAAATTCTTCAAAAGCCTGCTCTTGTGCAGCAGCACGCCTGCGTCTGCGCGGAGCCGGCGTCTCGTTCCTATGTTCGTCCAAATCTAGCACCTCATTTCAGACCTTCTTGTCTTTTCCCATTATACAGGATTATTCCATTTTTCTCAATCCCATTTTCACGAAAAGCTGGTATGAGAAGCGCTTTTTATCTGTCGCACTTTCTGTGCTGAATCATAAGCTGAAAGCAAAGCCGAGCGCACATCTGCGCCGCCAGCGAAAGGACGAGTGATCCGCATGCCAGAAAACATTTCACCTTACGCGCTGCTTTGCGCCTGCAAGCCAAAGCCCGCGCCCACCATCGTCACCGCCTATGATCTGTACAGCCAGGCTCAGAGAAGCGAGGCGCAGCCCGTCCTGCAAAACGTGCCTGTGCCCGCTTCCGTCCGGTCAGATGCAACGAATCCGCCGCAGAGAATCTCCTCCCTGCCTGCCAGACGCACACATTACATCGCCGACATACAGGCCCGACACAGCAATGCCTGCCGCCGTGCGCCGATGCAGAATCAGCCGCTGACATAACAGAGCGCCGCCTGTCGTCAGGCGGCTTTCTTCTATATGGCTTACTCTTCCTGCCATCTGCCCTGTACATACTCCGCCTGCGGCCAGCAGGGCGGCGGCGGCCACCTGCGCTGCGGCCACACGCGCGCCTGTGCTGTCGAGGCAGCCTCCTTCTGTGTCTCTTTCGCCGGTTCCCGCACCGGTTCTGCTCTGCTCCCGGTCGCTTTTTCGACCCGCGCCGCTGGCCTGCGCACAGCTCGTTCAAACGTACGGCGCGCTTCATCGCCGGTGGCAAACAGCAGTTTGCCGTCCGCACAGACATAACCGCCGCAGAGCAGACGGTCCTCGACAGGCCAACGCGCTTCCTGACCGCCGTCAGCTTCATGTTCCTCCTGCGCGCCGCCTTCGAACAGCAAAACGACCTGCACCCGGCGCGCCAAATCGCCCGCACGGCAGCAGATATCCCGCAGACCCTGCACCAGATAGCCGCCAGGACGGCCCGCCGCATCCTTGAGCACAAAGCTTTTGCCCATGCACTCCCTCCCAAAGATTCCACTTGTCTCAATCTATGCCGGATTCGCGCTTGCCTTGCCCGCCGTTTCGCTGTATAATAGGATGATAGATTCTCTTAATGGAGGCCCTTTCGTGCGAAATCATCTCTTTTCTCTTTTGCTTTGCCTGCTGGTTCTTCTGCTGACGCCTGTCTTGGCACCCGCTGAGGCGGAGGATACCGGCTTTGATATCTGTTTTGAGGATTTCATGGAATCCGCCGATGAAAACGGCAAGCCTAAGGTGCTCTACACCGCCAAGACAACCGTGAGCCTGAACATGCGCAGCGAGCCCGACCTGGAAAGCGCATCCCTCGGCCAGCTTGCGGAACGCAAGACCGTGCAGATCTGGGGCTATGATCAGGATTGGCTCTTCTGCTGGGACGATGAGGTGGGCATTTATTACCTCCGCCGCCGCAATGTGGATACCATTGAGCCTGTCTCTGCGGACACTGCGCCCTACGGCGTCATCAAAAACCGCTTCATTGCCACCGTTGCAAGCGACACCAGCCTGCGCGCCGAAGCCAGCGAGGAGGCCGAGGAGATCGTTCCCCTGCCCGCCGGCACGCGTCTGAGCATGTGGATGATCCGGGATGGCTGGGCTGTTGTGCCGTACAACCGGCTGGTCGGCTATGTGTACGTGGGTGATCTTGCGTCGCTCACGCCCGTTGCGCCCAATGTCGAAGAGGCCGCTGAGGGCGACATTCTGGCCGTCTTCACCACGTTCTATTCCACCAAGACGACCGAACTGAACATCGGCCGCATGGAAAACCTTCGCGTGGGCTGCCAATACATCGCCCAAACCTATCAGCCCGGCGAGGAGTTTGATTTCAACGAGATCGCCGGCCCGTACCGCAAGAGCCGCGGCTACATGCCCTCGCCCGTTCTGATCGACGGCGGCACGGTCGCAGGCTACGGCGGCGGTACCTGCCAGGTTTCCACGACGCTGTACAATGCGCTTTTGCAGCTTTCCGACGGTATCACGATTCTCTGGCGCCGTCCGCACGGCCCCGGCGGCGCAAAGTATGCGCCCCATGGCGTGGACGCAGCCGTCGGCGCGGAAAACCTCAACCTGCGTTTCCGCAATGATTACGACTTCCCGATCTCCCTTGACTGCTCCGTTTTAAATGGCGCCATCTGCATCTGCGTGCGCAAGGGCACGCTGTAAGCAGCAAAGGACAACGCCCGAAGCCAAACTGCTTCGGGCGTTTTATCATGCAGTTTTTCGTATGGCTGTTCAAGTTGCTCGCTGCGCGCCGCCCTCTGTCTGGTCATCAAGCGGATGATCTGCGTCGGCAGCTTCAGATGATTTCCATGACAAACGCAATCAAACCCACGATGATCGACGCACTGATGCCATACACCAGCACCGGTCCTGCCAGTGTAAACAGCTTGGCGCCCACGCCCATCACCAGTCCTTCGCGCCTGAATTCCATCGCCGGCGAGACGACCGAATTCGCAAAGCCGGTGATTGGAACAATGCTGCCTGCGCCGGCATATTTGCCGATCTTGTCGTACACGCCGATGCCGGTCAGCAGCGCGGAGAGAAACACCAGGCAGATGCTCGTCCCCGTGGCACACGCCTGAGCGCCCCACTTGAGGCCCAGGCAGAAAAAGTCGTTGATTCCCTGGCCGATCATGCAGATCACGCCGCCGACCCAGAACGCACGAAACAGTCCCTGTGCAAAGTCGCTCTTCGGGGAAAGCCGCTCCACCAGCCGTGCGTAGCGCTGCTGTTCCTTCTGCTGCTTTTTCGACTGCCGGTCACTCGCCATGCTGCGCACCCCTTTCGTTGCGGATGCGCATGCCGTCCGGCGGCCTGCGCACACGCGTTTCCCGGCTGCCGGGACGCGGCACAGCCTCCAGCGCATAGGGAATCAGATTATGCCGCTCATGTTCCACGCACATCGCCTCCAAGGATTCTTGTGGCTCTATTGTGCGCGAAACGGCTGCGCGCGATGCATCCGCACCGGAAAAGCCGCGCCCTGGCAGGATTTTCCGCTCAGCGGATGACAATCCTTTCCGCTTCGCTGCGCTGCCTGCTTCCGTTGCACGGCACGAGCGTCAGGTGCTCCGTGCTCTGCGGCAAGTCATAGCGGATGTACACCCTCCAGCGTTCCTCGTTTCGGCCGATCCCGTAGCCGCCGCCCACATTGGGCATCTCCTGGCCGTCCGCGATCAGCGTGTAGTCCGTTACCCAATCCGCCCAGCCATCCGTCTCCTCATAGGCGTCGATCCAATCCTGCGGCGCGTCGATGTACACCGTGCCGGAGATGTCCACGTCGGAGATCGCCAGATGCACCTCGGCGGTGTAATCGTCAAATTGAGCGGTCTTCACGAATTCCTCCGGCTTGCCGGTGATCTTCGCCGTGACCGGCACGCGCATAAAGCCGCGGTTCTCCGTCTGGCGCACGCCGGTGCGGTATACGCCGCTCTCGTCCTGGCAGACCACCTCCGTGCTGTACATGACCGTGAGCAGGAAGTCGATCGTCTCGCCCGGCACATAGTCCTCCGGCAAATCGACCTGCTGGAATCCGACCTTCGTATACGGGTCAATCTGCTCCATGCCGCTGTCAAAGATGTTCAGCGAAATGCCCCGCTCGCTTCCGTCGTCGAGATCCGCGCCGTCGCCCAGGCCGAAATAGGATTCGATGGCATAGGCCTTTTCATGCGCGGCAAACCACGCCTTTGCGGCATCCTGTTCCTCCCCGGTCGCGCCCGGCGTCCAGTAGGTGTCCGCCAGCGTTTTGCCCGGCTCCGCCCAGTCCCAGGCCTCAAAGCCCGTCGGCGTGCCCTCCAGCAGCTCGAAGGTACGGTCCTTTTCGCTGAGTTGATAGGAGTAGTACAGCTTGTTGCCGTCACAGTAGACCTGATCGACCGTCAATTCAAACTGCCGTCCGTATTGCTGCGCCTGGATCTTCCCGTAGTCCGTCGTCAGGTCGATCTGGCCAAGCTCGCCCGAGGGCGAGCTGACGACGATCGTCTTGCCCACGCTTTCAGCGACCTCTTCAAGGTGCTCCAGCCTCGTGTGGCTCATCTCGATCATGGGATCGGTGGTGAAGCGCCCGAAGGTGCCCAGCACCGCGGCGATGGCCGCGCCCGCCAGCAGAAGCAGCAGCAGCGCAGCGATCAGGATCGTCCGCACGGGAACGCGGCGGCGGTGCTGCTGCCGCCTGTGCACGCGGGATGTGCCGAAGGCCGCGGCCCTGATCCGCTTCCACAGCATCTCCCTGTCCTCCTGCCGGAGCGCCGGTTCCTGCGGATAGAGGAACAGCAGGCACTCGCCGAGCAGATTGCTGTCGATCTTCTCGCTCTCCAGCGTCAGTTGCCAGTCGATCATCCGCCTCACGTCGTCCCTCGTCAGACGGCCGTTTCTGATCTTTTCCTTCATTCGGTTATCCATGTTTTGCCGCCTCCTCTCTCAGCACGCGCCGATGGCGATGAGCAGCATCGCGTAGAAGATCTCCGGATGCGCGACCAGCTTGCGCTTCATGCGCGAGATGCGCATCCACACGCATTCCTCGCTCAGATTCCAGCGCTTTCCGATCTCCCTGGCCGTGCAGCCATCCACCGCATAGGAGAGAAACAGCGCCGCATTTTCCTCGCCCAGCATCTCGCGCAGCGCCGCCACGCGGTCGCCAAGCAGCGCCTCCTGCTCCGGCGTCATCGCCGTGTCCGCCACGGGCGCGCTCTCCCCGTCGTCCAGCGACCAGGCGTTTCGCATGCTCCTGCGCTGGGCCTTCTGCCTGGCGGACATCGCGCGGTTCCTCATCGACAGCGCCAGCCAGCCGCCGATGTTCGGATGGGCCGTCAGCTTTTCGCGCTTGCTCCACGCATCCAGGAAGGTGTCCTGCATCAGATCATACAGCGCGCCGTCGTCCTGTCCGCCGAGCAGATGGCGGCCCAGGCGAAAGAGCATGTCCGCATGGTCGTGATAGATCTGTTCAAACCATTCCCGTTCGGTCTGTTCGTTCATCATGATTCTGTCCCCCTGTGATTCGGTACCTATCATACAGCATCGGTTTGCTCCTGGCAAGTGCCGGTCAGTCGATGGCGGCCGTCGCCGCGGTCACACCGCTCTCGGCGTCGCTGTTGATCTTGCGCAGCGTCGCGCGGCCTGCCACGCCGTCCGCATTCAGCCCCCTCGCCTGCTGATACGCCTTGACCGCAGCCTCCGTTCCGCTTCCAAAGTATCCGTCCGCGCTGCCCGCATAATAGCCCAGCGCGATCAGCGCCTTCTGCAACCGCGTCACATAGCCGGAATGGCTGGTGCGCCTGAGCGTCCGCTCAGGATCGAGCTTCGGTATGCTGTACAGCGGCGCGACCGCGCCCGTTCCGCCCGCCGCCTGATCCCCTGGCGGCGTGACCGCGGACGACGCCTCTGCGCCGCTGTCCGTCAGCAGCGCGTTCAGCTTTTCAAACGTCCGCGGGCCCGCCACGCCGTCCGCGGAGAGGTCGTTGTCCCGCTGGAAGCGCCGCACCGCCTCCTTCGTCAGCCGGCCGTATCTGCCCGTCACGCTGCCCTCGTAATAGCCAAGCAGCGCCAGATTCTCCTGCAGGATACGCACCGCGTCGCTGCGGCTGCCCTCGCGCAGCGTCGACGCGCCGTAGCTCTGCTGCGGCAGCGCCGTGCTTCCTGCGGGCGCTTCCATGCCCGAGAGCTCATAGAGCAGCGCGACCGTTTTTTCGTCCGCCACGCCGGTCTGCTCCAGACGGTAGCGCTTTTGGAATTTGCGCACGGCGGACTGCGTCCGCTTGCCGTAGTGGCCGGTGATGTCCGTGTAATAGAAGTCAAGCTCTTCAAGCGCCTTCTGAATCGTCGCGATCTCCGCCGCGTCGTCGCCCAGGCTGTAGCTGCGCGCCAGCGCGCACGGCGCAAGGCTGCACAGCAGCAGGCTCACCAACAGCACAGTCAGGCAACTCGTCATCCGTCCGTTCTTTTGCATCGTTTTGCCCTCCCATATTCCATCCGAATTGATTTTTCCATCTGTGGATTTTGTTGCATATCCATATGTGATCCATGCGCCCGGCTTCCTAAATCCAATGATTGTAGGTGGCCACGGTACCTATCAGGTTGATCGAAAAGCCCATCGCGCACAGGGGCAGGCTCCACAGCGAAAGCCGCTCGTCCCTCCTCGGCTTCAGCAGTAGCACTCCATAGAACACGTACGGCAGCATATCGACGATATAGCGATTCCCAAACTGATATCCCCCCAGCGTCCTGTGGCAGCAGATGATGAGCAGATGCGCCAGCAGCGTGAGCGGTATCATCGCGATCTCCGCGCCGTATAACCCGCGCTTACAGCACAGGCCGTACGCCCACGCGAAGAAGAACAGGATAAAGATGGGGGCGATCAGCCAGAACGCCATGCAGTCATACGTGTCATACATAAGCGCCCCATGCTCGCCGCCCGTCCGGGGCAGGCGAAGAAGCTGGCCTAGATTCTTCGGCAAATAGCTGAGGCTGAACTGCCCCTCCTCGGCCCGCATAAACTCCGGCAAATAGTTGTGCCCGAATTCAAACGGGTTCCCAAACCGCGCATGGTTGAGAATCATATACGCACCGCCTATGCAGAGCGCCGGAACCGCACAGTACCATTTCGAGCGGATCAAGGCGATGGCGTTCCCGTCCGTCCGCTCGCGTTCATGCCTGAGCAGGATCATCAGCAGCAGCGGGAGATACACGACGACCATCGGCCTGCATCCGATCGCGCACGCCCAGCAGGTCAGCGCGCCTCCGCCCCGCCCGCTTTTAGCGTAATACAGGGCCATGAGCGACAATGTAAAGCACATGCATTGCGCCAGAAACCACACCCAGCCCTGCACGGCGATGAACAAATACCCGTTGCCCAGGAACAGGAAGAGGACATATCGCCCGGCATGGTCAAAGCCGCCCGTTTTCATCTTGTACAGCCTGAGCGCATAGACGACGCCGACGATCGTAAACAGGACAGACAGGGCGTGATCCGGCGTATCCGCGCCGCAAACCAGCGCGAACGGAAGGAGCACGAACGAAGGAAACGGCGGGAAGCTGACATAGTATTTGCCCTCATAAATGGCAAGCTCCAGCCAGTGATAATCCATGCCCAAATCCAGACGGCCTTCCAGCCAGGCGCAGGCTTGCAGCGCATACGAGCGATAGGGGTTTTCTCCCGTGATCCACATCCCCGTAAACGAGGCGACCACCAGCAGCACCACGCAGACCGCCGCCGGATAGATCACGTACTCCACTTCAAGCGCGGCATGCCGTGTCCTTTTGCTCATGCCTTTTTTCAACCTCTCTTTCTTCCGTCCACGCTCGTCTTGATAAGGCCATGCTCATTGCGCCGGCAGCGCTTCCTGCACCGCTGCGCCTGTCTCGTCCACGGGATTGAGCTTGAACCGCGTGTCCGCCTGCACCCGCCGTATGACGCGTGCGGCGTCCTTTCCCGTGACCAGATGCGGCTGATAATTGCTGCGCGGCTGCGTGCCGGAGATGTGCGCGGGATACAGCGTGATCTGCTGGCTCCGGTATGCGCCGTCGTCCGCAAATGTCAGCTCCGCCACGGCGATGAGCGATTCCGCCGCGCGCACGTTCTTGTTCCCGCCGAAGCAGAAGTTGCCCAGCGAATACAGCACCGTGCGCTCATCATAGACGCTCAGCCCCTGCACCACATGCGGGTGGTGCATCACCACCAGGTCAGCGCCCGCCTCCACGGCCCATCTGGCGTATTCCTGCTGCTTGGCCGTGCGCGCCTCGCTGTACTCGCGCCCGGCGTGAAAGGTGAACACCACGGCGTTGACCCCTCCCTCGTGCTCGAGGCGTCTGATCTCCTCCTCCGCCCACTCGAGGTCGCTCCTGCGCATCTGTGAATAGCTCAGGCCGAAGAACGCAATCTTCACGCCGTCCTTTTCAAAGACGCACACCTCGCGATCGCCGAAGTGCGCGACGCCCTCCCGCTCAAGCGCCCGTCGGGTATCCGTCAGGCCGCGTTCGCCGTAGTCGCGCGTGTGGTTGTTGGCCAGGTTCACCATCTCGATGTTGCCCGCGGTCAGAATCTGCGCAAATTCCGCCGGCCCACGGAAGCGGTATGTCTTATCCATGTTTTCGTCCTCGCTGCTGTCCGAAAGCACGCCCTCCAGGTTCACGACCGTCAGATCGTCCTGCGCAAACAGATCCCTGACCTTCGCAAAGAGGTAGTCGTATCCGTAGACCCTGGCGAAGCTGTCCAGCGAATAGCCCTTTGTCCTCACCGCCTCCTCGCTGCCCAGCGTCACGTCTCCGGCGAATGTCAGACGCACGGTCGTCTGAGCGCGCGCATCGTTCGTTCCACCCCGCCCGGCAATCAGGCACAGCGCCAGCAGGATCAGCGCAAGCCTCCAGAGCATCCTTTTCATGGCTGTCGTTCCTTTCCGTTTTGCTTTTCACCCTGTTATGCCGCGGGCGACGCGATTCCTGACAGGAAAACAGGAGAAACAACAAAAAGAGGCTGTCCCCCGCAGCGCTCCGCTGCACGAAGGGATAGCCTTTTGATATATGCAGTTTT
>JBJEUI010000268.1:0-5069 GCA_051883755.1 Candidatus Ventricola sp.
TCCACATCGCCGCCGGCCAGCGCAATGGCCTCGGCCGCAGCGTTCAGGATGGCGTTGGAGGTGTTGGTCGCACCGGACACGGTGTCAATCGCCAGAGACTGATGCTCGACGATCGCAGCCGGGATATTGCTCAGTGCCGGATCCGCCAGGCCCGCGGTCTCCGCGTGCTCAGTGACCTCCACCGCAGTGATCGCGTCCTCGGACACGGTCACGGCGACCTTCACGGGGCCGTTGTTGCCGGCCGCCTCGGCAGTGTACGTGCCCGCGGTGTAGCCCGCCGCCAGCGCGAAGCTGCCCATGAGGGTCAGCGCGAGGCAGAGAACCAGCGCAAGCAGCATCTTCATCTGCTTCATGTTCTTCTCTCCTTTTCCCTTTGTCTCTTTTTTCGCAGATCTTTCTGCGCTGAGCGCATTATAGGCCTCAAGTGCGCTTTAGATTCAAGAGGAAACCGGAAAGTTTGTCAAAAAAATTTCAATTTCTGTCAGTCGAGTATCGGAATCCACACCACGGCATACAGGTGAATCACGCGCTCCAGGGTTTCGGAGGCCAGATGCTCCCCCAGGAGATTCCGCGCAGGATCGATCGCATAGCCCGCCGCGCGCACGCGCTCAAGCAGCGCGTGCAGGTTCTCCGGATCCCACAGGCGGCCTGCGGTGCGCACATACACGCGCACGCACCGGAACGGCGCCGTGCGGATCGCACCCTCCAGCGGGAGCGCCCAGGTTTTCGCCGTCTGCCTGCTCACGCCGAAACGGAACTCCGGCTCGCCGCGCCCATCCGACGGACAGATGAAGTACATGCTTGATTCCGGCATCGCGTCCGCAAACGCGGTAAACGCCTCCCGCTGCTCCCGGGTGAGGCTGCTGAGCTGATCGAAGGTCAGATTCTGCAGAAAGACCTCCGGGCTTTCCGCGCAGGCCATCTGCCCTTCCAGCGCCTTCGCCTCGCGCAGCGTGCTTTCAAAGCTGCGGACCGCGCGGGCGCGGCGAAGCAGCATTTCGCTCTGCGCGATGAGCGCATCGCTTTTCGCGTCCAGGCGGGCGATGAGGCTGTCCAGGCTGCCCTCCTGAAAGTGCGCCGCCACATCCTGCACGGAGAACTCCGACAGCTGGTATTTCCTGAAGGCCAGCAGACGGATGATCTCCGCCGTGGTGAAATACCGCGTGCCGTTTTCGCTCTTGTGCGGCGCAATCACGCCCTCCTGCTCGTAAAAGCGCAGCGCCTGCGTGCTCAGCCCCAGCAGCCTGGCCACCTCCCCGATCTTGTACTGCTTCATGCCTGCTTCCCCTTTCCCGTCATCCGTTTCACCGCGCCGCATGCGCCCCAGGCCAGCGCCGCGCCGAGCGTGTCGAGCGCCACGTCCGCGGCGCTCGGCCCCCGGTCCGCCACAAACGCCTGATGCACCTCGTCCGTGGCGGCATAGCAGGCGCACAGGCACAGCGCCGTGACGCCCGGCCTGCGCGCGCCGCTTTTTATGAGCGCGCGGCGGTACAAAAGAAACAGAATCGCATACTCCGCCATGTGCGCGCCCTTGCGCACCAGCAGGTGAATCGTGTCCGCCGAAACGCCCGCCGCCGCGTCCTCCCCGAAGAGAAAGGCGGCCGCCGACAGCACAAGCTGCACAAGCCTTCCGCTCTGCTCTCCGGAGACGTCGCCGGGCATCGCGCTCATAAAGAAAATCACGCCCATCCATACGAGCGCGCTCAGCCATGCCCCTGCCTTTTCCATGCTCCCTCTCCTCCCCGATCCGACCGGACCATCTCTGCCCATAGAATACCATATTTGATCCGTTTTTGCAAAAAATGCTTGAGTTTTCTTCACCGTCTGGTATAATAAATAGAAGAATTCTTTTGGTTTGCAAAGCGATCCATGTTCAGCATTTTTCATTTCGGGAGGTATGACCCATGAAAAAAAGAATGACTGCGGCGCTCGCGGCGGCGAGCCTGCTTTTCGCCGTCGGCGCGTTCGCCGAGGACAATGCCGCCCTGCCGGGCACGCGTGATGACGCTGCCGCCGCTGCAAATACCCCTGCGGCTGTTGCCGTGACCGCCGAGCCGGAAGCCCTCGAGGCAGCCGCGGCGGAAGAGATTCAGGCGACCGTGCCGGTGCAGGAGACGCAGGAGGCTGCCGAACAGCCCAAGAGCGCCCTGAAGATCACCGAGGAATACCGCTGGTTCATCAGCCAGTACAACCACATCCGCGGCCGCACCGTCCGCTACTATGACGACGTATACGCCTACAACCACGGCGATTATGTCCTGACTCCGTTTGACAGCCATGTGCCCGAGGAATACCTGACCGTCGACGAGTCCGGCACCTACGCCGTCGCGCCGATCGTGCTGGACATCACCGACGCCATGCGCGTCGCCCTCTACGGCGGCGACTACGGCGAGGTCTCCATGTTCTACGGCCAGTACTGCGAGCGCCGCGGCGACGGCCACGGCCGCACCGGCTTCACCGGCGTGCATGAGGGCATCGACTTCACCAACGAGCCGGAGGCCGCGCTGTTTGCGATCATGGGCGGCGAGGTCACCCGTGCCGGCGACAGCAACGGCACCGTCGCCGTCTACAACGCCGACTTTGACGTGACCGTGCTCTACCTGCACTGCGAGGAGATCGAGGTGCGCCGCGGCGACGTGATCGAGGCCGGCGCCTACATCGCGCAGGAAGGCAAGAAGGGCTCCGACGGCACCTACACCCACGTGGAGATGCGCGTTGGCCGCCACACCACCTCCAATCCGTACCGCAACACGATTCTGGAGAGCGACTGCCCGTACCCGGTGATGCAGCTGGCGCTGAACGTCGTGGAAACTGGCCGCCAGCCGGTGACTGCCGCCGCCGTGATGGAGGCGCAGCGCATGCGTGAGGAAGCCGAGGCCGCTGCCCGCGCCGAGGCGGAGGCCGAAGCCGCAAAGCAGGCTGAAGACGCCGAGCCGGAGATCGAGCTGATCGACGTGCTGCCCAGCGCGAATGACGGCTACGGCTTCGCCGAGACCACCGCCGCGCCGGAAGCCACGCTGCCGCCGGCCGCCAAGTAAACCACACAAACCCAATGAAGGGGTCCTGTCGCCGCCAGGGCGGTCAGGACCCTTCTTTACTACACGCTTTGCTGTATTTGAAAGGAGGGAAGCCATGACGAGAGTGCTCCGTTATCCGCGCATGAGCGCGCTCGCCTGCGTCGGCACGATGGCCTGCGCGCTTGCGCGCGACTACTGCGTCAGCGCTTCCCTGGACGGCTGGGCACGCGTGCTGCTGGCGGCGACGCTGATGCTGCTGGCGCTGTGCGTCGCGCTGATGAGCTGCCGGCTGTTTGTGGACGAGGTCGGCATCGGCGTGGGCTTCCTGCTGCGCGTGCGCCGCACCTGCTGGGAGGACATCGCCTCCCTCGGCCTGCTCTGCTGCAACAGCCGCCGTCGCTACCTCTACGGCATGTACCGCGGCTCCGCCGACTTCATCAACCTGCTCCACCACGCGCCGAACTGTGGGCCCTGGGGCTTCGTGGCGCCCGCCAGCAAGAAGCTGATCCGCGCCGTATGCACAGCCTGCCCGTTTGAAATCGACCTGTCATCAACCCCTGCGCACAAGCGCGCCAGACGCCTGCGTCCCCAATGGCATCAGACCGCCTTCTACGCCGCAATGATGCTGCCCGCAGCCGCCGTCGCGTTCATCACCGGCGCGCTGATGCTGCTGCGCGCATCGCAGCTCACCCGCTATTCGCGCATCTTCGGTCTGACGCTGTGCGCGATGGCGCTCTTCGGTGCGGGGCTCATGCTGCTGTACCGCTTCATGAACACGCTGCTCACCTGCCCTGCGTTCAATGAAACCGGCGTGTGCGCCGGCCGCGGGCTGTACCTGCCCTGGGACGAGGTGCGCTTTGGCTATGTGCACCGCCTCGCACAGATGAGCGGCCTGTTCCTGCTCTCCCAGCCGCTGGACACGGCCAACAGCCGCAGCGCGCCGCCGATCCTGTGCCTCTCCATGCCGGATACGCGGACGCTGATTCTGGCCTACCTGATGTACTGCCCGCACGCCAACAGGGGCATGGATGTTTGAACTGCGCAAAGCCCGGACGGCCATCAGCCGTCCGGGCTTCTCATTCTTATTGCTGCACGCTGACCGTCTTTCCGTCGGAGACCACGGTCACACTGCCGTCCTCACGGGAGGTGTATACCTGGCTGCCCAGCGATTTCAGGATTTCAATGAGCGTCTCGCTGGCAGGCTCCTCCTCGCTGTCGGTGATGTAGGCAATCTGCGGGCTGGCCTGCGTCAGAAAGCGCTCGCTTACGGACACCAGCCGCCCGTGATAGGGTACCTTCAGCACGTCGCAGGCGATGTCGCCCTCCTCCATCAGCTCCAGCTGGCGCGGCGCCTCCGCGTCCCCGGCAAAGAGGAATTTCGTCTCGCCGTAGGTCAGGCGCACGGCGAGGGAAAAGTCGTTCTCCTCGTCCTCACCATAGCTGCTGCGGTGGGCGGCGGTGATGGACAGCTTCACGCCGTCATCGGACTGCATGGCCATGTCCGACTGGATCTCCATCGGATACCGCGTAATCTCCGGGTGCGCGTCCAGCGCCTCCAGAAACTGCGTGTGCTGCTTGCTCTCCTTGTCATACACCGGCATGATCACCTGGCGGACGGCGACGCTCTCCAGCACCTTGTCCGCGCCGCCAACGTGATCCTTGTCGTAGTGGGTGATGATCAGCGTGTCGATGGCGTCGATACCTTCCCTCTGAAAGCGCTCCGCCAGCGCCTTGCCGCCCTTGTTTGTGCCGCAGTCGATCAGGATGCGCACGCCGCCGGGCGTGGTGATGAGCATGGCGTCCGCCTTGCCCATATTATAGAAATCCACCTGCAGCCCGCCCGCCTGGGCCGCCGCCGCAAGGAGCACAAGCAGCAGCACGAGCAGCAGCGCAAACGCCTTTTTCATCGCCTCAGTCTCCTTTTCAAAAATCCCCCTCGGGTTGGCGAGGGGGATTGTCTTAATAACTGGTTCCGTACAGGGAATTCTGCGTGTTCTTGCCGGCGATGCCGTCCACGGCCAGGCCGTGATCCTTCTGATAGGCCTTCACCGC
>JBJEUI010000269.1:0-25829 GCA_051883755.1 Candidatus Ventricola sp.
GCAGCTGCACGGCGGCGCTGTTTTGGGATTATCCGCAGCAGTTTGCCGCGACGACACGCGGACACGGGCGCATCAGCACCCGGTTTGACCGCTATGCGCCGTGCAGAAATCAGGATGCGGTCGTGCAGGCGGCGGGATACAGCGCGCTGGCCGACGAACGCAATCCCGCGGGCAGCGTGTTTTGCAGCCACGGCGCGGGCTATTATGTGCCGTGGGACGAGGTGCGCAGTCATGCGCATTGTGAGGTGGAGGAGCCATGCTGACGTGTACGCTTGACAGTGCCAGCCGCGTGACGCTGACCGATCAGCTGGTTCAGGCGCTGCGCGCGGAGATCGACAGCGGACGCATGGCGCCGGGGGAGAAGCTGCCCTCCAAGCGCCAGCTTGCCGGGCACCTGCACGTGAGCACGTCGACGATCGAGGCCGCTTATGGGCGTCTGGCCAGCGAGGGCTACTGCGAGAGCCGGCCCAGAAGCGGCATGTACGTCGCGCAGGAGCTGCCGCGGGCGGGCGTCGCGGCGCATCCGCAGGCGGCGCCGGTCAGGTGGGATTTCTCCACCGGTGCGGCGGATGCAGAGCACTTCCCCTATGCGACGTGGGCACGGCTGATGCGCGAGGTGCTCAGCGAGCAGAATACGGCGCTGCTGCTTGCCGGCGACCCGCAGGGCTCCTATGCGCTGCGGCGCGAGATGGCGGACATGATGCGCAGCCTGCGCGGCATTGAGGTGGCGCCGGAGCAGATCGTGCTCGGCGCGGGCACGGAGGTGCTGGTCACGGCGCTGACGTCCGTGCTGGGGCGCGAGAAGCTCTTCGCCGTCGAGGACCCGGGCTATTCGCGCGTGCGCAGGATCCTGGTGGCCAGCGGTGCGCGCATCGCGCCGATTCCGCTGGCCGGCGGGGCCATCGACGTGGGCGCGCTCTACATGAGCGGCGCGGGCGCGGCCTATGTCACGCCGTCGCATCAGTTCCCGCTGGGCGGGGAGATGAGCGCGGGCCAGCGTGCGGCGCTGCTGCGCTGGGCCAAGGAAACCGGCGGCTACATCCTGGAGGACGATTACGACAGCGAGTTCCGCTTCTCGGGCGTGAGCCTGCCGGCGCTCAAGGCGCTTGACGAGAGCGGCCAGGTGATCTACATGAACACCTTTGCCCGCACGCTTGCACCGGGCCTGCGCCTGAGCTTCATGGCGCTGCCGGAGGCGCTCGTGGGGCGTTACCGGGCGCTGCATGCGGCATGCAGCGTGCCGGGCTTTGAGCAGGAGACGCTGCGCAAGTTCATTGCGGGCGGGTATCTGGAGCGGCATGTGAGCCGCATGCGCGTGGTGTACCGCGGACGATTGCAGGCGCTGGAGCGCAAGGCGAAGGAGCTGGGCCTGGGCGAGGTCGCGCCGTGCGGCGCGGGCCTGTATGCGCTTTTGCGCGTCGGCGGGAAGACGCCCGCGCAGGAGCTGGTGCCGCTGGCTGCACAGGCGGGCGTGCGCCTGACGCGTCTGGCGGACTACGGCGTGATGGAGACCGGCAGGGAGCACGAGCGCGTGGTGCTGCTCGGCTTTGCGGGCATGGATGAAGCGGCGATCGAGGCGGGCCTGGAGGCGCTGCGCCGCGCGTGGATGTAAAGGAGAACCATATGAAAAAAGCAATTCTGGCGGCGCTTCTGTGCGCGCTGCTGCTGACGATGACGGGCTGCCACGCCGTCGATGAGGCGCTGGGCAAGCTGGGTGACGATATCAAGGCGTCAAGGCTGGACACGCCGCAGACGACGGACAGCGGCATCGACTGGAGCTATGTGCCCGTTGTGCGCGAGATGGCCGTCGCGACGTTCACCGAGGGCTTCCCGAATGCGACGGTGACGGAGACCTCCGTGGCCAGCAAAAACGGCGAAGGCAAGCGCGTGATCGTGACGCTGACCTATCAGATGGACGGCAAGACCGGCACCTACGGCTTTGATTACACGCGAAACGAGCAGGGCGAATACGAGCTGACGCGATACGGCGACGGCGTGGATTCGGACGACCTGTAAAACAGAGGCTTTTGCATACCCTCCTCCTGCCAATTGTAAACTATAATTTTGAAAAATGGTTGACAATCGGCGATTCCCTGTGCTATACTGCCGCTGGCAAAACTCAAATGACACAGGATTTGGAGGAAACGAAGATGGCAGGCTTTGGTACGAAGAAACTCCGCGCTGCGGACATGGCTTATATCGCGCTGTTTGCGGCGCTGATGGCGGTATGCTCCTGGATTTCCATTCCGGCGACGGTCCCCTTTACGCTGCAGACCTTCGGCGTCTTTCTGGCGGTGAGCGTGCTGGGCGGCAGGCGGGGCACGCTGGCGGTGCTGGTGTATCTGCTGATGGGCACGATCGGCATTCCGGTGTTTGCCGGTTTCCAGGGCGGCATTGGCTGTCTGCTGGGCACCACGGGCGGCTACATCATCGGCTTCCTGTTTTCCGCGCTGGTCATGTGGGCGATGGAGCGCCTGCCCGGCAATCGGTCGTGGCTGCTGACGCTGTCCATGGTGGCGGGCCTGCTGGTGTGCTATGCCTTCGGCACTGCCTGGTTTATGGCCGTGTATGCGAAGAAGGCGGGCGAGATCGGCCTGATGACGGCGCTGGGCTGGTGTGTCTTCCCGTTTATCATCCCGGACCTCATCAAGATCGGACTTGCGCGGATCGTGGCCAGAAGGCTTTCCAAAGCCATCCGGCTGAGCTGATCAGGCCGAACAGCTGACTCCGCAGGGCGCGGCACGCCCGCTGTCCGATCACGAGACGAAGTTAGAAAGCGGAGGAAGCATGGGAACCAAGGAAAGGCTGCTGAAGCTGCTGGAAGCTGAGAAAGGGCGCTATGCATCCGGTGAGGAGATCGCGCAGACGCTCTGCGTATCCCGTGCGGCCGTCTGGAAAGCCGTGAATGCGCTGCGGCAGGAGGGTTATCCGATCGAGGCGGCCACCAACCGGGGTTACTGCCTCTCAGAAAAGACGGATGTCCTCTCCGAGCAGGGAATCCGAAAGGCGCTGGATCCTGTCTGCCGGGAGATGAACATCACCGTTCTGCCGACGGTGGGCTCCACCAACGCGCTGATTCGGGAGATGGCCGGCCGTGGAGAACCGGAGGGCTGCGTTGTCATCGCGGGCGAGCAGACCGCCGGCCGGGGACGGCGCGGGCGGCAGTTCTACTCGCCGAAGGACACGGGGATCTACATGAGCCTGCTGCTGCGGCCAAAGCACTGCGCCGTTGAGCGGGCGGTGAGCTTTACGTCCATGGCGGCCGTGGCCATGTGCGAGGCGATCGAGGCGGTGTCCGGTGAAACAGCGCAGATCAAATGGGTGAACGACGTGTTCGTTCGGGGAAAAAAGGTCTGCGGTATCCTGACCGAGGCCTCGCTTGACATGGAGAACGGCGAGGTGGAGTATGTCGTGCTGGGCGCCGGCGCCAACGTGTATCCGCCCAGGGACGGCTTTCCCGAGGAGCTGAAACCGATTGCCGGCACGATCTTTGAGGAGCTGCACAGCGATGCGAAGAATCGTCTGGCGGGCGAGTTCCTCCGCCGCGTGATGGCGTTTTACACAGAACCGGACGGATATGTGGAAAAATACAGGGCGCGCAGCCTTGTGCTGGGAAAGCGTATTTTCGTCCTTCAGGGAGAAAATGCCCGCAGCGCGACCGTCTATGATATCGACGACGCGTGCCGGCTTCTGGTCCGGTACGACAGCGGAGAAACGGCCTGCCTCTCCTATGGGGAGATCCAGGTGCGGATGTGACCCGATCCATATGAAAACGGACGTTCCGAGCAATCGGAGCGTCCGTTTTGTCATGCCGTTTGTATAGGAGAAAACTGTAAAAGCATCGTGCAGCGGGCACAGACCGCTTACGCCAGCTCCTCAGCCAGCGCAGCCAGGAACGCGTCCATCTCCTCATAAGAGATGATCAGCGGCGGCGCGAGGCGCAGAACATTGCCGGAGGCCGTGCCCGGCACAAAGCCGCGCGCAAGCATCCTGTTCATCACGCTGCCTGCGGGGCAGTCGTCCTTCAGCTGAACGCCGATGAGCAGGCCCATGCCGCGCACCTCGACGATCTTGTCGCTCTTGATCCTGCGAAGCGCATCCATCAGGTAAGCGCCCTTTTCTTTGGCAACGGCGGAGAAGTCGTGGTCGACCATGTAGCGCATCACGGAGAGGGACACGGTGCAGGCGAGCGTGTTGCCGCCGAAGGTGGAGCCGTGATCGCCCTTGGCAATCTTGCTGGCGACCTTCTCGCTGGCGAGGATCGCGCTGACGGGGAAGCCGCAGCCCAGGCCCTTGGCGCTGGTCATGATGTCCGGCGTGACGCCGTACTGCTGATAGCAGTAGAGCGAGCCGGTGCGGCAGACGCCGGTCTGCACCTCGTCGAAGATGAGCAGGATGCCCGTCTCGTCGCACAGCTTGCGCACAGCCTGGAGGTACTCGGCCTTGCCGGGGGTCACGCCGCCCTCGCCCTGCATCGGCTCGAGCAGGATGGCGGCGGTCTCATCGTCGATTGCGGCCTTGAGCGCGTCCAGATCGTTGTACGGCACCTGCGTGATGCCCTTGGGCAGCAGCGGGCGGTACGGCGCCTGATAGTAGTCGTGGCCGGTGGCGGCGACGGTCGCCAGCGTGCGGCCGTGGAAGGAATGGTCCGCAGAGACGATCTTGTAGCGATGGATGCCCTGCGCGTAGAAGTACTTGCAGGCCAGCTTCATGGCGCCCTCGTTGGCCTCCGCGCCGGAGTTGCCGAAGAAGACGCGGTCGGCAAACGTGTGCTCGCACAGCAGCGCGGCGAGCTCCGCCTGCGGCTGAACGTAGAAGATGTTGGACGTGTGCAGAACGCCGGACTGGGCCTGCGCGACGATCGCGTCGGTGACGGCGGGATGGTTGTAGCCCAGCGCGTTGACCGCGATGCCCGCGAAGAGGTCGGTATACGCCTTGCCGTCCTGGTCATAGAGCGTGCAGCCCTCGCCGCGCACGAAGCACGCGGGCATGCGCTCGCCGAAGACCTGAAGGAAATGCTGGCTGTCCAGGGACTTGATTTCAGAAAGATTCATGGGGAAACCTCCGTGGTTGATGGAATGAGGCGGGATGAACGTCAGAGGCTGAGGCCCTTGGCTTCATCACAGCCGAGCATGATGTTCATGGACTGCACCGCCGCGCCGGACGCACCCTTGCCCAGGTTGTCAAAGCGCGCGCAGACCATCATGCGCTCGTCGTTGCCGGTGACGGCAATTTCCAGACCGTCCCAGCCGGCGCAGCCATTGGCGGCGAGGAAGCCGCCCACGTCGGCCTGCGCGCTCAGCGGCAGCACCCTGATCATCTTCTGTCCGGCGTACGCGTCCGCATAGCACTCGTGCAGCTGCGCCATGGAAGAAATGCCCTTGAGCTGCGAGGCGGCGAGCGGCACGCTCACCAGCATGCCGGCGTAGTAATCCGCCACGATGGGGGAGAAGAGCGGCGCGTGGTCGAGGCCGCAGATCTTCTGCATCTCGGGCAGGTGCTTGTGGCTGTGGGTGAGGCCGTAGATGCGCGGGGAATCGAGCGCGGCGTCGCGCTGCGCGTCGCCGTACTGCGCGATCATCTTCTTGCCGCCGCCGCTGTAGCCGGTCAGCGAGAAGCAGGGAACGACGCTCTCCCTGGGCAGGATGCCCGCGCTCACCAGCGGATACACCAGCGAGATGAAGCCGGTGGCGTGGCAGCCGGGGTTGGCGATGCGCTTGCCGGAGAGGATGGCCTCGCGGTGTGCGGCAGACAGCTCCGGGAAACCGTAGGCCCAGCCGTCGGCGGTGCGGTGCGCGGTGGACGCGTCGATGATGCGCACATGGTCGTTGTCCACCAGGGAGACAGCTTCCTTCGCTGCGGCATCCGGCAGGCAGAGGAATGTGATGTCCGAGGCGTTGATCAGCCGCCTGCGTTCATCCGTGTCCTTGCGCAGCGCGGGATCGATCGTCAGAATTTCGATGTCGTCGCGGCCGGCGAAGCGCTCAAAGATGCGCAGGCCGGTCGTGCCTTCCTGTCCGTCAATGTAAATCCTGGGCTTCATGATGTGCCCTCCTTATCAGAATACGGGATTGTCCTGATTTCCTGTATTGCTCATCAGCGCGTTTGGCCGCAGGCTGATGTTTTCCGCACTTGCCTTCCCCCTCTGGGGAAGGTGGCTCGCCGCAGGCGGGACGGATGAGGTCTGCGCTGCGCGTGCGATGCCGCCGGAAGCAAGGCGAAGCTCACTTGGAGGCGGGCAGCGCCTTTTCAAACATCGTGCCGATACCCTTGTCCGTGAAGATTTCCAGGATGATCGGGTGCGGGATTGTGCCGTTGATGATGTGCACGCGCCGGACGCCTTTTTCGATGGCATCCACGCAGGCCGTGACCTTCGGGATCATGCCGCCGGAGATCGTGCCGTCGGCGATCAGGCCCATCGCGTGCTCGGTGGAGAGCACCGCGAACAGCGAGGCGGGATCCTCCGGATCGCTGCGCACGCCGTCGATGTCCGTCAGGAAGATCAGCTTCTCCGCCTTGAGCGCAGTGGCCACGGCGGCGGCGGCGGTATCGGCGTTGATGTTGTAGCTTTCGCCGTTCTCGTCCGTGCCGACGGAGGAGATGACCGGGATGTACTCGTCCTGGCACAGCGTCTCCAGCAGCTTGGTGTTGACGCTCACGATGTCGCCCACATGGCCCAGGTCCACGCCGTCGGCCAGCGGCGGCTTCTTTTTGACCATGATCAGCCCGGCGTCCTTGCCGCACAGGCCGATCGCCTTGCCGCCCAGACGGCCGATCTGCGAGGCGATGTTCTTGTTGAGCTTGCCGGCCAGCACCATCTGCACGATCTCCATCGTCGCGTCGTCGGTGATGCGCAGACCGTTGTGGAACGTGCTCTGCACGCCCACGCGGCCCAGCATGGCGTTGATCTCCGGGCCGCCGCCGTGCACGAGAATCGGGTTGATGCCGACATATTTGAGCAGCGTCACGTCCTCGAGGATCTTCTGCGTCAGCTCCTCGTTTTTCATCGCGTTGCCGCCGTACTTGATGACGACCGTCTTGCCCCACAGGCGCTGGATATACGGCAGCGCCTCGATGAGGATATTTGCCTTATTGATGAAGCCCATGTCGATCTGATCAATGCTTGGATGGTTGGCCATGGATTTGCCCTCTTTCTGGATCATGTGTGAAATTTGAGTATGCATTGCCGATTATACCACGAGAATGCATGCATATGCAAGATATTTTGAATAAAAATACAGAATCAGATCTTCGGACTTACGCCGTCCGGAATCGGGCAGACATAGGGCGTGGCCGCCGTGCGGGCGGCAAACTCCTGCTGCGCCTGCTCAAGGAGCGCCCGGTCGCGCATCAGCAGCGCGCCGGTCACGCCGATGACCTTGCCGGCGTAGAGCATCGCCTTGTGCGCGATGGAGCTCTTGCCGATGGCGACCGCCTGCCAGGTGTGCGCCGGCGTATCGGCGGCCCAGGCGGCCACGGAAATCTGGCTCGTCGGCGCGCACCAGCTGGCATCGCCTGCATCGGTGGATACGGTGATGAGCGGGGAATCGGTCGGCGTGTGCGGCGCGACGAACGCGTACATCGGCTCACCCTGGTGCGCGAGCACCGCTGCGCGTTCCCTGATGCTGCACAGGCGGGAAATCTTGGCGAGCGTCTTCTCCGGGGATTCGAGCGCATCGTGCAGGGACTGCGCCAGCGCCAGCTCCGCGCTCGTGTACTGCGGCACGCCGAGCGCGTGCATGGTGCGCACGAGCGTCTCCTCGATGGTCGTGTTGGGCAGGATGTTGGAGCAGCCCTTGACAAACTCCATCTCCATCGTCGTGCCGGTCATGATGGCCGCGCCGCGCGCGCAGTCGATCACGCGCTGCTTGATGTCCTCCAGATCGGACAGGCGCGGCGAACGGACGAGGTACACCGCCTCGGCGCTGGCCTGCACCACATTGGGGGAAGCGCCGCCCGCATCGGTGATGGCGTAGTGAATGCGCGTGTCCTCCGGCACATGCTCGCGCAGGAACTGCACGCCCACGTTCATCAGCTCCAGCGCGTCCAGCGCGCTGCGGCCGAGCTCGGGGCTGCCGGCGGCGTGCGCGCTGCGGCCATTGAAGCGGAAGATCATCTTCACATTGGCCAGCGAACCGCCCGGCCAGATGCCGGTGTAATCCCACGGGTGCCAGGTCAGCATCGCGTCAATGCCGCTGAAGAAGCCATCGCGCGCCAGGAAGGTCTTGGCGCTGCCGGTTTCCTCAGCGGGCGTGCCGAAGTAGACGACCGTGCCGGACAGCGTGCCGGCGGCAATCTGCTCCTTGACGGCGATGGCGGCGGCCAGCGCGCCAACGCCCAGCAGGTTGTGGCCGCAGCCATGGCCCGCAGCGCCGGGAACGACCGGATCCTTCACCGCACAGCCGGCCTTCTGGCTCAGGCCGCTCAGCGCGTCGAACTCGCCCAGATACGCGATCACCGGCCTGCCGGCGCCGTATTCGGCGCGGAAGGCATTGGGCATGCCGCCCAGGTTCTCGGTGAGGGTGAAGCCGTTTTTGATCAGCAGCTCGCGGATGACGCCCGCGGAGAAATCCTCGTGGAAGTTGACCTCGGGATGCGCCCAGATGGCGTCGCTCGCCTGGGTATAGGCGTCCCTGTGTGCCTCTACGCTGGTGCATACGGCCTGAACAAGCGGGTCTGCGGTCACGGTGCATACGCCTCCTTAAAAACATACAATGCATCAAGTATATCCTAACACTGCATTTCTGTCAACGATTCAACAGAGAAAGAGCTGCAAAACGGCGTTTGCAGCTCCTGATCAATCTGAACTTGGTTTGGCAGAGCATCGTCATTCGGGCTTGTGCATGGTCAGGGCCTCGCCGGGCAGGCAGAAGGCCAGAATCAGCAGAACCGGGGCCATGCAGTACAGCGGCAGCATGTAGCGCGGCAGCGTGCATGGGCCGAAGAGATAGGAAACCCAGAGCACCATCACACCGGAAACTGCGGGCAGGAAGCGAGTCCTCCTGCGGGCGATGAGCATGGCGCAGGAGAAGAGGATAACCCACAGCGGCGTGGCTGTGCAGAAGAGCACGGTGATCACCGGATACTTCTGATACTCGTTCAGGCGACAGATCCTGTTGACGAAATGGCTCAGCTTCGGCAGCGGATACGAAATCTCCACGCCGTATTCCTTGAAATCATATTCGTCCGTCTGCAGGTACCCCTTGAGCTGGCCGGAGGTGTCCCGATAGATGCGCGAGTGCGTCAGGTCATCCGGATACCAGGAGCCCACGTTGAGCATCAGAAATGCTTCGGCATAAACGCGCACGTTTTTGCGGCCCACGCGTGCCCAGAGCTCCATGAAGCCCTGACTGTCCTCCTTGAGCTTCTCCTGATCGATGTAGCCCTTGGCGGCGTCGGCCAGATACGGATACAGCCGCAGCCCCCAGTCGTCGTCGACATACCAGCTGCGAAGCTCCTCCTTTTCCTCTTCGGTCATGCTGCCGACGTTGTAGGCGCGCACCAGCTGCTGTGCCGGGAGGCTGTACATCTGGAAGGTGGGCTGGTCAAACGGCTGAAAGACGGCGTAGATGCAGACGTTGATCAGCAGCGTCACCGCCAGGCTGACAACGCACAGGCAGGCGGCCTTTTTGCGGAAACCGCGCACCATGAGGATCAGCAGCGGCAGCAGAATCAGCGCAGCAATGCCGTTTTTGCGCATGTGGAAGGTGAAGATGACCATCAGCACGAAGGCGATGCAGCGGCGCTTGCTGGAAAAGAAGGCTTTGGGGTCCTCGATGGCATCCCAGCACAGCAGGGACAGCACGAGCAGTGCGGCGGCAAACGGTGTATCCTTGGCAGCGGAGACGGACATGACCGAGAAGATCGGCAGCAGGCCGAACAGCGCCGTCAGCAGGATCAGCGCCCAGGCCGGCGCGCGGCGGCGCTGCACAAACACGCAGCTGTAGGCGAGCGCGGCGGCAAAGGTGACCATGCGGATGACCGAGACCGCCAGCAGCGCGAGCTCCGGCTCGTCGGCGAGCCGTCCGAGGCTGTACACGCCGTAGCACAGCACGATGTACAGCAGCGGATGGCGGTCGTCCCACTCGCCGTAGAACCACTGCCTGTATTCGGTGCTCAGGTCGTAGTTCAGCATGCCGGGGTAGAACGCGATGAGCAGCGGCAGCCAGCAGATGAGCAGGATGAGCATATAGCCCCACATCGGCACGTTCAGCGTGCGGCGGCCGGAGCCGTCCTGCTGCATGATCATGCAGCGCGCTGCCAGTCCGCCCAGCAGCGGCGTGACGAGCACGGGCACGGCGAAGCGGCGGAGCATGCTGCCCATGCCGGGCAGAAGGCCGCTGTAAGCCCTTAGCTCCGCACCCAGGCTCAACGCGCAGCCCAGCAGCAGGCCGAAGCCCGCCGCGCAGATCAGCGTGCGGCGGCTGGCCCTGGAGAAGGCCTGCTCAAGCGGAAAGTAGCAGGCCATGACCAGCAGGGTGCCGAAAACGCCGCTGCGGAAGACCGCGCTGTCCGGGTTCTCGGGGATGAGATAGGGCGCGGCGACCAGGCCGGCAAGCGCGGCGAGCAGCGCCAGCAGGGAAGCATGTTTGCGAATAAATGCCATAAAGTACCTCGTTTGGAAATGGATTGCGGCAGAAACACGTCGCCCCGCCCGCTGAAATGCGGGCGGGGGACAGCTGCTTTTACATGAAGGAAGGACGAAGATTTCGGTTACTTGGCCGGGGCGTCTTCAGCCTTCTTCTTGCGCGGGGCGCGCTTCTTCGGGGCTGGCGCGGCGGCTGCGTCAGCCGGGGCCGCTTCCGCCTTCTTCCTGCCTGGGCCGCGCTTCTTGGGCGCTTCCTTCGCCGGAGCTTCGGCGGTTTCGGTCACGGCAGGTTCAGCCTTCTTCTTGCGCGGCGCACGCTTTTTGGGTGCGGCGGCCGGCTCTTCTGCCTTCGGAGCAGGCGCTGCTTCCTCGGCAGCCGGAGCTGCTTCAACGGCAGGGGCCTCTTCAACAGCCGGGGCCTCTTCGGCAGCCGGAGCCGCAGGGGTCTCCGGCGCCTCATTAGGGTTTTCGGCCACCTCGGCGGGGGCTTCCTCCGCCAGCGTGAAGTCGGTTGCCGGCTTGGCCAGACGCTCGTACATGTCCATGTACTTCATCGCGGAGGAATACCAGCTGTAATCGCCGGTCATGCCGCGAACGATGAGCTTGTACCAGACCTCACGGTTGTTCCTGTAATAGTGCACGGCGCGGCGAACGGTGTGCAGCATGTCGTGCGCGTTGTAATTGAAGAAGGAGAAGCCGTTGCCCTCGTCGGTGAACTTGTTGTAGGAGAGCACGGTGTCGCGCAGGCCGCCGGTCTCGCGGACGATCGGCACGGTGCCATAGCGCAGGGCGATCAGCTGGGACAGGCCGCACGGCTCAAACTGGCTGGGCATAAGGAACATGTCCGCACCGGCGTAGATGCGGTGCGCCAGCTGGTGGTTCATCGCAAAGCGCGCCGCCAGACGGCCGGGGTACTCGCTCTCCGCCCAGGAGAACAGGTTGGTGTACTTCGCCTCGCCCATGCCCAGCACGACCAGCTGGATGCCGGTGTCCATCAGCTCGCGGATGACGCACTCGACCAGGTCAAGGCCCTTCTGATTGGAGAGGCGGGAGATGATGCCCACGAGCGGAGCGTTCGGATCGACGTTGAGGCCGAGCTCCTTCTGCAGCTCCTGCTTGCAGTATTCCTTGCCGCCCAGGTGATACGGATCATAGTTCGCATAGATCATCGGATCCTTCGCCGGATCGTAATCGTCCACGTCGATGCCGTTGAGGATGCCGGAGAGCTGCGCCTTGCGCGCGCGCAGCAGGCCGTCCAGGCGCTCGCCGTAGAACGCGGTCTGAATCTCGTCCGAGTAGCTCGGGGAGACGGTCGTCAGCTCGTCCGCATAGACCAGGCCGGCCTTCATGTAGTTGGCGCAGCCGTAGCACTCCAGCTTGTCGCTGGTGAACAGGCTGTCGCCCAGGCCCAGGGTGTCCTGCACGGCCTTGATCGGGAACACGCCCTGATACTGCAGGTTGTGGATGGTGTACACGGTCTTCATGTCCTGATAGAACGGGAAGTGCGCGTACTGGATCTTGAGCAGCGCCGGGATCATGCCGGTCTGCCAGTCATGGCAGTGCACGATGTCAGGCTTGAAGCCAAGGTGCGGCAGCGCATCGATGACCGCGCGGCAGAAGAAGCCGAAGCGCTCGTACTCATCGCCGCCCAGGCCGTAGATGTAGCTGCGGCCGAAGTAGAAATGATTGTCGATGAAGTAGAAGGTCACGCCCTGATACTCGAGGGACTTGACGCCGCAGTACTGCCTGCGCCAGCCGAGCTCCACCTCAAATTCGCACTCCGGCTTCATCTGGGACGTCCACTTCTCGGGAATGGACGCGTACAGCGGCACCATCACGCGCACGTCGGCGCCCTTCTGGGCCAGAACCGGGGAAAGCGCACCCACGACATCGGCCAGACCGCCTGTCTTGATAAACGGTACGCATTCGGAAGCGGCAAACAAAATCTTCATCTGGAAATACCCTCCTTGAAAAACAGGACTGCACCGGCATGCTGCCGGCAGCGTCACCGACGAAGCACTGCAGCTCCCGCTGCCCTGTGCCCCGAGGCCGACGCTTTGCTAAAGGATGCGCATCGCGAAGCCTTTCTTCATGTGCAGTCCCCGCGGACGTGATCAGATCACGACGTTCTTGGCAATCACGATGGGATACGCGGCGGGCGCGATGAGGCGGCCGTTGCGGCGGATGACGCTTTGCTTGTCCAGGATGCAGTGGTCGATCTCCGCGCCTTCCTGAATCTGCGCGTCCTGCATGACGATGGAGTTCTTCACCACAGCGCCCTTGGCGACCTTGACGCCGCGGAAGAGGACGGAGTTGATGACGGTGCCCTCGATGATGCAGCCGTTGCCCACCAGGGAGTTGGAGCACTTGCCCTCGTTGTTGTAGCGGGCAGGCATGTCGTCGCGGACCTTGGTGTAGACCGGGCGATCCGCCGGGAACAGCTGGCGGCGAACCTCGTCGTGCTGCAGCGACATGTTGAAGTTGAAGTAGGACTGGATGGAGTCGATCTGGGTGGCCAGGTCGGTGTACTCATAGCCGCAGATCTTGAGCGTGCCGTCGTTGATGGCGCGCTGCACGATGTCGCGGTCGAAGTCGTGCAGGCCGTTGGCGGCCGCCTGCTCCACCAGCTGGCGCAGCAGCTCGCGCTTGGCGATGTAGATCTTCATGAACGCGCCCTCGCGGGTGGGCACCATCGGGCCGATCTCCATGCCGGTGACGGTCTTGTCCTCGCTCACGGAGATGTAGGTGGCGTTCTCGGTGTCGGTACTCTTGAGGCTCTTGGAATACACCAGGGTGATGTCCGCCTCGGTGTCGATGTGCTGCTGGATGGCCTCGGAGAAGTCCGCGTTGTAGACGGTGTGGCTGTTGGTCACCACGATGTACTCCTGCGTGGACAGGCGCAGGAAGTTGCGGTTGGAGTTGAGCGCGTCCAGCAGGCCGGCGTACACGCCCATGTTCTCGCGCGTCAGGAACGGCGGGAGAATGGTGAGGCCCTGCTTGCCGTGGAGATCCCACTCACGGCCGGAGCCGATGTGGTCCATCAGGGACTGGTAGTTCTTCTGGGTGATGATGCCGACGTTCTTGATGCCGGTGTGCACCATGGAAGAGAGCTGGAAGTCGATGACGCGGTAACGGCCCGCGATCGGAAGCGCGGCAACCGCGCGAAGGCTGGTCAGTTCACCGAGATGGATGTCGTTTTCACCGGTGAAGATAAGGCCCATGACGTCTTTCATGTTGGGGTACCTCCTTACTGCGCATCGGCGTCAATCTGAACGCCGGCAGCAACTTTATCGCCCGAGGCAATCTCGGCCTTCGGTCCGACGACCGCGATCAGGCCGGTCTCTTCGCCGACAACCGCGCCCGCGCAGATGTGCGCATTCTCGCCGACGATCGCCCTGCGGACGACAGCGCCGCGCTCGATGACGGCGCCCGGCATGATGACGGCGTCAGTGATCTCCGCGCCGGTCTCCACCGTCACGCCTGCGAACAGAACGGAGTGGTTCACCACGCCGCGCACCTCGCAGCCCTCGGTGATCAGGGAGTTGACGACCTTCGCGCCCTCGGCAACATAGTGCGGCGGCATGCCCGGATTGCGGGCGTAGATGCGCCAGCGGGCGTCGTACAGGTCGATGGGCATGGGCATCTCCAGCAGGTCCATATTGGCCTCCCAGAGGGATTCGATGGTGCCCACGTCCTTCCAGTAGCCGTCGAAGGTGTAGGTGAAGAGCTTCTGGTTGTCGGCAAGCATATCCGGAATGATGTTCTTGCCGAAGTCATTGTCGGAATTCGGGTTGAGCTCGTCCTGCTCCAGGTACTTGCGCATCTTGCTCCAGGAGAAGATGTACACGCCCATGGACGCCTTGTTGCTCTTGGGGTTCTTGGGCTTCTCCTCAAACTCGGTGATCTGGTTGTGCTCGTCGGTGTTGAGGATGCCGAAGCGCGGGGCCTCAGCCCACGGCACCTCGCGCACAGCGATGGTCAGGTCGGCGCCGTTCTGAATGTGGGACTGCAGCATGGCGTTGTAGTCCATCTTATAGATATGGTCGCCGGAGAGCACGAGCACGTACTCCGGATCCCACTGCGCGATAAAGGGGATGTTCTGATAGATGGCGTTGGCCGTGCCCTTGTACCACTCGCCGGTCTTGCCGGAGTGATACGGCGGCAGGACGTAGACGCCGCCGTTGGACAGGTCAAGGTCCCACGGGGAACCGGAGCCGATGTACGCATTGAGCTCCAGCGGGCGGTACTGCGTCAGCACGCCGACGACGTCGATGCCGGAATTGGTGCAGTTGGAGAGCGGGAAGTCGATGATTCGGTACTTACCGCCGTAGGGGACTGCCGGCTTGGCCACATTCTTGGTCAGGATGCCCAGACGGCTGCCCTGGCCGCCTGCCAGCAGCATGGCAACGCATTGCTTCTTCCTCATTGTGAACACACTCCTGTGATTTTGGGTTTTTCATGCCAGAGTTGGCGTGAGCTTAAGCGCGACAGGCAAACGCATGCTCGGCCGCTTGACCTGTCTACTTACGGTCATTATATCATAAACTGTGCAAAAGGAAAAGCGAATTCATGTGATGTTTTCATTAAAGGAAACTGGACAGGGTCAGTTTTTGAACGAAAAATGTCCCGCTAAGCAAAAAACGTCCCGTATCAATGGGGAAAAAGACGACGGAAATCCGAAGGAAAAAACGGACAGGCGGAGCCGGGAAGCGTGCAGGAGTGCGGATTGACAAATTGCAAAATCATCCCCTGTGCTGTATAATGTAAAAAGACCGATCCTGCACATCGCAGGGAAGAACGGAGGCGGCCGGGTGGCTTCAGAAAACACGATGCGTCTGGACAGACTGCTGACCATGCTGGGCGAGGGGACGCGCGCGCAGGTCAAGGACATGGTGCGCGCCGGGCGCGTGACGGTGAACGGCACGCCCGTGCGCGACAGCGGCATGCAGGTGGACGCCGCGCAAGCGCAGGTGCGCCTTAATGGCCGGCTCCTGCATTACAAGGCGGTGCGCCATGTGATGCTCAACAAGCCGCAGGGCACGCTGACCGCCGCGCGGGACAAGCGCCAGAAGACCGTGATGGACCTGCTGCCGCCGATGTATGCGGCGATGGGCTGCATGCCCGCCGGAAGGCTGGACAAGGATACGGAGGGGCTGCTCATCATCACCTCCGACGGCCAGCTTGCGCATCGGATCATTTCGCCCAAAAAGGACGTAAGCAAGGTCTACTTTGCCCGCGTCAGCGGCGTGCTGAGTGAAGCGGATATCGCCGCCTTTGCCGCGGGGCTGCACATTGACGACAGCGACGGCGAGTTTGACGCCAGGCCCGCCGGCCTGGAAATCCTCTCCACGGACGGCGCGTGCAGCGAGGTGCGCGTGCGCGTGTCGGAGGGCAAGTATCACCAGGTCAAGCGCATGCTCGCCGGCAGGGGCGCGCCGGTGACCTATCTCAAGCGGGAGAGGATCGGCGCGCTGGCGCTGGATCCCGCGCTTGCGCCCGGCGAGTGGCGGGAGATGACGGAGGAAGAGGTCGCTATATTGGAACAGGAGGACGCCAATGCCTGAGTATTATTACACTTCCGCGCCGACAAGCGAGCACGAAGCCCGCTCCTTCCGCGCGGTGTTTGCCGGCCGCGTGCTCGCGTTTGACACGGACGCGGGCGTGTTCTCCAAGCAGCACGTCGATCCGGGCAGCGAGCTGCTGTGCAGCGCTCTGCCGGAAGACCTGGCCGGCGACGTGCTGGACATGGGCTGCGGCTGGGGCGCGATGACGGTGCTGACGCTGGCGCGCTTTCCGGGGGTGAACGTCACGATGGCGGACGTGAACGAGCGCGCGCTGGCGCTGGCGGTCTCCAACGTGGAGAAGAATCACATGCAGGCCAGGGCCGTGCTCTCGGACGGCTTTGAGAAGATCGAGGGCCTGTATGACGCGGTGATCACCAACCCGCCCATCCGCGCGGGCAAGGCGGTCATCTATAAGATGTTTGAGGATGCAAAGGCGCATTTGAAGCCCGGCGGCATGCTGGTGCTGGTCATCCGCAAGCAGCAGGGCGCGCCCAGCGCGCTCAAGTTTCTTGAGACGCTTTACAGCAAGGCAAGGGTCATCGAGCGCGACAGAGGGTACTGGGTGATCCGCTGCGATGTGTGACGGATAAAAGCCCGGATAAAGCGCGCATGCGCGGCGGGCGGCAATGCTTTTGACATGCAAAGGAGGCCATGAATCACATGGAGTTTGATCAGGCATATTTTGACGCGGGCATCAGCCGCGTGGGCACCGACTGCGAGAAGTGGGACGGCATGATCGAGGAGACCGGCGATGCGGACATGATTCCGATGTGGGTCGCGGACATGGACTTCCCGTCCCCGCCGGCCATCCGGCAGGCGATGGAGGGCGTGCTGTCCTGGGGCACCTGGGGCTACACGATCTCCGGCGAGAAGGACGCCGAGGCGCTGTGCGCATACTGGGCGCGCCGCCACGGCGTGCAGATCGAAGCCGGCGAGGTGCTCATGAGCCCGTGTGTCGTCACCGGCATGCGCGTCGCGCTGCGCGCGCTGACGAAGGAGGGCGACGGCGTGCTGATCAATCCGCCGGTGTACGGCCCGTTCTTCCAGTCCATCAGGGCCAACAACCGCCGGGTGGTCGAAAGCCCGCTGGTTCGCGGCGGGGACGGCCGCTTCTCCATGAACCTTCCCGAGATGGAGGAAAAGCTCGCCTCCGGCGAGGCGAAGGCCGTGATGATGTGCTCTCCGCATAACCCCGTTGGCCGCTGCTGGGACGAGGCGGAGCTTGCGGCGGTGGTCAGCCTGAGTGCGCGCTACGACGTGCCGCTGATCTGCGACGAGATTCACGCGGACTTCGTATACGCGCCGAACAAGCACCGCTGCATCCTCTCCATTCCGGGCGCGCAGGCACTTACCGTGATGCTCTGCGCGGCGAGCAAGACGTTCAACGTAGCGGGTCTGCAGCAGAGCAGCATCGTCTGCAAAAACCCGACGATGCTGGAGGCCATGCGCAGCGAGATGGAGGCCGGCGGCGTGCGCAGCGGCAACGCGTTCGCGCTGGCGGCGACGCGCGCGGCCTATACCGACTGCGACGCGTGGCTCGACGGCCTGAAGGCGTACCTGACGGACAACCGCGACTTTGCGGTGAAGTATATCGCTGAAAACATGCCGCGCGTGCGCATGACGCCGCTGGACGCGACGTACCTGATGTGGCTGGACTGCTCGGCGCTGGGCATGGCGCAGGGCGAACTGATGGAGAAGATCGCCGCCGCGCACGTCAAGGTGACGGAGGGCACGTTCTTCGGCGGGCAGGGCGAGGGCTTTATCCGCCTGAACATCGGCTGCCCGAGGCCGCAGCTTGAGCGTGCGCTGGCGCAGATGGCGACGGTGCTGGAGTAAACCTCATCCGCCCTTCGGAGCATCCCGCTGCGGCGGGAGACCTCATCCGCCCTTCGGGCGTCCCGCTGCGGCGGGGGACCTCATCCGCCCTTCGGGCACCTTCCCCAAAGGGGAAGGCTGAGCTGCCGGGTTTTATTTCCCTTATGCCTTCCCCTCTGGGGAAGGTGGCACGGCGCAGCCGTGACGGATGAGGTTCAAGGCGGCTTGGCAGACGAAACGGATAAGACATCCCGAAGAACAATAACGAACATTCAAACATGGACATAAGGGGGAACAACCGATGGAATTCAAGACCAACGAAAAGCTGGATGCGGCGCTGGCGGCGCTGGAAAATGACATGATCGAGACGCTGCAGCGCTGGATCCGCATCCCGAGCGTGCGCGCGCAGAAGTGCGCGGACAATGCGCCCTTCGGCGCGGAGGTGCGCCGTGCGCTGGACACCGCGATGGCGGACATCCGGCGCCTGGGCATGGAGCCGCGCGATATCGACGGCTACTGCTGCGATGCGGAGATCGGCGCGGGCGAGGAGACCGTGGCCGTGCTGGCGCACCTGGACGTGGTGCCCGAGGGCGACGGCTGGGATCACGATCCCTACGGCGGCGAGATCATCGATGGCCGCCTGATCGGCCGCGGCACCAGCGATGACAAGGGCCCGGGCGTGGCCGCGCTGTTCGCGATGAAGGCGATCCTCGACGCGGGCATCCCGATGAAGCGCCGGTGCCGCCTGATCCTGGGCTGCGACGAGGAGTGCGGCATGGAGGATCTCGAGTACTACGAGGAGAAGATCGGCCTGCCGGACATGGGCTTCTCCCCGGACGCGAACTTCCCGCTCATCAACACGGAGAAGGGCATCATGCAGATGAAGCTCGATGCGCCGATGGGCGACGAACGCCTCGTGTCCATCGCCTGCGGCACGCGCCCCAACGTCGTGCCGGGCACGGCGGTGGCGGTGCTCAGGGGCGACTGGCGCGAGCAGGCCGCCGAGGCATTTGACGTGGAGGATGAGGACTGCGCGATTGAGACGGCGCTCGAGGACGGGAACACGAAGGTCGTCGTCACCGGCGTGCCGGCGCATGCGTCCACGCCTGAGAAGGGCAAGAACGCGGCAAAGATGCTCCTTGCCGTGCTGAAGAAGCTGGGCATCGGCGGCGAACCGGTCGCACTGCTTGACGAAGCCTGCGGCGAGGGCAGCGCGGGCGAGGCGATGGGCATCGCCGGCTGCGACGCGGTTTCCGGCCCGCTGACGCTGAACCTGGGCCTGCTGTCCGCGGGTGAGGGCAGGCTGTCCGTGACCTTTGACTGCCGTTATCCGGTCTTCTTTGATGATAAGACCGTTTCCTCGACTGTGGCCAAGCGCCTGGCGCCCGCGGGCTTTGTCATGGAGCCGGGCCACGCGAGCCATCCGCACCACGTGCCGGAGAGCTCCGAGCTGGTGCGCAAGCTGATGGACGTGTACAACGGCATCACTGGCGAGAACGCGAAGCCCTTCGCCATCGGCGGCGGCACCTATGCGCGCCATCTCAAGGAGGGCGTGGCCTACGGCATGCTCTTCCCGGGTGATCTGGAGCTGGAGCATCAGGCCAATGAGAGCATCGATCTGAAGAACTTCGCCAAGGCGGCGCGCATCTACGCGTACGCCATCGTCGCGCTCTGCGCGTAAGGGACGCTGGGGCCGCAGCCCCCTTCTTCGCTTCGCGCGGCCTGAAGGGGGGTTGAGGAAAGTGCAACAGAGGAAACGGAGGGAAAGCCCATGACACATGATGAGGTATTGGCCCGCATCAAGCAGGAAAAGCTGGTGGCCATTCTGCGCGGCGTGCCGATGGAGCGCATCGACGGCGTGGTCGGCGCGCTTGTGCGCGGCGGCGTGCGCACTCTGGAATTCACCTTTGACCATGCCGAGCCGGACTGCGTGGCCACCAACGCCGCGAAGATCCGCCGGACGGCCCAGCGCTTTGGCGATCAGGTGCTCGTGGGCTGCGGCACCACGCTGACCGTGCAGGAGGTCGAGGCGGCGTATGAGGCTGGCGCATGTCTGGTCATCTCGCCGAACGTCGACATGGGCGTCATCCGCCGCACCAGGCAGCTGGGCATGGTCTCCATGCCGGGTGCGCTGACGCCGACGGAGATCGTCGCGGCGCACCAGATGGGCGCGGACATCGTCAAGCTCTTCCCGGCCGGCGAGCTGGGCCTGGGCTACATCAAGGCCGTTCGCGGGCCGCTGAAGCACATCCCGATGAGCGCCGTGGGCGGCGTGAAGCCGGAGAACGTGAAGGACTATCTCAACGCTGGCGTGTGCGGCTTCGGCGTGGGCGGCCCGCTGGTGCTTGCCGATGCGGTGAAGTCTGGCGACGACGCGGCGATCGAGGCGCGCGCCAGAATGTTCACCGAGGCGATCCGGGCGTGGGAGGCAGAAAAATGAGCAGGTGTGCTTTGGTCGTGGACTGCGGCACCACCAACCTGCGCGTGACGCTGCTTAATGAGAACCTTGCAAGGCTCGACGCGGTCAGGGCGGAGGGCGGCGTGCGCCATACCGCCATCGACGGCAGCAACAGCCGCCTGCGCACGATGCTGCGCGAGAGCATGGAGACCGTGCTGGCGCGCAACGGATATGCGATGGCGGACGTGAAGCGCTGCGTGGCCTACGGCATGATCACCAGCGCGCTGGGCCTTGTGGAGATTCCGCATGTCCCGGCTCCGGCGGGCGCACTTGAGCTGCGCGCGGCGATGCAGGAAAAGGTATTTGAGGATATCGCGCCGTTCCCGATCGCATTCATTCCGGGCGTGCGCAATTACGCCGGCCCGGTCGACCTTGAGAACTTCTCCGAGATGGACATGATGCGCGGCGAGGAGGTCGAGGCCATCGGCCTGTACAGGCTGCTGGCGCCGAAGAGCGCGGCGATGTTCGTGCTGCCGGGCACGCACAACAAGTTCGTCTCCATGGACGCGCAGGGCAGGATCCTGGGCTGCATGACCTCCATCTCCGGCGAGCTGCTGGACGCGGTGACGCACCACACGATCCTCTCCGAGGCGGTGGGCGGCAGCTTCGTCAGTGCGGAGGAATACGACGCAGCGTACGCCATGGCGGGCGCGCGCGAGTGCGCCGTCAGCGGCCTGGGCCGCGCGGCGTTTGCCGGCCGCATCCTTCAGACGCTGGGCGGCAAGGAGAAGGCCAAGATCCAGTCCTATCTGCTGGGCGCGGTGCTGGCGCTGGACGTGCAGGCCATGCAGTCCTTTGTGGGCGACCGGGAGGATGTGGAGGCCTATATCGCGGGCAAGGCGCCGCTGCAGCAGGGCATGTGCGATGTGATCAGCGCGCTTTGCGCCGGCGAGGCGGTGCAGGTACCGGCGGAGCTCTCCGGCCGGATGGGCCTTGAGGGCGCGCTGGAGATCGCGTTTTAAAACGAACGAGCCTTTTCTGCTGAGAAGAGGCTCGCTTTTGCATGCCGCCCGCATATACATGCGGCGAGGTGGAGCGGATGATTCGAATGTTGATGATTGAAAGCGGCGTGCGCGGTCTGCTGACGGTGAACGGCCAGTTCTGCGGGCCGGTGGACGGCGAGGGGCAGGCGTTTCCTGCGGGACGGAATGCGGAAATCTATCTTCAGCTTTTCCCGTTTGACCAATCCTGCGTGCCGCTGACGGCCGAGATGCAGCTGCGCGAGGGGAGCATTGTGCTTCTGGAGCCGCGCGCGCGGTGCTTCGCGCTGATCTGGCCGGATGGCGTGATTCAGCTGGAGCTGCGCCCGCAGGCGCAGCGGGAGGAAAATGGGCAGACGGAGCAGGCTGCGCCGAATACGCTGCTGCGATACCTGATGATGCGGCTGGCGGGCGAGGAGCAGGCGGAAAGGCTCTGGATGCGCCCGCAGGATGCGGCGGGGGTGGATTTGTCGGCATATCATGCGGCTGTTCCGCTGCGCTTTGCGCCGGTCGCGGCGAGCGAACGGTTTGACGAGCGCGCAGGCCTTGTGCGGCGCGTGGCGGACAATGTCGCGCAGGTCGACGCGGCGCTGGCCATGACCTCGCCCGCCGGGCAGGGGCACCGGCTCATCGAGCGCATGGAGATCATCCCGGCGCTGCCGTGACGCATGCCATAAGAAAAAGGCCCGGCGGGCCTTTTCAAATATCGAGAATATAATACCCGAACGCGTTGATCGATTGGGTCTCCCCATGCTGGCGGATGCGCTTGAAATCGTGCTGGTAGCTCTGGTGAACATGCCCGTGAATGAGATAGCGCGGCTGGTACTTGTCAATGAGATCCAGGAACACCTGAAAGCCGGTGTGCGCCAGATCGGTGTCGTCGCCGAGCTGATAGGCGGGCGCGTGCGTGAGCAGGATGTCAAAGCCCTTGCTGCGCCAGAGCTTGACGCGCAGCCTGCGCACGCGGCTTCTCATCTCGTGCTCGGTGTACATGTGCGGGCCCTGGCGATAGCGCATGCTGCCGCCCAGGCCCAGAATACGCAGGCCGTTGTGCGTGTAGATGGTGTCCTCGATGCAGATGCAGCCCTCCGGCGGCTTGTGTGCGTAGCGGCCGTCGTGATTGCCGTGCACATAGAGGATGGGCGCAGAAGTGAAGCAGGTGAGAAAGGACAGGTATTCCGCAGGCAGATCGCCGCAGGAGAGCACAAGCTCGACGCCCTCGAGCTTGCGCTTGTCCAGATGCTCCCAGAGGGTGGGTTCGGCCTGATCGGCTAAAAGCAGTATCTTCATGTGCGTCACCCGTCGATGTCCGCAGGCAGCTTGGCCTTGGACGGGTTCGCGGCGGAGATGCCCTGCAGGGAGACAATGACCTTGGCCACGTCGGTCAGCTCGTCGATCTCTGGAATGCGTCCGACGACGTTCTGAGCCAGATAGTCCATGCGGATGATCTCCTGCGGGGTGAGCGCTGTGTCGGCCTCGACGCGGACGCTGCCGTTCTGATCGAGAATCGGGCCGATGAACGGGAGAAATGCGCCGGCGCGGATGCGCTCGTGCAGAAGATCCACCAGACGGCGGACGCGCGGCGGCAGACGCTGGGAACACACCAGATCGATGGCATCGGTGGACATGCCCATGTAATAGCCCATGGCGCGGTCGTTGTTGCTGTTGGCCTCATCTGCCCAGGCGCCGGTCAGGATGCTGCGCACAATGCCCTGATAGAGCTTCTCCCAGTTCCACATCGGCATGGCCAGATTGTGGATGTAGCCGTCGCTCTCGCGATACAGGCCGAACGCGCGGGATTCCATGTTCGGCGCGCTGATGTCCCGGTTGGAGACGATGTGCACGCCCTGCTGCGCGAGCTTCTGCTCGGGATCGTCTTCTGTGATCGTGGACCATTCCAGCACGATTTTGGCGCGCGGGTTGGTCATCTGTGCGCCGAGGGCGAAGGCGTTGATGGAGGCGGGCACGCCGTAAATCGGATAGTCCGCAATGTAGCCGATGAGGTTGTTGTCGGCCATGGCGCCGGCGATTGCGCCGAGGATGAACTTGGCCTCGTAGATGCGCAGGTAATAGGAACGGACGTTGTGATAGCTGGCCAGCAGCGAGCAGTTGAGGATTTTCACGTCCGGATGGGCGACGGACTGGCGGATGCAGGCGTCCAGAAATACCGGAGAGGTGGTGAAGATGACATGATACCCTTCATTGGCCAGGCTGTCGATCACGGACTCTGCCTGCTTCTGCTTGACGTTTTCGCGGAATGTGGTCTCCACGCGCCCGCCGAATTCCTTTTCAAGCGCCTTGCGCCCCAGCTCGTGCCAGTAGGTCCAGGCGGAGCTTTGCGGAGAGCGGTTGTACAGGAAGGCGCAGCGCAGCACCTGCGGCGGACGGTGCAGCATGGAGGAAAGGAAGGTCTGCTGCTTTTCGCCCGGCTGATTGAGCAGCACGGCGGGCTTGTTGGCTGCGGCCACGACGAATTCCGGCCAGATCTTGCCGATTTCCTTCTCAAAATCGGAGGGCGTCTTGCTGATGCTGTCCGTGTAGAGGAACACGTCCAGATACACAAGGAACGCATCGCCAACGGGCAGGGGCGGCTTGGAGCCGGTGCGCGTGTCATAGGCCTGAGCAAATCGGTGATAGCAGGATTCCAGATCGCTGATCTCGTCGCGGGTCCATTTGGCTCCCGGCTGCTTGCCCAGCTGCGTGTACAGGCGCTTGAAGGAGCCTTCGCGGCTGAAATTGATGAAGTTGATGCCGCTGTCCGCGTAGAACTTGAGGAATTCCTGGTACACGCGATAGCGCTCGGAATCCTCCGGCTCCGGCAGGATGCGGGTAACGTTCGCTTCGATGGTCACCGCGTCGAGCATGGACATGACGCTCACGCGCTTATTGCCCTCAATGATGTAGAAGCGATTGTAGTATTCATAGGCGAGCACGGGTTCACGCAGGCCGTTCTCGACAACGTCGTCATAGAGGATGCTCCACTTGAGCGCGAATTCCGATTCGGCGTCCAGCAGAGGCATGAAGTTGCGCGCAAAGGCGGTGGTGCGGCCGTGGGTGGCGGTTCCGGCGATCTGATCCAGCGAAATCTGAATCAGCCCCAGCGGAACCTGCGTCAGACGGTTAAGCTCCGGTACGAGCTCGCCAAGCACGGGCAGCGTCGTGTCCTCGCCGCGGGATTGCAGGGCGTGGGTCAGCCGCAGTCCCTTTTTCTGTGCCTGCAGATAGTGTTCTGTGGACATGCGCAGCGCTCCTTTCCAAGATCAAACGATTTCCTCTATAATTATATCATCGCATGTGTCATCCTGCAATTCGGGCGAACGGAAAAGAGATTCAAAAAACGTTCAAAAAAGTTCGAAAAAAGCGTTGACAAGAAACGTCAAGGCGTGTATAATACATCAAGTCGCCACGAGCGAGGCACCTTGAACGGGGCCGCTGAAAGCGACACTGATCCTTGAAAACGATACAGAATCAAGAAGAACGCGGACACGATTTTCACGAGTCGTGTCAAGAAAAGACAGTCAATTCGTAAATGAGTTTTGAGCCTGAGGGAAGACTTCAGGATTCAATACAGAATCAAACGCGAGAGTTTGATCCTGGCTCAGGACGAACGCTGGCGGCGTGCCTAACACATGCAAGTCGAGCGGGGACAGGGAAGAGCTTGCTCAGAACTGTTCTAGCGGCGGACGGGTGAGTAACGCGTGAGCAACCTGCCTTTCACAGGGGGATAACGCATCGAAAGATGTGCTAATACCGCGTAAGACCACAGCACCGCATGGCGCAGGGGTCAAAGGAGCAATCCGGTGAAAGATGGGCTCGCGTCCGATTAGCTAGTTGGTGAGATAACAGCCCACCAAGGCGACGATCGGTAGCCGACCTGAGAGGGTGATCGGCCACATTGGAACTGAGAGACGGTCCAGACTCCTACGGGAGGCAGCAGTGGGGAATATTGGGCAATGGGCGAAAGCCTGACCCAGCAACGCCGCGTGAGGGAAGAAGGTTTTCGGATTGTAAACCTCTGTCCTAAGTGACGAAGGAAGTGACGGTAGCTTAGGAGGAAGCCCCGGCTAACTACGTGCCAGCAGCCGCGGTAATACGTAGGGGGCGAGCGTTGTCCGGAATGATTGGGCGTAAAGGGCGCGTAGGCGGCCTGTTAAGTCTGGAGTGAAAGTCCTGCTTTCAAGGTGGGAATTGCTTTGGATACTGATGGGCTGGAGTGCAGGAGAGGAAAGCGGAATTACCGGTGTAGCGGTGAAATGCGTAGAGATCGGTAGGAACACCAGTGGCGAAGGCGGCTTTCTGGACTGTAACTGACGCTGAGGCGCGAAAGCGTGGGGAGCAAACAGGATTAGATACCCTGGTAGTCCACGCGGTAAACGATGAATGCTAGGTGTAGGAGGTATCGACCCCTTCTGTGCCGCAGTCAA
>JBJEUI010000270.1:0-5028 GCA_051883755.1 Candidatus Ventricola sp.
CCTCCATGATTTCAGCAATCTCGTCCTGAAGCAGCTGCTCCTGACGCTCATGCGATACGGGGATTTTCTCAAATTGGCTGTGCCCGATGATCACCGCATCATAATCGCCGGTGGCAATCCTCGCGCAGAACTTCTTTCGGTTGCCAGTCTCAAAATCCTTTTTCGTCGTAACCAGAATGTTGGCGGAAGGGTATAGCCGCAAAAACTCGGAAGCCCATTGCTCCGTCAGGTGATTGGGGACGACGAACATGCTTTTCTGGCACAGGCCCAGCCGCTTGCTTTCCATGGCAGCCGCCACCATTTCAAACGTCTTGCCCGCGCCAACCTGGTGGGCTAGCAGCGTGTTGCCGCCGTACAGCACATGTGCGACAGCGTTCCGCTGGTGCTCCCGCAGCGAAATCTCAGGGTTCATGCCAGCGAAAACAATGTGGCTGCCATCGTATTCGCGCGGACGAACAGAGTTGAACAGCTCATTATACTGCGTCACCAGCGTCTGCCGCCGCTCAGGGTCTTTCCAGATCCATTCGCGGAAGGCGTCCTTGATCGCCTGCTGCTTTTGCTGGGCGAGGGTAGTCGCCTTCTGGTTGAGCACGCGCTGCTCCCTGCCGTCCGCATCCTGCACAGTATCGTAGATGCGCACATCCCGCAGGTTCAGCGTGTCCTCCAGAATCTTGTAGGCATTGGCCCTGTCCGTGCCGTAGGTGGTATACGCTGCGACATTGGAGCGCGACACGACGTTCTTGCCGTTGATGCGCCACTCGGCGGTATGGGGCGAGAAGTGTACCTCGATGGCACGGCGCTGGTAATACGGGGTATTGAGCAGCTCGTACATGAAGTCCTGAACATACTCCGGCGCGATCCACGTCGCGCCCAGCCGGACATCAATGTCGGATGCCTCCAAATCCTTGGGCTGTGCCGCTTCCAGCGCCGTCACATTGGGCTGAAAGGCAGCGTCCGCCTCTGCTGCGTTTTTTGCTTCCCGCAGCTTTTGCCGCACATTGCCGGACAGGTATTCATCTGCCGTCACATACTGTGCATCTGTGCCGGGGATACAGAAGATGACGCCGGTCAGCTCCTGAACGATGTCCTCCTCGCTTTTCCCGGTCAGCTGGGCCATATAGCCGAGATCCACTCTGGCGCGCTCCCCGATGGACACCGCCAGCGCGTCGGCAGAGGTGTCCACATGATCGACGCTGCGCTGCTGCTTGATCGTCCGCTTCGTAAACATATCCGCTTTCCGCAGCAGCTTGTGATCATCATCGAGGATTTCGAGCGAGCAGAGCAGGTAGTAGGAGGAATCCGACGAAAACGCAAGGCGGTTGGCCCGGTCATTGATGAGGCCAAATCGCGCGGAGAAGCTGTCATAGAGAGTATTCAGCTCCTGCTGAAGCTGCTCAATTTCTCCGTCGCTATGCTCATCGAGCTGTGCGTCAATCAGCTTGCGAACCTGATCCCGCAGGGCAATCATCCCCTTGACGCGCTCCTGGGCCGTCTGATTCAGGTGTGGCTTCACCATGCGGCTGTTCTCGCGGTAATAGACGGTGCCGTCCATGACCGTATAGGAGAAGTTGCGCACGTCGGGATCGGCGGGAATGGACTCGTCAATCGCTTCATCATCGCCCAAGTCGGGCAGCGCTGCCTCCTGATAGGTGCCGTGGATATGGCCAATCGCCTCATGCAGCTGATCCGCAAGGCTCACGCCTTCCATTGGAAGAACGGTAAAGCTCTCCCGGCCGTACTGCGTATTCTCTTTGGCCAGCGTGCCCAGAACCATCTCCGGGTGCTGAACAAAGTAGCTGTTCATGGTAAAGCCGTCTGCATTTTCACCCACATGAACCCAATCCGGCTCAATCTCGATGGCTCGATCCCGCTTTTGCAGGAAGATGATGTCCGAAACGACCTCGGTGCCCGCGTTGGCGCGAAAGGCGTTGTTGGGCAGCCGGATCGCGCCCAGCAGCTCCGCACGCTGCGCGATGTATTTGCGCACCTCCGGGGACTGCTGATCCATCGTGTAGCGGGAGGTGACAAAGGCAATCACGCCGCCCGGGCGCACCTGGTCGATGGCCTTGGCGAAGAAGTAGTTGTGAATGGAAAAACCGAGCTTATTGTAAGCCCGGTCGTTGACCTGATAGTTGCCAAAGGGCACGTTGCCGATGGTGAGATCGAAGAAGTCACGCCTGTCCGTCGTTTCAAAGCCCGCGACGGTGATGTTGGCCTTGGGGTAAAGCTGCTGCGCGATGCGCCCGGTGATGCTGTCCAGCTCCACACCGTACAGGCGACTGGCCTGCATTCCTTCCGGCAGCATTCCGAAGAAATTGCCTACGCCCATCGACGGCTCCAGAATGTTGCCGCCGGTAAAGCCCATCTGCGCGACAGCATCGTACATCGCCCGGATGACGACGGGGCTGGTAAAGTGCGCGTTGAGCGTCGAAGCGCGCGCCGCCTCGTATTCCTGGGACGTAAGCATCGCGGCAAGCTGGCGGTATTCATCCGCCCATGCCGGCTTGTCGGGATCAAAGGCATCTGCCAGACCGCCCCAGCCCACATAGCGCGAAAGTATCTCCTGCTCCTGCGGCGTTGCCGTGCGCCCTTCGGCTTCAATCTGCTTGAGTGTTCGGATGGCGGCAAGATTGTTGCCGAATTTGGCCTTCGCGCCGCCCTCACCGAGATGATCGTCCGTGATGCGGAAGTTCTCCACAGCGGAGGGCGAATTGCTCACAGGCGCAGGCGAATCCCGTGGAAAACTCTGAGGATAACCCTGTGGATGGAGCTGTGGATAATCTGCTTCCGGCGTGTGTTTTCCACCGATTGTGGATAACAGGGCCGCGTTTCGCTCATCCTGCGCCAGCAGCTGTGCAAAGCGTTCGATGCTCTCCGAGCGGAAGATGGGATAATCCAAGGACGGATCACGAAGCTGGACGTTGAAATGCCCAATCTGGGTAATGACAAAGGGGCGGTCATCCAGATAGACGGTATCGCCGACTCTGTACGGATACTCCTGCTCAGCGGATTCTGGTGAATCCTCACCTGCGTTTTGAACAGGCGGTTCTTCGCTATCCTGTTCAGCCTGAATCTGCTCCGTTATCTTCGTTATCTGCTGAATGAAAGGACTGTTTCTTAGTGCTTCCTCATCCACAACCTCGCCATTGACGATGCCCGCATCAGCCAGCCGCTCACGCACGGCTTCGGTGTCGATGGGCTCGTCATCATCCTGCATATCCTCGTTCGCCTCTACGTTATCTGCAAGGTCGGATTCCGAGACAGCCTCATTCGTTTCGGATTGTACTTCCTCGGCTTCCTGCAACGCGCCGATACTTTCCAATTCCTTTGGCGTCATATACCGGTCACGCGCGATCAAGGCATCAATCCGCTTTGACACCTGCGCCCAGCTGAGCTGAACAGGCGGGCAGCCTTCCTTTTCCAGTTTGATGCCCTTGCCGTCATGGCTTTCTCCGCTGCGGTCGGAGCCTGACACCGCATGGGAGCGCCCGCCGATGCCGTATTCTCCTTTGAGGAAATCCGCCTTTTCCTTGGGCGTATGCGCGGGATATGCCGTAAAGAAGCGGTAGATTCTGCCCTTGCCGCCAGCCATGCTGCTCCCACTGGCAAGCTGCGCATCTATCTCATCCTCGGTGATGAAGGCTGCTGGCTTTGACACCTCCGTCAGCAGGGATTCGTATTCCCTGCGTGGAAGGGCAAGCTCCCTGAGCAACCGAGCCAGGGCAGCCGGGTTGTGAAAACGGAAGCGAAGGAGATTGCGGTTCTGCATATAGGCGTTGGCAAAGGTATTCATCTCTGCGGTGATGCCGGACAGGAAAGCTGGATCAGCCAAACGTTCAGCCAACCGGGCTGTTTCGTCCGGAAAGCCGCCGCCGCGAATGGGTTCAAGAGAAGATAGAAATACTTTTCCATCGGGCGTTGTGTCTCCATACAGATTCCACAGGCGCTGAGCGATCATGGCGCGCTCATGCGCAGGGGAAGCCGCCAGCTCCATCATACTCAGATACTGACCGCTTTCCAGCAGTTCTCCGATGCGTTTTGCAGCGTCCTCCCAGGACATGACCTGCGCAATCCGGGTATAGCGAGCCGAGACGCCGGGCGCGAATCGAATCCCGTTCTCCTCATACCATGCGCTGATGCGCCCGTGCTCCGTTGCCATGCCGTTGCCGCCATGATAGACTTGCTGGAGAATCCGGGCCATTTCCTCAACCGGCTTTCCCTTGGAAAACTCGGCAGCCAGAATCAGACGGTGATTGGTGGTGTTACCGCCCGTGCGCAGGATGTCATCCATGTCCTCCTGCGGAACAGAAAAAGCGAAGGGCGTCGCCGGGACGCTCTCCGCTTCCATGTGTTCAATCAGTGCAATCTGCTCCGATTCGCCGGGGATGATGAAGCTCATCTGCTCCAGCACGGGGTCGTAATCCGTCAGGCGTAGATCAGCTCCGACAGGATCGTCTCCTCGGCCTGCGCCTGCAGCGCGTTCATGCTCTGCACCCAGGTCATCTGATCCTGCGCCTTCAGCGCCTCCGTCACGCCCGCCTGCCTCGTCAGCTCGTTCGTCAGGCTGTCTAACCGTTTCTGCGCCGTCTGCTCGATCTCCTGCAGGTGCTCCATCAGCTTCCCGCTGAGCATCAGCCTCGTGTACAGCCCCGGACGATTCTCCTCCAGATAGCGCTGTCTCATCAGGCCGTACTTGCCCAGCGGCATTTGCTCCGCTTCGGTCAGCCCCAGGTCGGGCAGCAGATAGTCCCCGTTCTGCCTGTACTTCAGTTCGATCATGTTCCATGCTCCTTTCTGTCTGCCTGATTGTCATTTCAATCTGCCGCAGCACCTGGCCTGTGATCATGCTGACCGCGTTGCCAAGCTCCCCGGCAGTTGCAGGGGTGCTAAAGTTCAATACCTCGGCAAAATCCTCCCGGTACAGCTCCGGCTCCAGTCCGCATCGCAGCTGAAGGCCATAGGCGATGCTGACAGCGGCGGCCTGCCGGAAGGACGCTCCGATGTTGAATTCATCATACTCCGAAAGGA
>JBJEUI010000271.1:0-1644 GCA_051883755.1 Candidatus Ventricola sp.
CTGGGCGGCGAGGTCAAGGACGTGCTGCTGCTGGACGTCACCCCGCTGTCTCTGGGCATTGAGACCATGGGCGGCGTGTTCACCCGCCTGATCGACCGCAACACCACCATCCCGACCACCAAGAGCCAGATCTTCTCCACCGCCGCGGACGGCCAGACCTCCGTTGAGGTGCACGTCCTGCAGGGCGAGCGCGAGATGGCCGCGGGCAACAAGACCCTGGGCCGCTTCCAGCTGACCGGCATCGCTCCGGCGCCGCGCGGCGTGCCGCAGATCGAGGTGACCTTCAACATCGACCGCAACGGCATCGTGAACGTCTCCGCGAAGGATCTGGGCACCGGCAACGAGCAGAAGGTGACCATCACCTCCAGCACCAACCTGTCCGAGGAAGAGATTAACCAGCGCGTCAAGGAAGCCGAGCAGTACGCTGCGGAGGACAAGAAGCGCAAGGAAGAGGTTGAGACCCTCAACCGCGCCGACTCCATGATCTTTGAGATCGAGAAGCAGCTGCGCGAGCTGGGCGACAAGCTGAGCGCGGAGGACAAGGCGACCGTTGAAAACGAGCTGGCCGAGTTCAAGAAGGTTCGCGAGGGCGGCGACGCCGAGCAGATCAAGAACGCCATGGAGAGCTTCACCCAGAAGGTGTATGCGGTGTTCGGCAAGATCTATCAGCAGCAGCAGGCGCAGGATCCGAACGCGGCGAACGCGGGCGGCTACCAGCAGGCGCAGGACGCGACCAATGACGGCGCGGCCGACGCGGACTACGACGTGCACTAAGCATAGACAGCGAAAGAAGCAAGCGCAAGCCGCCGTCACTCTGTGGCGGCGGCATCGCGCGGTTTATACTGATTTGCGCCCAAGACGCGCTTCGGTATTACGGCTAGTTTCAGAATAGGTGGTGACTGCTGTGGCAGACAAGAGAGATTATTACGAGGTGCTTGGCGTAGCCAAGGGCGCCTCGGATGACGAGATCAAGAAAGCATACCGCAAGGCGGCCAAGGCCAGCCACCCGGACCTGCATCCCGACGACAAGGAAGCCGAGGCGCGCTTCAAGGAGATCAACGAGGCGTATGAGGTCCTCTCCGATCCGCAGAAGCGCGCGCGCTATGACCAGTTCGGTCACGAGGATCCGCGCATGGGCGGCGCAGGCGCGGGCTACGGCGGATTCGGCGGCTTTGAGGATATCTTTGATATGTTCACCGGCGGCGGATTCGGCGGCGGCAGCCGTCAGAGCCGCCAGAACGCGCCCCAGCGCGGCAGCGATCTGCAGTATAACCTGACGCTGAGCTTTGAAGAGGCGGCGTTTGGCTGCAAGAAGGAATTCAAGTTCCAGCGCAACGCGACCTGCGACGCCTGCGGCGGCAGCGGCGCCAAGCCCGGCACCCAGCCGCAGACCTGCCCGACGTGCGGCGGCAGCGGCCAGCAGCGCGTGACGATGAACTCGCCCTTTGGCCAGGTGCAGACGATGCGCACCTGCCAGACCTGCGGCGGCAAGGGCAAGACGATCAAGGAGCGCTGCACGAAGTGCTCCGGCAGCGGCTTTGTCCGCGTGACGCGCACGGTGACGATGAACGTTCCGGCGGGCGTGGACGACGGCCAGAACTTCAAGACCATCCCGGGCGAGGGCGAACCGGGCCGCAACGGCGG
>JBJEUI010000271.1:1744-4997 GCA_051883755.1 Candidatus Ventricola sp.
CAGTTCGAGGACTCCCTCAGCGGCAAGGAATATGAGCGCCGCAAGAGCTTCGGCGATCAGGTGAAGAACTATATCCGCGAGAATGCGGAGCGGTTCAAGGAAAAGTTCGACAAGAAATAAAGGATTTCGGAGGCCTGAGTAAGAATTGTTTCTTATTCAGGCTTTTTCCTGCCATATGGCTTGAAGCAGGCGCGAAGCGAAGAAGGGGTCTGGGCGGCAGCCCAGAAAGAGAGGGAACAATATGGATTGGATGGAAGCTGTGGTGCACACCACGACCATGGGCGCGGACATCGTCAGCGAGGTGCTGATGAACGCGGGCGCCGTCGGCACGTCGATTGAGGATCGCTATGACGTGACCTCCAGCAAGAAGGAGGACGGCATGTGGGACATGATCGACGAGGAGGTGCTCGCCAAGATGAGCGAGGACGTGCTCGTCAAGGCGTACTTGAAGAACGACGCCAGCGTGCAGGAGACGCTGCTGCTGGTGAGCGAGAAGCTCGGCGAGCTGAAGCGCATCGACATGGGCTTTGACATCGGCAGCCTTGCGCTGGAGCATCAGAACGTTCAGGAGCAGGACTGGGCGGAGAACTGGAAGAAGTACTACAAGCCCTTCCGCGCGGGCGAACATCTGGTCATCAAGCCGAGTTGGGAGACCTACGAGGAAAAGGAGGGCGACCTGGTGCTGGAGCTCGACCCGGGCATGGCGTTCGGCACGGGCACGCACGAGACGACCTTCATGTGCATGGAGCAGCTGGAGAAATACGTGACCCCCGGCTGCAAGGCGATCGACGTGGGCTGCGGCAGCGGCATTCTGGCGCTGGCAGCGGCTAAGCTGGGCGCAAGCGATGTGCTGGCCATCGATCTGGACGAGCTGGCGGTCAAGGTGGCCGCGGAGAACACCGTGAAGAACGGGCTGGCGGACAGGGTGCGCGTGGTGCACGGCGATCTGCTGGAGAAGGCCGACGAGATGGCGGACGTGATCGTGGCCAACATCATCGCGGACGTGATCTGCTTCCTGTGCGGCCCGGCGAAGAAGCACCTGCTTCCGGGCGGCACGTTCATCTGCTCCGGCATCATCCGCGAGCGCGAGGACGACGTGCAGCAGGCGCTGGCTGCGGCAGGCTACACCGTGTGCAATCGCCTGGTGAAGGGCTCCTGGGTCTGCCTGGCGGCCAAGGCGGCGCAGTAAGGCGGGGAGAAGACGATGCATCGATTCTTTGCCGATGAAAACGGAATTGTGAACGGGACGGCGTGCCTGAACGCCGAGGATTCCCAGCATGCGCTGCGCGTGCTGCGCCTTAGCAGCGGCGACGAGGTTGAGCTTGTCTGCGCACCGGGCCGGTATCTGGCGGAAATCGCGGGCGAGGCGGACGGCCGGGTGCAGGTGAAGCTCCTGCATGCGCTGCGTTCGACCGAGGCGCGCACGCAGGTGACGCTCTATCAGGGGCTGCCCAAGGCGGACAAGATGGAGATGATCGCGCAGAAGACCACGGAGCTGGGCGTGCACGCGATCCGACCGGTGGCGATGGAGCGCTGCGTGGTGAGGCTGGAGGGCAAGGACGCCGGCAGGAAGACCGAGCGCTGGCAGAAGATCGCGCGCGAGGCGGTCAAGCAGTGCGCGCGCACGGCGGTGCCGGCGGTGCTGGAGCCCCGAAAGCTTGCGCAGCTCAAGGACGAGCTTGCGCAGCTGGACGTGCTCATCGTCCCCTGGGAGGATGCGCGCGACGGCAGCATCCGGCAGGCGCTCGTGCCGTTTGAAGGCCAGGAAGACCTGCGCGTGGGCATCCTGATCGGCCCGGAGGGCGGCATCAGCGAGAAGGAAGCCCAGTGGCTGGCGGAGAACGCAAATGCGAAGCTGGTCACGCTCGGCCCGCGCATCCTGCGCACGGAGACCGCCGGCCTTTGCGCGCTGACGATGGTGATGGCGTACCGCGGCGAGATGGAATGACGAATTGAAAAGCCAATTTGCGGCGCAAGACTTGCAAGAGTCCGCGCCGTATTTTATAATGGAGCGAGAAGGACGAACGAAAGAAGGAATGACCATGCGTTTTCGCAAAAGCATCAAGGTGACCAAGGGCGTCAAGCTCAATCTTTCCAAGGGCGGCGCCAGCTTTACGGTGGGCAGCGGCCTGCCGGTTTCGCTGAACGTGGGCACAAAGGGCGCGTACCTGAACTGGAGCATCCCGGGCACGGGCGTGTACGACCGCGTGCGTCTTGACAAGGTGCTCAAGGAGAAGCTGGGCGGCGTGCTCGGCCTCGGCACGGCGGTTGCCGAGGAGGCGGAGGAAGAGACGAAGAGCGCGAAGCAGACCACCCAAAAGACGGCGGCGAAGAAGAGCACTTCCTCCAAGTCGTCGACAGCCAAAAAGGCGTCTTCTGCCAAGACGGATACCAAGAAGACGGCCTCCGCCAAGAAGGAGCCTGACCGTCCCAGCGACAAGGAGATGGACGCTCTCGCGCAGGAGATCGCGCTGGTGAATATCCATCAGCAGGCGCTGGACGTGAGCAAGAAGGCATCCGGCACGCTGGACGCGAACGAGGCCGAGGCAGCCATCGAAGCGTGGCTCTCCCAGAGCGAAGCGCCGATCGAGTTCTCCGTGCAGCCGGAGGTGCTCGCGGACAAGGACGCGGTGATGATCGACCTGGATCTGCCGGAGATCGAGGACATGCCGCAGAACAAGCTGGCGCAGATGGCGGACGGCACGATCAAGATCAAGAAAAAGACGAAGAAGGAACAGGCGGAGGACTACCGCACCTGTGTCTTCGGCCTGGGCGAGTACGTGGCCAGCCACGTGTTTTCCCTGGTGCCGCAGGCGAAGAAGGTCGTCGTCTCCGCGTACACGCAGCGCAGGAGCGAGAAGACCGGCGAGCAGATGGACGTGTTCATCTACTCTGTCGTGTTCGCGCGCGCCGATTTCACCAAGGACTACCAGGACAAGGATCCGTATGAATTCTGTCAGGATCTGCCGAGCCGGTTCTACGTGCTCGCCAGCGGCGTGATGAAGGAGATCGTGCCGTTCGAGGCGGCAGATATCCAATAATTCCGAAGGAGAACGAACGAGCTTCATGATCGAGAACAGGACGGTGGCCTTTCACACGCTGGGCTGCAAGGTCAATCAGTACGACACGCAGGCCATGCGTGAGCGCTTTGAAGAGGCGGGCTACCGCACGGTTGAATTTGAGGACAGGGCGGACGTGTACGTTGTCAACACCTGCACGGTGACGGGCACGGGCGACAAGAAGAGCATGCAGA
>JBJEUI010000272.1:0-4994 GCA_051883755.1 Candidatus Ventricola sp.
GGGCCTGATCGTGGTCTTCCTGTTCATCGTCTACGGCCCGCTGTTCATCCCCGGCTTCATCGGATGAACGGGCAAGCGCAAAAATCTCCGCGTCTCCCGATTCGGGAGGCGCTTTTTTATGGAGTTTTGTGCTTACAAAATCACCAAAACGTGTTATGATATCGTATGCATCTGATGGAGCACGGCGGGCCGTGCCCGCTTCCGGAAATGCCCTGCAGCATGACGCTTCGCGTCGCCCGCTGCACGATCACATTCAGGATTTCCTGCAAGGGAAAAGGAGCAACTTCCATGTTCACCAAACACGCAAGCCGTACCATGGACATGACGCAGGGACGTCTGCTGACGCAGGTTCTCGTCTTTGCCCTGCCCATCATGCTCTCGGGTATCCTGCAGCTGCTGTTCAACGCGGCGGATACCATTGTCGTGGGCCGCTTTGCGGGCAATGAAGCCCTGGCGGCGGTGGGCTCCGTCGGCTCGCTGAACAACATGATCATCAGCCTGTTCATCGGCCTGTCCGTCGGCGCGAACGTGCTCGTCGCGCGCTACACGGGCTCCCGAAACGAGCGCGCCGTCTCTGACACGGTGCACACCTCGGTGCTGCTGTCCCTGCTGGGCGGCGTCCTGCTGATGATCGTGGGCGTCATGCTTGCGCGGCCCTTGCTCACGCTGATGGGCTCGCCGGATGACGTGATCGACCTGGCCGTGCTGTATGTGCGCATCATCTTCCTGGGCATGCCGGTGCAGATGCTCTACAACTTCTGCGCTGCGATCCTGCGCGCCGTGGGCGACACGCAGCGCCCGCTGTACTACCTGACCATCTCCGGCGTCGTGAACGTGCTGCTCAATCTCGTCTTCGTCATCGCGCTGCACATGAGCGTAGCCGGCGTCGCGCTGGCGACGATCATCTCCCAGGCCATCTCTGCGGTGCTGGTCACGCGCGCGCTGCTGAACATGGAGGGCCCGACGCGCCTGTTCCTGAACCGCCTGCGCATCCATCCCGGCAAGCTGCGCGAGATCATCCGCATCGGCCTGCCGGCGGGCATCCAGTCCTCGGTCTTTTCGCTGTCCAACGTGGTCATTCAGTCCTCGGTCAACAGCTTCGGCTCCGTCGTCATCGCGGGCAATGCGGCCTCCTCCAACATCGGCAACTTCGTCTATCAGGCGATGAACACGTTCCAGCAGGCGATCACCTGCTTCGCCGGGCAGAACATCGGCGCGCGCAAGCCGCGCCGCATCGTCTCGGCGATGAAGGTGTGCATGTTCTGGGCGATTCTCTTCGGCATGGTGCTGGGCCTGCTCTCCTGCGTGTTCGGCCCGCAGCTGCTCTCGCTCTTCTCCGCAGACCCCGCCGTCATCGCCGCAGGCATGGAGCGCCAGGTGATCGTCTGCGCCCCGTACTTCCTGTGCGGCATGATGGACGTGATGACCGGCGCGCTGCGCGGCATCGGCTATTCTCTGCTGCCGATGATCGTCTCCATCCTCGGCGCGTGCGCGTTCCGCCTGTTCTGGGTCTTCACCGTCTTTGCCGCGTATCCCACCCTCACCTGTCTGATGTTCTCCTACCCCGTCTCCTGGCTGCTGACCTTCTCGGTGCTGGTGGTCATCTTCGCCGTCCTCTGGAGGAGGACATTCGTGCCGCAGTTCACCCGGGAAGAGATGGAAAACGCGTAACGCATCCGCTACCCAAAACGCCCTCTGCATCTGCAGAAGGCGTTTTTTCGCATATGGACAACTGGCAGACAACGCGCAGCGCGCACCGGGAAGCATCATGCTGTGAAGCATTTCGGAAGAGGGTGCGGGCACAGCCCGCTTTTGCACAACAAAACAGGAGCCTTTCGGCCCCTGCTTCGTGTATTCGCTTTACAGCGCGAGCTTGCCAAAGATGGTCATGAGGTTGGCGAGCACATCCGGCTTGGTCACCAGCTTCAGCGCGAGCTTGGCCGACTGGTTCTTGATTTCGCCCTTGATGACGTCCTTCGTCTCGTCGTCCAGCGCCTTCAGATTGATGGCCTGACCGCCCGCAAAGGCGATTTCCTCATACTCGGCCTGCTCCAGCGTCACGTCCGCCACCAGCTCGCAGGTCTCAGCGACCGCGACCGCAGCGGTCGCATTCAGGTCAAAGCGCTCCGCATCCACGGTGGTCATGCCGCTGACAGAAGCGCCGACCGCCGGGCTGCCCTCGCCGTTTTCGCGGCTGCTGAGCACCAGGCTGCCCTCAAAGTTCTCGGACTCCTGGCCATTCTCGCCCGCCGCAACGACGAAGTCGAGGCTGGCCTCCACACTGAAGCCCTCCGACGTGTTCGCCTTCTGATCGAGCACGTCGAGCCGGCCCGCAAAGCTGCTGTGGTTCTCGCCGTCCACGTCCTGGCCGAACCGGATGCTCAGGTCGCCCACCGCGCGGTTGTCGTTATACACCTGCAGCTCGCCGTGAGCGGTATGGAAGCGCTGCCAGTTGTCGTCGGTCTTGATGGAATAGGTGAAGTTGCCCTCGTACGGCAGCAGCGGCGTGAACTGCGGCGCATACGCATCAAAGCCCACCATTCCGCCGAAATCGTCGTAACTCACGTCCATCTTCATGACGTTCTCCGTGCCGTTGTCCCAGATGCGCTGGGTGCACTTCATCAGCTTCTTGAAGAAGTAAGAGACGTCGTCATACTGAATCGGGGACTCGTCCTTGTTCTCGATGATGTTGTAAGAGGGCTGCACAAAGTCCAGCGCCGGATCAATCGTCTCCTCGGTGAACAGGCGATCGATCAATGTGCGGGCCTGATAGCGGGTCACGCCGTACTCCGCCAGCAGATCGGCCAGTGCCTGCTGGAACTCGCCGGTCGTATCAGCGATCGTGGCAGCCACGTTCCACAGCAGGGTGTTGAAGCTGTCCGCTTTGATCGTGCCAAGCATGCGCTGGGCCACCGGATCGCGGGTCTCCGTCGCCTCCAGGTAGGTATCGTCAAAGACGTAGAACTCGCCGTCGTTATCCGTCTGCATGTAGGACACCCAGCCCAGCAGGTGGTTGATGAGCAGGGAGATGAGCTCGTTGCCCGTCATCATCAGGCGCTGGGCCGCCGGCAGCGCACGGAACGCCGCGGCCTGCTCAGGATCATTGAGATCAAAATCCGCCAGGGTGACAGTCTCCTGCTGCGCATCCTGCGCGGGCAGCGCCAGCACGAGCTTGCCTGTCAGGCTGCTCATGATCTGCACGGAGCCGTCCTCATAGACGAGCGCATCCGCGCTCAGCAGCGTCACACCGTCTGCATCCCATTCAGCGTGCAGGCGCGCGGTGCCGAAATCGTCATAGAAGGACATATGCAGCTGGGATTTATTCAGCAGGCCGGCAACCGCCTTCACCATGTCGTCCGTCACGCCCTCCTCCAGGGTCATGCCCAGCACGGCATTCAGGTTGATCTGGTTGCCCGCGAAATAGCTGTCGCCGACCGCGGTTGTCGTCAGCTCACCTGCATAGTAGTTAGCCGCGGTCTCCTCGGCCACGGACGCCATCGGCGCCAGCAGCAGCACGGCGCTGAGCACAAAGGAAAGAATACGTTTCCTCATAAGGTACCTCCTGTTCTTTTCTGTAGATTCGTCTGCTCACAGCCCTTTGCGGATGGCTGCCTGCGTATCTTCATCAAGCTGCGGATAGATCCGCCGGGCCAGATTCTGAATGGCCTGCGGCGTGATGGGCTCCGGCTCCAGGGCAAGCAGCTGCGCATCGCCGCCCACGTGCACGGTCAGGTCTGCACTGCCCGCAAAAAATGTGTTTTCATCGAGCGTGACCTCGATCTCCATCGCATCGGTCAGCGAAAGCACCTCGTCGCCGCTCTCGTGCGTCGTCAGGCAGATCGTGTTCTTCGTCTCCGCCGCCACGCTGTTCAGGCGCTGCATGCGCCTGCCGGGCGTCTTGTCCTCGTGCGTAAGGCTGGCCGTGATGGAGATACGCTCGGAAAGCGCATCTCCGTCCGCCGTCCAGCGGTTCTTCATCGTCACGGTCAGGCGGCTGGAGATGCCGCTGCCCGCGAGCTTGCCCGCCGCCTTGAGCGCAGTGCGGACGCTGGCCGTGCCTTCCTTGTCCTTGCGCGTGATCTCGTTTTCGCGCAGCGCGCTGTACGCCAGCTCGATGAAGTTGTCCTCGTCCTGCGTAAACGTCAGCTCGAACGTGTCCTTCGGCGAACGGCCCGCCGGCTGGCGCAGGAATCCTTCGACCCTGTACGCCGCCTCTCCCTCGCGCGCAATCGCGCCCGAAACGTTGATTTTGGTCAGCCGCGTGCCGTCGTCGGACATCGTGCGCACCAGCGTGAACGGCTCGCTCACCGCAAAGCCGAAGCCCAGCGCATCGCCCGCCTGAAGGCCTTCAAGCCAGTCGGCAATTCCTGCCAGCGGCACGCGCTCCAGCACCGCCGTGCCCAGCAGCCTGCTTTCAAGCGCATCCAGCGTCCCGCTTTCCGGCACGACGTACACGCCCATCGCCTCGCCGTCCCGTTCGATGCTCAGCGTTTCGCCCGCATCGCCGCTTTGATAGGTCAGCGTCGTGCCCCCCAGCATGGCGGACAGCACCGACAAATCGCGCGCATACATCGCCTTGTCCACCTGGACGCTCGCCTGCGCCCAGACATTCGGCTGCTCCATTTCCATCGCGGCCAGCTTCACCAGGCCGGGCGAAAAGACCTCGTTCGAGGGCAGCGTCTGCGCTCCTGCCATGCCGCTCCAGAGCAGGCACGCCAGAAGCAGAAAAAACAGTCCCGTTCTCTTCATCATGATTCTTGATTGATCCTCTGTCTGCCGCGATTCCCCTCCGCTATACAGACGAATGCGTGCGTTCTTTTCTTCCCGCTCCACAGGAGAATTCACTCGTCCCGCTCCGCCGGTTCGTCCTCCCAGACGGCGACCTCCGGCAGCACGGCTTCATCCAGCACGATCTTCTCCTCATCGAGGTCGACCTCGACGACCACGCGCTTGAGCGCCGGGATCATCATCTCCCCGCGCGGCGTGTCAAAGAC
>JBJEUI010000273.1:0-25605 GCA_051883755.1 Candidatus Ventricola sp.
CTTCAACGTCCGCTACATCACCGACGTGCTCAAGGCGATCTCCGACGACGAGGTCATCATGCGCTTCAATTCCAACGTCAGCCCGTGCGTGGTCTGCCCGACGGAGGGCGACAGCTACCTGTATCTGGTGCTGCCGGTGCGCGTGTTCAACGCGTAAGAGGGACGCTGGGGCAAAACTCCCTCCACCATCCTGCGGATGGTCCCCCTCCCTCAGGAGGGAGGCTTTGTGCGGCGCTTTGGCTCCCTCCTGAGGGAGCTGTCAGCGAAGCTGACTGAGGGAGTATCTGCGGCGGAAAAAGAGAAGATCATAAAGGAAACAGGGAAATGACAATATGCGCGTTCAATCGCTGAGTCTCAAAAATTTCAGAAATTATGAGCAGGCGATCATCACGCCTGACAGCGGCGTGACTGTGTTCACCGGGCCGAACGCGCAGGGCAAGACCAACATCCTGGAGGCGCTGCACCTGTGCTGCCTGGGCCGCAGCCACAGGACGCCGCGCGATGAGGAGCTCATCCGCTGGGGCGCGGACGATGCGCGCGTGCAGATTCGCACCCGGCAGATGGACGGCACGCACGAGGTGACGATCCTGCTGCACCGCACGCAGAAGAAAAAGAAGGTCGTGCGCATCGGCGCGCGCCAGGCGGAGCGCATCGGCGAGCTCTTTGGCCACGTCTGCGGCGTACTGTTTTCGCCGGAGGATCTCTCCATCGTCAAGGACGGTCCGGCGGAGCGGCGCAGGTTTTTGGACATGCAGCTCTCACAGCTGCGTCCGCAGTACTTTTACAGCCTGCAGCGCGCGGTGCGCACGCTGAGCCAGCGCAACGCGCTCCTCAAGGAAATCGCCAGGCATCCGTCCCTGCTGCCCACGCTGGACATGTGGGACGAGCAGCTTGCGCGCGTGGGCGCGGAAATCGCACAGAACCGCCGCGAAGCCATCGCTTTTCTGAGCGAGGAAGCCGGAAAGGCGCATGCCTCGCTGACCGGCGGACGCGAGGAGCTGAGGCTGTGGTACATCTCCCAGACCGTGGATGCGCCGGACGCCGCGGAGCAGCTGCTTGGCCGCCTGCGCGCGGCCAGAGGCGAGGATCTGCGGCGGATGACCACGACGGTGGGCATACACCGCGACGATATGGGCGTGACGATCAACGGCAAGGAGGCGCGCACGTTCGCCTCACAGGGGCAGCAGCGCAGCGCGGTGCTCTCCCTCAAGCTGGCACAGCTGGAAATGGCCGCGCAGGAGACGGGCGAAGCGCCGATCCTGATGCTGGACGACGTGATGAGCGAGCTGGATCCCGGCCGCCGCCGCCAGCTGATCGAGCGGATTGACCGTGTGCAGACATTTGTGACCTGCACGGATCTGTCCGACCTCGCCGGCGCGCGCCAGGGCGCGGTTTACCATGTCGAAAACGGCGTGCTCAGCACCTGAAGCCCGCCTTTTGGGAATCTGCGCGTTTTTTCAGCTATATCAAGAAAAAATGGACTTATACAGTCGTTATCCACAATCATCCACAAAAACTCCACAGTTATCCACAAAAGTGTGGAAAAAGCTGTGGAAAAAGTAAGGATAAGCGCTGGATAACCCCAAGGTGCACCTGTGGACACGGCGGTTTGAGACAGACCAAAAAGAAGACAGGTCAATAGATTTTGGGCGCTTTTCAGCCAAAACATTTTGGAACGGGTTTTGGATACCTCCAAAAGTGGAAAAGTGCGGGAAAGGAACAAAACAGCAACGATGGATCGCAACAAGAAGCGCGTGAAGTATGTGACCGGCGCGAACAGCACGCTGAGCACATACGGCATGAACGAAAAAAAGAAGAAGAAAAGGGCGCTGCCCCGCCAGCTGCGCATGCTGGTGATGCTGGCAGTGCTCGCTGCCATCATCGTGCTGACGGTGAGCTATGCGCTCAGCGGCGCGGGACGGGAAAGCGTGGGCAAGGTGACGCGCATCGGCGCGACTCTCTCCCAGAACGTGACGCCCTTCGGCGACAGCGTGATCTTCTACGACGGCACGACGCTGCACTGCATGGCTGCCACCGGCGGCAACGAGTGGAGCTATCAGATCGGCACAAACGCGGACTATGACGCCACGCAGGAGCGCATCGTCGCCTGGTCGGGCAACGACCTGTACATCCTCAACAGCCGCGGCCGCCTGATCTACAACAACAAGATGTCCGATACGATCCAGTTTGCCAGCGCGGGCAGCAATTTTGTGGCGGTGTTCGTGGGCGAGGCGGACAACGGCGTCGTCTCCGTTATCAACGATTCCGGACAGATTGTGGACAACGTGACCATCAGCAACCAGACGCTGCTGGACATCGGCTTTTTCAAGACCGTCACCACCTCGAGCGCGCAGGAGACCGAGCTGATGTGGGTGCTGGGCCTGGATACGACCGGCACGGTCATCTCCACCGAGCTGCAGACCTTCCAGCCCGGCAAGCTCTCCACAGGCAAGAGCTCCCTGGGCGAGCACATCGCCTACAAGGTCTACTCGATCAACGGCTCGCTGGAGGTCGTCACCACGCGCCAGATCATGCACTACAACTACCGCGCGCTCGAGGAGAGCAACCCCACGCTGATCTACGGCTATACCGTGGAGGACGTCAGGCAGGTGAACGGCACGACCTATCAGCTGCTGATTCCCGCGCAGGAGAGCCGCGAGGGCGTGCGCATCAACAACGTCCGCCTGATGTACGGCAGCGTTGACCGCGTGCTGCACCTGCCCAGCGAATGCCTGGCCGCAGCGCTGGGCACACATTCCGTGTACGGCTTTGCCAGTAATGCCGTGTATGTCTGCCGGTTCGGCGAGACGACGTTCACCGCGCATGCGCTGCCCATAGCCGTCACCGGCGTGCTGGGCATGATCTCGGACAACCGCGCGATCGTGGCTTCCGGCTCAGAAATCTATGTCGTCGAGCTGCCGCGCTGACGGGCGATACGCGCGAGCGCTGCCTGACGTGCTTCGCACATGGCTGTTTTGATTTGAAAACAGCATGATCCTGTTTCATCGAAAGGAGCTTTCATGAACATCATCGATATCCTCATTCTGGCGGTGATCGCCGTCAGCGTGATCTACGGCATGCACCGCGGCTTCATCAGCGGCGTGCTGAGCGTGGCGGCGCTCATCGGTGCGGCCGCGCTGGCCTTCGTCATGAGCCCTCAGCTGGCTTCATGGCTCAAGGGCAACGAGACGCTGGTGGAGACGCTGATGTACTACACCGATGCGGGCAGCCGCGTGAGCAGCCTCGATCTGTCGCTCATGAGCGTATCGCAGGTGACGGAGAGCACGCTCGGGCAGATCCTGAGCAGCGCGAACCTGCCTGCCGCGTTTGAAACCGCCTTCATCGCGGGCATCAGCTCCGCTGCCGGGGGCACGACCATCGCCGAGCTGCTGAGCCAGACGATCGTGAGCGTGTCCATCTCCATCCTCAGCTTCCTGATCTGCTTCTTTGTGGCCTACATCGTCGCGACGTTCGTCATTCACCTGATCTGCTATGTCTTTGAGCTGCCGGTGCTTCGGCACCTGGATGCGCTCATCGGCGGCGCGTTTGGCCTGGTGCGCGGCGTGCTGCTGATGTTCATCCTCTTTGCGCTGGTGCCCATCGTGCTGGCGGTGGCGCCCGTGCCGCAGATCGAGGAGCTGATCGCAGCCTCACGGCTGGCGCCGATGTTTGACAGCCAGCTGATTCTCTCCATCCTGCGCAGTTCAATCGGATAACCAAGGAGGAAAACCATGGAAGTGTTCTACTATCGCTGCCGGGTGTGCGGCTATGTGCATCAGGTGCCCAGCTACTGGATGAGCTATTCGGCCGAGGATGCGCATGAGCAGATGCACTTTGATCCCCGAACGCAGAGCGTCTGCGAGAATCAGATGCTCGATTACGCGGGCGAGGGCAATACGGACTGACCGAAGCTTTGGCCTCATCCGTCATGTCTGACGAGCCTTGAGGGGCAGATGAGGTCTCACACGAGGACAAGGAAAGGCTGAGTATGGATTATCTCAAGTTTCTCACGAAGATGACCACAGTGCCCGGCACGAGCGGCTATGAAGCGCCCGTCGCCGAGGCGCTTGCCGAAGCGTTCGCGCCTTTTTGCGACGAGACGCAGGTTGACCGCAATCAGAGCGTGATCGCCGTGCAGCGCGGCAGCGGCAAGGGACCGAAGGTCATGCTCTGCGCGCATATCGACGAGGTGGGCCTGATGACCACCCTGGTGGAGGAGGACGGCAGCGTCCGCTTCCTCTCCATGGGCGTGGCGGCGCAGACGCTGCCCGCGCAGGAGGTAACGCTCCTGACCAAGGAAGGCCCGCTCTACGGCGTGATCGGCGCCATGCCGCCGCACCTGACCGACCGCGCTGCGCGCGATCAGGCGACGCCGGTAGACGAGCTGTTCATCGACACGGGCCTGCCGGCGGACGAGGTCAGGCGCAGGGTGCCGGCGGGCACGCCGGTGCAGCTCACGGGCCGCACGACGGCGCTTGAAAACGAGCTCGTCGCCAGCAAGACGCTCGATGACCGCGCCTGCGTGGCCACGCTGCTGGACTGCGCGCAGCAGGTTCGGCGCAGGCTGCACGACGCGGACGTGTACTATGTGCTCTCCGCGCGCGAGGAGCGCGACTCCTTCGGCGCACGCACGGCGGCTGAGCGCCTCAGCCCGGACATGGCCATCATCATCGATGTGACGCACGGCACCATGCCCGGCTGCGAGGAGGGCGAAACGTATCCGCTGGACTGCACGACGCTCTTCGCGGGCCCCAATGTGCACAGGAAGCTGACCGATCAGATCCGGTCGCATGCGGAGCGGCTCGGCATGAAGACGATGATTGAGGTCGCTGCGGGCAACAGCTACACGGACGCGTGGGAGGTGCAGGTCGCCGGACTGGGCGTGCCCTGCGCGATCATGAGCCTGCCGCTCAAGTACATGCACACGACGGTGGAGGTCGGCTCGATGGACATCATGCGCAGGCAGGCGCAGCTGATGTGCGAGACGGTCTGCGCACTGGATGCAGGCTGGGAGGAAACACTATGCTATTGAGCGAACTGACGGCGCTTCGCGCCCCCTCCGGCTGGGAGGATGCGGCAAGAGACGCCATCCGCCGGGAGGCGGAGGAGATTCTGAAGGACCGGGAAGGCCGCGTGTACGGCGACACGATGGGCAATCTCTACGTGCTGCGCAAGGGTACGGACGACAGGCTGCCGCACGTCATGCTGGCGGCGCACATGGACGAGGTCGGCTTCATCGTCCGCTTTGCCGGGGAGGACGGTCTGCTGCGCTTTGACTGCGTGGGCGGCATCGATCCCCGATGCACGGTGTCCAAGCGCGTGCTCGTCGGCGAGAAGGCCGTGCCGGGCGTGATCGGCGTGAAGGCGATCCACCTGATGAGCGCGGAGGACCGCAGGAAAGCGCCGGACTATGAGCATATCTTCATCGACATCGGCGCGAAGGACAAGGCCGAAGCCGAGCGGCTGTGTCCGCCCGGCAGCTACGCGACGTTTGAAAGCGAGACTCTTGAGTTCGGCGACGGATTTGTGAAGGCGAAGGCGCTGGACGACCGCGCGGGCTGCATGATTCTGCTGAACGCTTTGCGCGAGAGCGACTATGCGGGCGATATGACCTGCGTGTTCACCGTGCAGGAGGAGGTTGGCCTGCGCGGCGCGAGGATCGCGGCGAGGCGGGTCATGCCGGATGCGGCGGTGATCGTGGACACCACCTCAGCCAATGACATGGGCATGGCCAAGCCCCACCAGCAGGTGACGCGCTGCGGCGATGGCCCGGCGCTCACGTTCATGGACAAGCGCGCGATCATCCCGCAGGCCATGCGCGAGAGGGCGCTGCGCGCGGCGGAAAAAAACGGCATTCCCGTGCAGATCAAGCGCGGCGCGAGCGGCGGCACCGACGCGGGCGAGATTCAGCTGGCGGGCGCGGGCGTGCCGTGCCTGTCCATCGTGATCCCCTGCCGCTATGCGCACAGCCCGGCAAGCGTGTGCAAGAGAAGCGACATCGATGCGGCACAGGCGCTGACGCTTGCCGTCCTGAAGGAGTTTGCCGAAGAAATTTGAATAAGGAGCGAGCAGAAATGAATATGCAGCTTTTAGAGAAGATTCTGACCGCCTACGGCCCGTCCGGCCATGAGGGCCGCGTCGCGGAGATCATCCGCGAGGCGCTCGCCGGTCATGTGGACGAAGTGCGCACCGACGTGATGGGCAGCCTGATCGCCGTGAAGCACGGCGACGGCACGGGCAAGCGCATCATGATTTCCGCGCACATGGACCATATCGGTCTGGCGGTGATCGACGCGGACAAGCACGGCTATCTGCGCGTGTGCAGCGTCGGCGGCATCTATGCCCGGGAGATGGTGAGCGGCCACGTCGTGTTTGAAAACGGCGTGTGCGGCGTGATCGGCGCGGACGAGAAGGCCGGGGACAAATTGAAGGTCTCCGATCTGTTCATCGACATCGGCGCGCAGAGCCGCGAGGAGGCGCTCTCCAGGGTGTCCATCGGCGACATGTGCGTGATGAAGCCGCGCGTGACCAGGTTGGGCGAGCACCGTCTCGCCTCCCCGGCGATGGACGACCGCATTGCCTGCTACATTCAGACGCAGGCGCTGCTGGAAATGGATGCGCCGGTGAAGAATGAAATCATCGCCGTCTTCTCCGTGCAGGAGGAGGTCGGCCTGCGCGGCGCGACGACCGCGGCCTACGCGGCGGCGCCGGACATGGGCATCGCCATCGATGTGACGGACACGGGCGACATGCCGGAGATGAAGACCAAGATGGCGGTGGAGCTGGGCAAAGGCGCGGCCATCAAGATCATGGACTACGATGTGATCTGCACGCCTTCCGTGGTGGGGCTGATGGAAAAGCTCGCGGCGGAAAACGGCATTCCCGCCCAGCGCGAGGTGATGCCCTACGGCGGCACGGACGCGGGCGCGATGCAGATGACCCGCGGCGGCGTCGCGACAGGCGCGATTTCCGTGCCCTGCCGCTATATTCACACCGAGGCGGAGACGGTCGACCTGCGCGACGTGCAGGCGTGCGTCGATCTGCTGAAGGCGTGCCTGACGGCATAAACGCCCTCAGTCTGACTGCGGCAGACAGCGTCCGCGGGAGGGAGGCTGTGCGCAATGCCTTAAAACCGCCGCGAAGCGAAGAAGGGTGCAGGGACAATGTCCCTGCCAGGGGTTTGGGGACGGCGTCCCCAAAGAGGAGATTGAATCGATGAAAGAGTCCATTCGCCTGACCAACAAGACGGCTGTTGCACTGCGCAGGAACGCACAATGGGTGCGCACGATGTACTTCGCCGCAGCAGTGATTCTGAGCCTGGTGCTGGGCGTGCTGGGCGTGTTCCTGGGGATGATGTGGCTGCCGGCGGTGCTGATCATGATCGTCGTCATTGTGCTGATGGATTTTGTCCTCGTGACCGCCTCGCGCAGCCGGTATCTGTCCCTGCTCGGACAGGCAATCTGCACAGAGGCCGCAGCGCGGGATATCCGCGCGGGCAAGAAGGAGAGCCGCCGCCGCGAACAGGCCATCAATGACCTGATGCGCGTGAAGGCGGACGTACAGCAGATGGACATCATGAAAAACGAAGCAAGGCCGTTTCCTGCGGAGAAGAACGGAGAAAAGCAAGCGGAGATGGACGCAGGCGCGCCGCACCGCCGCAGAAAGCAGATGAATCTTCAGCTGATTCGGGACTGACAGGCAAAATAAGGAGAAATCCATGGCGGCAATCCTCTATACCCTTTTCTTTCTCATCGGCGGCATGACGATCATCCGCATGCAGCTGCCCTCAAAGAGCCCGCTTGTGCGGGCTTTTCTGGGTCTGACCCTGGGCGTGCTCCTGGAAATGGTGCTGCCGGCACTGTGCGCAAATCTCTGGGGCTTTACGCTGAAGGCGCATTATGCGGCGGCGGCGCTGCTGATGGCGATCGCCGGCCTGAGCATCTGGTTTCAGGATCACAGGCCGGTCAGACAGATGACGAAGGACGACCGGCAGATGCTGGCGGTGACGGCGGCGTTCGTGGTGCCGATGACGGTGCTGTCCGCCTATCTGCAGTACACGCATGTGCTCATGCCGGCGGCGGACGGCTCCGCCTGGTGCGGACAATCCACCTACGGCGACCTGTGCATGCACCTGTCGTTCATCACCTCGATGCGGGACATGGAGTTCCCGCCGACGTACAACCTGCTCTACGGCACGGCGCTCAACTATCCGTACCTGACGGACTCGCTGAGCACGACGATGATGATGATGGGCATGAACCTGCAGATGGCCGTCATCGTTCCGGGCACGCTGCTGATGGCGCTGACCTACACGGGCTACATGCTCATGGCGCGGCAGATTCTGGGCAACCGCCGTCTGGCGATCGTCGCGGCGGCGCTGCTGTTCTTCTTTAACGGCGGCCTGGGCTTCCTGTACGACTTTGATCTGGCGGGCCGGGACAACTTTCAGAAGATTCAGGAGATATTCACCGGCTATTACAAGACCCCGGCCAATCAGCCGGACCTCAACCTGCGCTTTTCCAATGTCATCGCCGACCTGATGATCCCGCAGCGCGCGCTGCTGGGCGGCTGGGCGATGGGTATCCCGGCGCTGATGCTGCTCATCTCCTCCATGCGTGAGCGCTCCATGCGCCAGACGGTTCTCCTCGCCCTGTGGGCCAGCTGCCTGCCGCTGGTGCATACGCACACGTTCCTGGCGCTGGGCCTGTTCTCCGGCGGCTATATCCTGGGCAGGCTGATCACCGACCGCGGGGACGCAAAGGGCATCCTCGCCTGCGCGGGCGTGTACCTGGGCATCGTGCTGGCGCTTGCGCTGCCGCAGCTGCTGGGCAGCGCCGTCAAGCAGACGGTGGAGGGCGGCTCGCTGCGCTTCCAGTTCAACTGGGTGAACAACTCCGGCGGCCGCGGCATGATCGACGGGTATTTCTGGTTCTGGGTCAAGAACGCGGGCCTGCCGTTCATTCTGATGCTGCTGGCTGTGCTGGAATCCCGGCGCAGGGGATATCTGGATATCGTGCTGGGCATGGCGGCGATCTTCCTCGTCGCGGAGACCATTCTCTTCCAGCCCAACGAGTACGACAACAACAAGCTGTTTTACATCTGGTACATGTTCGTCGTGATCCTGGCGGCGGACTATGGCTCCATCCTCATGCAGCGCATGGCCGGCCTGCGCGGCAGGGTGGTGCTCAGCGCGCTGTTCATGGTCGTGAGTATGCTCTCCGGCGGATTGTCCATTGCGCGCGAGGCCGTCTCCGGCTATCAGCTCTTCTCCGAGACGGCGGTGGAGGCCGGCGCGTGGATCGACGAGCACACCGAGAAGGACGCCGTCTTCATGACCGGACAGCAGCATATCAACCCGGTCTGTTCGCTGGCGGGCAGGCAGATCATCTGCGGCAGCGATCTGTACGTCTATTTCCACGGGCTTGACTACAGCGAGCATGCCAGCAGCTGCCGCAGGTTCTATGAGAATCCCGAGCTGTATGCGTATGTGCTGGACATGTACGGCGTGGATTACATTTACGTCAGCGACTATGAGCGCGCCGAGTTTGAGGTCGATCTCACCTACATCGACGAGCACTACGACCTGGTCTATCAGAATCCAGACGTGCGCATCTACGCGACGGGCATCGATGACGGGCAGTGACGAGGGCATGACATGATTGACAGATTTCTCAAATACTCGCTGGAAAACGGGCGCAGGATCTGCGCGGTGCTGATGAAGGACGGCCGGATGGACAAAAGAAACCTGCAGGTGACGGAAATCGACGCGGACGGCCAGGGCTTCACCGCAAAGCTGCCGGGCAGAAAAAAAGCCGTGCACATCGCACGGGAGGAGGTGCTCACCTGCGCGTATGCGCGCGGGGATCAGGGCGAGCTGGAAAACCTATGAATCAGCGGGAGATGATCCGCGCGATTGCGCGGGAGGTGCATGCCCTGGGCGGACGCGCGCTGCTGGTGGGCGGCTGCGTGCGCGACAGCCTGCTGGGCAGGACGAGCACCGATATCGACTGCGAGGTGCACGGCGTCCATCCGGATGATCTGCGCGCGCTGCTTCATGCGTTCGGCGAAATCGACGAGAGCGGCCGCGCCTACGGCATCTTTACGATCAGGGGTGCAAAGCTCGACATCGCGCTGCCGCGCACGGAGACGCGCACAGGACCCGGCCACAAGGACTTTGCCGTGGCGGTCAATCCGCAGCTTGACCCTGCGCAGGCGGTGCTGCGGCGGGATTTCACCGTGAACGCCATCATGCGCGACGCGCTGACGGGCGAGATCGTCGATCCGCTGGGCGGGGCAGAGGATCTTGCACGGGGCGTGCTGCGCGCCGTGCCGGGCGGCGGGTTTGAGGAGGATCCGCTGCGGGTGCTGCGCGGCGCGCAGTTTGCCGCGCGGTTCCATCTCACGCCGGACGCGGAGACCATCGAAAGGATGCGCCGCATGCCATTGGGCCGCCTGAGCGCCGCGCGCGTCTATGCCGAGATGAACAAGGCGCTGGAGGGCGCGCAGGAGCCGGATGTCTTCTTCCGCGTGCTGCGGGACGCAAACGCGCTGAAGCCGTGGTTTGCGGAGCTTTCAGCCCTTTGCGGCGTGCAGCAGAACCCCCTGCATCACCCGGAGGGCGACGCGTTTGAGCACACGATGCGCACGCTGCGCGCATCTGCGGAGGTGAAGGACAGGAGCAGCCATCCGCTGCACTTCATGCTCGCGGCGCTGACGCACGATCTGGGCAAGGCGGTTTCCGCCCGGCAGGACGAAAACGGCAGCTGGCACGCGGCGGGTCACGCGGAGACAGGCGTTCCGCTGTGTGAGGCGATGCTCACGCGGCTGGGCGCACCGAGGGCGGCGATCCGCTATGCGCAGGACATGTGCCGCCTGCACATGCGCGTGCATACGTGCTATTATACGGGGGCTGATGAGGCGCAGACAAACCTGCTGTTTGACGAGTCCGTCTGCGCGCAGGACCTGGCCCTTCTGGCGGTGTGCGACACGCGCGGCACCGGCAAGCCGCGGGAAAACGCCGACCGGGAGGAGGCATTTGTGATGGACGCGCTGGCGGCGTATGCGCGTGCGGCGGCGAGTGTGCCGGATGCAAGGATGCTGATGGCGGCGGGCGCTGCGCCCGGGCCGGGGCTGAAGGCGGCGCTTCACGAGGCGCGCAGGCGGGTGCTGTGCGGCGAGGCGACGGAGGAGGCCTGCAGGCAGGCGGTTTTCTCCCTTTCAAAGGAAAGCAAAATCTGTATGAAAACTGGCTGTCCGTTCTGAACGGACAGCCAGCGGATTTATCATACATGTCTGCGCCACAGGAAGCATATCATATAACCGATATCACGCAGCGCTCAGGTTGTTTCAGACTCGAGGAGCTCCGGCGTGATCTCCGGCGGAATCGGGCAATGATAGCCGTTGCTTCCTGTCTTCTCCTTCAGCTGCTTCCAGGCCTCTGCGATGATTTCAGGATGATCGCAGACATCAATCGCCGTTGCCGAGAGAATCTGACCCGCATACAGCATGCCCCTGTGCGCAAAGTCACTCTTGCCGCAGGCGACAGCCTGCCAGCTGTGGGCGGCTGTCCCCACCGGCCAGGTGCTTGTGGCGCACTGCGAAACCGGACAGATCCAGCTCACGTCGCCGGTATCCGACGAGCCGGGAATGGGCACATTGCCCGCTTTGCTGAAGGGCAGGATCCTTAAGTCAAACGCGTGTTCAGGAAGCCTGTCGGCGGGATGCTGCGTCTTGACGATCTCATGGGCAAAGGACAAATCCTTTGCAAGCTCGACAGGGTTGGGAATCTCGCACATGTTGTTGTACATGACCTCGTCCAGCGCGGGAATCAGCACGGTATTGCTGGTTCCCTTCAGAAACCGGATATCCACCTGCGTATCGGTCATCAGGGCTGCGCCTCTGGCGATGTTGTTGACCCGCTCATACAGCTGAGCAAGCTCAGGTGCAAAGGGCGCTCTGATCTGATACAGCGCGGACGCGTGGGGCTGAACGATATTGGGCGAGTTTCCGCCGGCGTCCGTAATGGCATAATGGATTCTGGCAGTCGGGGGCATGTGCTCTCTGAGAAACTGAACCCCGATGTTCATCAGCTCCAGCGCGTCAAGCGCGCTCCTTCCCGCCTCCGGCGCCGCCGCCGCATGGGATGCCTTGCCGGTGAAGCTGTAGCGGATGACGTCATTCGCCAAAACAGGCCCTGGCGGCATCATGTTGCGGCTGTCCGGATGCCAGCTGAAGGCTGCATCCAGCTGATCAAAGCAGCCCTCGCGCGCCATAAAGGTCTTTCCGGATCCGCCCTCCTCGGCCGGACAGCCGAAGAAAACCACGGTTCCGGGCTTGGCCTCTGCTTCCAGCGCGTGCTTGAGACCGACAGCCCCCATGAGCGCGCCGACGCCGAGCAGATTGTGGCCGCAGCCGTGTCCGTTCCCGTTGCCTTCAAGGGGCTCCTTCACGGCGATGCCTGCCTTCTGGCTCAGGCCGGCAAGCGCGTCGTACTCTCCCAGAAAGCCGATCACGGGCTTTCCGCTTCCCCATTCGGCGCGAAACGCTGTCTTCAGCCCTGCGATGCCGATGGTCACCGTGAAGCCTTCAGCCTCAAGAAAAGCAGCGTAATCCTGGGCAGACTGCTTCTCTCCAAAGCGGATCTCCGCGTTATTCCAGATTTTGTCGCTGAGCGCGTAGAAATCCGCCGCTCGTTCCTCCAGGTACCGGATGGCTGTTTGTTTGTCCATAGGGATGTCTCCTTTCATGAATTCATGCTTTGGCGCTGCGCTGTTTTTTTGTGAAGCACAGGATCAGGATCGCGGAAAGCAGCAGTCCGGCACTCAGAATCAATCCGGCTGTGCGCAGCAGAAGACTGAGGCCTGGATCCGGCGTTCCGGCTGCGTAGGCTCCAAGAAGATTCCGGTGAATGCCCAATTCTCCGAGCAGATAGATGATAAAGAACATCGCCAGCTGCTGCAGGATGCTGCCGGCTGTGTGGATTCTGAGCCGGACAAGGGCGCGTTCCAGAGGCACATGGCGCTCATCGCGCATGTAGCATGCGCCGGCTTCTGCCGCAACGATGCTGCCGAAGGCGCCGGCGAGCACAATCCCGATCAGATTGACGGCCTGCGACGGAACAGCCAGCAGGAAGGACAGAGCTGCTGACAGCAGCATGGATGCGCGGCTCAGGCGGTCTCCCGGCAGGAGCTGCGCCAGCGGCTTTTTCAAAAGGGACGACAGAATGCTGCCCATCGCGATGGCGAGATAGACCCGCATCGCCATGGAGGTGTTGCCAACAGAGCTGTGAAGAATCAGGCTGAAGAGCAGCAGATGGCTTTTCACGGCGCCTGCCCAGTATGCCTGATAGACAAAGGCTACGTATTTCCGGCGCCTGCACATCTCCAACACGACAAAGATGGCCAGCATCGCCGGCGTCAGCCAGATCAGCATGGAGACGCCGGACTGGTTGTACTGGCGCAGGATGAGCAGGCAAAGCAGCGCCAGTGCGCCGAAGATGAAAAACACCGGCTTCCTCTTGTCGGCGTCAAAGGCCTTCTGCCGCGCGAACAGCGCGTCGCCGTCAAAGCGGAGCAGAATGAGCAGCGCGCAGGCGATGTAGAGCAGAAACAGGAGCGGAACAACCGGCAGACAGCTTTTTCCCAGGATGAGCGCCAGCAGCATGACCAGCAGATACAGGCCTGTGCCGATGCGCTTTCCCTGCGTAAGGGATGCGTCCTGCTGCGTTACGGCGGTATACAGCGGGATGAACATGGCGCGGACCGGAGCAAGTCCGACCCCGATCAGCAGCGCGCTGATCATCAGCAGCGGCCGGTACAGGGATGAGAGCGCCATCAGCACCGCCCCGGCAAGCGCCAGCAGCAGCCCGCCGCGCAGAATCCTGTAGGGATTGGTGATTTCGCCGAACCCGCGCAGGGCAATCAGGCAGGCCCTCTGGATGGAATACAGGATCACCACGGGCACAAAGAAGTTCACGGCGGTTGATTTTCCGGTCAGCAGGCTGGAGAATACAAGAAATGGCAGCATCATGTAGCTGCTTGACAGGCTGCACAGCACGCCCAGCTCCAGCTTGCCGATGGACGGCTTGCGAATCTGCATGGTGGATACACCTCCTCTGATGTGCTGCCGGCTCCGGCGATAGGACATCCGGATTTTGTGACGAAGTACGCGCTGCATGTTTCCGGCCCTGCAGCTGAAGCCGGAGAATGTCTTCATTATATCGTATCGCCGCGGATTAATCAATCGGCAAAGCCGGAGGCGTCGTTGTCTTCTGTCTTCAGCGCTTGCGAAGTCCCGGGTATTGGGATATAATATAAAAAAACATGAGAAATCATAGAAGGGATGATCACATGAAGAACACCGGTTTTGTCCTCGCGGCCCTTGTGCTGCTCATTTCCCTGGCCGGGCTTTCGGGCGCCGCCTGCGCGCAGAGCGTCAATCCGCACGCCGCCGAATGGCTGGACGAGACGATGTCCGCGTCGCTGGATACGCTCAAGCGCATCGATGAGGCAGGTATTTTCTATGAAATGACCTGCGATTACGATTACGACAATCCCCTTTTCCAAACCCTCCTCGGCAAATTCGGCCAGTATGACGCGGGCTGCTCCGCGTTCACCACCTGGAACGAGACAGGCGACTGCTTCCTGACCGCCAGAAACTACGATTACCGGCATACCGATCCCAACGGCGCGTATACCGGCCTGAATGTGGCCCTTCACTGCGCCCCGGAGGGCAAATACAAGTCCATTGGCATCGCGGACGCCTGCTGGCTCGGTCTGGCCGGAGGAAACTACTCCGCCGGCGTGCTGGATGACGGCGCGACGGACACCTCGCTGGCTGTGCTGCTTCCGTATCTGTGCGTGGACGGCCTCAATGAAAAGGGCGTCAGCGTCTCCATCCTGAAGCTGGATGTGAAGGAAGGCGAGACCCCCGTCGACCAGCAGGAGCCGGGCAAGGTCACCATCGGCCATTCCGTGCTGGCGCGCTATATCCTGGACAACTGCGCCACGGTGGAGGAGGCCGTTGCGCTGGCCCGGGAATACAATATCCGCAATACGGGCGGCATGGACTTCCATCTGTTCGTCACCGATGCCACGGGCGCTTCCGTCGTGCTGGAATGGCGCTACAATCAGCTGACCGTGACGGACACCAACGCCGTGACCAACTACTATGTGGGCTATGACGATGCCGAGGATCGCTATAAGGACGGCGTCTGCACGGAAAAGGTGGTTCCTCTTGGCAACACCGTGCGGGAGTACCATTATGGCTATGGCCACGGCTATCACCGCCTGACCGGCATTGTCAGCGCGGTGGAGCGCTATATCGATTTCACCCAGGAGGGCTATATGACGAAGATGACCCAGGACCAGGCGATGAAGATTCTCAGCGTCGCAGCACAGGACCCGGGCACAGAGGCGACCTCCATGACGCAGTACAGCGTGATCTACAACGCGCAGGACGCGAGCGCGACCGTCTGGCTGCAGCAGGACTATGCCACAGCCTACCATCTGACGATGGACTAAGCGCTGTCAAAACCCTGAAATCCTTCGCGGCATGATTGCTCAAACGGCCATTCATGCTGCGCCCGATCAGCTGGCGCCGCCTGTGCTTGCAGGCCGGCGCATTTTTACAGATGAAAACCCCGGATAAGGGACAGAAAACGGCATCCGTTCACATTCCAAAATAAAAAATGGCGGCGAATGGGAAGCCATGCCAGCCCATCGCCGTCTATTGACTAAAGAATCATTGAGGAGGTCATGAGACCATGAAGAAATGGATTGCGCTTCTGTCGGCCTTTTTGCTGACCCTTTCCTGTGCGATGGCGGAGTCCTCGGATGCAGGCCATACGGCGGTGCTCTCCCTTGATGCCAATCCCAGCACCGGCTATTCCTGGGTGGGCTTTGTGCTGGGCGGCGATTCTGTCCAGCTTGACAGTGCCGAAGGAACCTACATCCCGGATGAGCAGACCGATCTGCTTACCGGCGCCGGAGGCCAGACGCAGTATGTGATTACGGCTGTGAAGCCGGGAAACAGCATCATCACCTTGGATTACCGCCGCAGCTGGGAGGATGAAACGCTGGAGCAGAGGGTCTATCTGGCTGTCGTGGATCAGGAGCTGAATCTGTCCATGGAGGATGTGACGGAAACCGGCGTTCTCCAGGGCACAGTGCTTTCGATTGATGAGGCAGAGCATACCGCGTGGATGAAGCATGACACGCTCGGCGAAATCCTGGCGCGGTTCAGCCCGGAGATGGATTTGCCGGCTTTGGATGAGCAGATCGTGATCTATACGGATGGGACGATGACCCTGTCTTTGCCGGCAACGACGAATGTGCTCGCATGGTCCCCGATTCCGCCTGTAGGTGACGGAGAGGATGCTGATGCAGCAGTTTCCTATGACACTGATCATGGCTTGTTCCTTTTGCCGGACGGTGTGCTATGCTCTTTTATCAAGACATGATATCTCCAGGCGACAATCGATCCCTTCAGCGAGTCTGTGAAGACGGGCAAGGATGAGTTTGGCAGAACGCTGTACGCTGCCGCGCTGGTCAATGGACCGTGGGTTGCAACTCCGTGGCAGGCTCTCCGCTTTCTCACGATCATGCCGTTTTTTTCGGGAGAACAGGCGGATTTCCCCCGCAGCTGTTGACAAATCCGCGCGCATTGGGTATGATGGACACATCAACCGACTGACGGAAGTGGAATCGACCACGTGGAGGTTGAGTGAGATATGCCGACCGTCTGGGCGAACAAGTCCGGGCGGTTTTTGTATTGCCCGTCAAGGAGGATATGCGATGAAAACCCTCAAGCTCTTTCTCAGTGCACTGCTCGCCGGGATGGCCATCGGTATCGGCGGCACAGTCTTTCTCTCCGTAAACAACAGCGTCGCCGGCGCGGTGCTGTTCGCTGTCGGGCTGTACGCCATTTGCGCGCATGGGCTGCACCTGTTCACCGGCAAGGTGGGCTATGTGATCGACGAGGGGCCGGGCTACATCGCCCCGCTGGCCGTCATCTGGGTGGGCAACTATGCCGGTACGGCGCTGACCGCGCTGGCCGTGCGCGCCAGCCGGATCGCGGCGATTGCGGAACGGGCGGCTTCGATGTGCACGGTCAAACTCGGCGACAGCCTGCTCAGCCTGCTGGTGCTGGCGGTTTTCTGCGGGCTGCTGATGTTCATCGCGGTGGATGGCTACAAGCGCACGAAGCATCCGCTGATTCTGCTGATGTGCGTGAGCGCGTTCATCCTCTGCGGCTTTGAGCACTGCATCGCCGATATGTTTTATCTCTCGCTTGCCGGGGTGTTCACGCCCGGCGCGCTGCTGCGTCTGGCAGTAATCACGCTGGGCAACGGCATCGGCGGCGTGCTGATTCCGCTGTTGAGAAGGCTGCCGGATTGACATTCCCCTCATGAGGACGATCGATCAGCGCGAAACGGGGAAGGGGTCTGGGACGCGTCCCCAGGCGGGGAATGAATTCCCTAACGTTCTCTATTGCAAAGCGGTCAAAGGATACGCAGCAGCGCACTCAAAACCGAAAAGCAAGGAAAAGCACCCGATCTTGGGTGTTTTTTCTTGCTTTGGAATATTGATGTATCCTGTTCTCATTCGAAAAAGCAATCTAATACGAATTCTTGTTAATCATGGTCAATTGATTTATGGTTTCGTCAGGACGATCCATGACATGCTCAAGAGAATTGAACCCCTCGTTTCTGAATCCAATAGGAATAAAACCAATTTGGTAAGAATAGGATAAATGGATATGAAACTTGACTCCATATATCGGAGAAGGGTATACTACAAAATAGTGATATTCTAACATGATTGGATATATGAACTGCTGCTCGAACGGGCTGCGCCGGGATTTTCGGGGAAGATAAAAAATTGGATTTGAGAGGGGAAAAACAGATGAAGAGACTTATTTGTGTGCTGCTGCTGGTTATGACAGCGCTGCTGCTGGCTGGCTGCAGCAGTCAGAACGGTAAGGATGGAAACACGACGGCAACAGCCGCACAGCAGGCTATCGAACCAAAGGCGGAGACGAAGGAAAAGGTCGTCGTCGCATGCTGGGGCAACCAGATGCTGGACAACTATACCCAGTACCTGTGCGAGCTGTTCCCACAGGTGGAGTTTCAGTTTGTTCTGGTGACCAACTCCACGGATTACTACCGCTTCCGTCAGGAGCACGACGATATGCCCGATATTCTGACGGTGCGCCGCTTTGCGCTGAAGGATGCGGTGCTGCTGAAGGACTATCTGTACGACCTGAGCAACACCGAGCTGGCCACGACCTATTTTGGATCGTATCTGGACAGCTATACCTATGACGATGGATCGGTGAACTGGCTTCCCACCTGCGCGGAGGTGGATGGCATCATCATCAACAAAACCATGTTTGACGAATACAATGTGCCTGTGCCCACGGACTACGCCAGCTTTATCGCTGCCTGTGAGGCCTTTGAGGCGGCGGGCATTCGCAGCTTTGTGTCGGATTTCGCGGCGGACTACACCTGCATGGAGGTGCTCCAGGGCGCTTCGATTCCCATGCTCCAGAGCATCGAGGGGCGCAAGTGGCGTCAGCAGTATGAGAGCGGCGCGACCCACGAGCTTTCCGAAGAGGTCTGGCTGCCCGTCTTTGAGAACTTCTTTGATTTCATGGAGAAGGTCGGTCTGGGCGAGGAGGACGCGACCTATCCCAACCGGACCCCAAAGGACATGTTCAGCGAGGGCAAGGCTGCGATGTTTCGCGGTACCGGCGCGGACGTCATTACCTATCCCGGCCGCGGGCAGGACGAGGTGCTGCTGGTGCCGTACTTTGGCCAGACGGAGCAGGACAACTGGTATCTGTCCTATCCGACCTTCCAGGTCGCGGCCGCCCAAAAGGGCATGGATGATCCCAAGCGCGAAAAGCTGATTCTTGACATCATGACCGCCATGGTCAATCAGCAGGGACAGGATCACATCTCCTACGGCAAGAACATGGTGCCCTACAAGAAGGACGTGACGCTGGAGCTGATGCCGGAGATGGACAACCTGAAGCCCTATGTGGAGCAGAACAAGCTCTACATCCGTCTGGCCTCCAACGAGATGTTCCGCATCTCCAGGGACGTCGTGCAGATGATGCTAAGGGGTGAAGTCACTACCGCAAAGGAAGCGCTGGAGGCTTTCAACAGCGAGCTGGCAGGCGAGGAACCCGGCACCGAGATCGTCACCCATATCGATACCGCTTACTCCAACGAGTTTAACCCGGAGTATGGCAATCAGGCGGCCTCGGCTGTTGCCAACACCATGCGGTCGATCTACGGCGTGGATCTGGTGTTCATGCAGGCGTGCTACGTCGCCAGCGACATTTACAGCGGCGACTACTCCCTCAAGGATCTGGGCTACCTGGCCAAGAATGACGGCGGCTGGCCTGGCCTGATGGAGCTGACCGGCGATCAGATCTATACCCTTGTGGAGACGACCCTTTCGATGACGAACAACCGCGGCGCGGTCTGCAACGACAGCACGCTGTATGTGTCCAGCGGCTTTGAGATGGACATCGCCAGAACGGAAAACGGCTACAGGCTGAACGCCCTGACCATGGAGGGCAAGGCGCTTGATCGCAGCAAGACCTATTCCTTCCTGATCTACGGCGACCGCGACTGGTATATGACCAAGGTCATGGAGGAGATGGGCGTTTCTCATGTGGATACGTCCGGACTCAAGGCCGAGTCGTGCCTGGTCAAGCGCCTGGTGGAGGATGGCGGGCAGCTTGAAGCGCCCACGGATTACATGACCGTGAGGTAATACGGGACTGCGTTTCACAAGCGCGGCGAGCAGAAGAAAGATGAGGGGGAGGCCAATGAGGGAAAAGAGACGCTCATCGAAATATCTTTTGCCCGTCGCGTTTGCGCTGATTCTGGTTTTTTCTTTCGCGTGGGGCGTACGCTGCATGCGCACAGCCCTGATGAAGCTGACGATCGACGAGCGCTCCTATCAGATGGAGGAGATGGTCAAGCAGATCCGCGCCAACCTGAAAAACGGCCTTCAGACCCACTGGAATCTGGTGTCGGGACTGAACAACGCTGTACAGGGGAGACATTACGAAAACGGCGACGATGTGAGCGACAATATCGCGCATCTGGAAAACGACTTCTGTACGGATTTGTATGGCTGCCGGGTGATGCTGCTGGACGTGCAGGGCACGGCGTATCTGAGCGACGGACCTGCGGGCATCTGGTATGATGTCAGCCATCTGGTTGATGGGAAAAGGCGGCATACCTTTGTCTCCGAGACTGACAGCATTGACGGAAGCTTCCTGGTATTCTCCCAGGAACTGGACACACCCATTACCATGGGAGAGAATCAGGTTCGCCTGACCCACGTTGTGCTGCTCAAGGACATACAGACCGTCAAGCAGTATTATACGACCACAACCTACGGCGGAAGCGCCGCTACCTACATCATCAGGGAAAACGGCACGCTGACCTATTATGACGCGGACGCAGACGATATCATCGGTGCACGGAATGTTTACAAGGCGCTCAGGGAAGCGGAGTATATTCAGGGGCAGAACTTCGATTCGGTCAAGGCGCATCTGGATCAGAATGGTATTGCTGTCGCCAACATCCTGCTGAACCGAAGCGAGTATTACTACTGCCTCACATCGCTTGAGGACTATGACATGACGCTGATGCTGCTGATTCCTGCGGAAGCTGTGGCGGTCAGCACCATGAGCATGATGGAGTCCGCCATCAGGACGCTGACCATCTTCATGTCGGTTGTGGTTCTTTTGTTCCTGCTGGCGGCGATCAGCTTCGTCAGCGTCCAGCGAAGCACCGTAAGGGTGAGAATGGAACAGGAGACCAACAAGGAGCTGAACCGCCTTCGCATGGAGGCGGAGTCGGCCAATGCCGCAAAGAGCACCTTCCTGAACAACATGTCCCATGACATCCGTACCCCCATGAACGCCATCATCGGCTTTACGAACATCGCGCTCAAGCAGAACCCCAAGCCCGAAATCAGGTCCTGTCTGGAGAAGATTAGCGACAGCTCGGAGCATCTGCTGACACTGATCAACGACGTGCTGGACATCAGCCGCATTGAAAGCGGCAGGATTCAGTATACGCCTGTCCCTGTCGACATTGTCGCGGTGGCGGACACGGTTGTCAATGTCACCACCGGCTTCCTGTCCAACAGGAATCTCACCTTTCACCGCCATCTGGAAGAGCCGGAGGCGCGCTGTGTGCTGGCTGACGCTGTGCGGATTCGGGAAGTGCTGGTGAATATCCTCGGCAACGCGGTGAAGTTCACCCCGGACGGCGGGACGATCACCTTTGAGGCCAGCTACCGGCCGGTCGAGGACGGACAGCATATCCTTGCGCGCTACCGTATCGCCGATACGGGCGTTGGCATGAGCGAGGCCTTCGTTGGACACATCTTCGATGAGTTTTCACAGGAGGAAAACAGCGCCCGCACCCAGTACAAGGGCACTGGCCTGGGCATGGCCATCACCAAGCGATATGTTGACCTGATGGGCGGCAAAATCAGCGTTGAAAGCAGGAAGGGCAAAGGCTCCACATTCGTCGTGGAGATTCCCATGGAGCTAACAGACGGCAGCAGGATCCGGAAACAGGATTCGTCCGCTGTCAGCAATGACCTCGCGGGCGTAAGGATTCTGCTGGCGGAGGACAATGACCTGAACGCGGAGATTGCCACGATTCAGCTGGAGAAGCTGGGCACTCAGGTGACCAGGGCGGTGGACGGAAAGCAGGCGGTTCGCGCCTTTGCGGAGAATCCTCCGGGAACCTTTGATGTCATTCTGATGGACATCATGATGCCGGAGATGGACGGCTATGAGGCCACGGCGGCGATCCGCGGGCTCATAAATCGCCCCGATGCCCTTCAGATTCCGATTATTGCGATGACAGCCAATGCCTTTGCAGAGGATGTACAGGCCTCTCTGGATGCCGGCATGAACGGGCATCTGTCCAAGCCCATTGTGATGGGTGAGGTCGTTAAGACGATTGCCAGAAATCTGGGTATTTAGCCTCAGGGATGGCGCTGAACGGGGCTGTCATCCTGATTTCTCATCAAAATAACCAGCTATCCGCTGGCAACCAGAGATGGATTGGAGCGCTTCAGCGGAGAGACTGCGTATCGTTTCGCGCAGCCTGTCTATAGCTATATGAAGGAAGGGAATACTTGGCTCCGAAAACCTCGGAGCCGTGCTTGTTCATCAAATCAGCAGAGATGCAGTTCAGGGCTGCGATTTTCGGCTTCAAAGGGCGAAGTCCAAAAAACCCTGTCAGGACACAAAAAAATCACCCTCGCCGTCTATATGCGAAGGTGATTCCGATGGAGCTGATAGCCAGATTCGAACTGGCGACCTCATCCTTACCAACTCGCAAATCCGACCCGCGCTTTCTTCCAATGGCGCACGATTGCACAGGATTTGCCCGACAGAGCATGACAATACATGGATTTTCAATCTGCATGGCGCACATAGTGCAGGGAAACGAAACGAACAGCAGGTGCTGTCAGCTGAACAAAATTAGCAGAAATCGTAGCTGCTCCGGGCTTCATTAGCAAGGGATCAACTTCGATGAGCTGCACACCCAAAACCGCAAAGCAAGGAAAAGCACCCGAGTTTGGGTGTTTTTTCTTGCTTTGGATCAGTTTCAAAGCTAGGCTTCTAAATTCGGGCTGCATATTCTTGGGCAGGGAGGGTTGGAATTCATGAATGTGCAGAAATCAGAAAAACAGCTGTTCTTCACTGACGGCCATGCCTCCAAGCTCCTCTATGCGCTGGGAGGCGCCTTTTGTAAAGCCGCTTCTTGAGAAGAATACATAGGAAACATCGCGCCCGGCTTTTGGCGGAACTTTTCGGAGGGTGTTTTCAACGTCTGAAAGCTCCAGAGGCGTGATTTTGTATTTGCACTCGCCAACGAGAAAGCGTTTGTGAAGCGCATCCGTAGCAAAGACATCCAGTTCCTCGGTTTTTGACCACCATCTTCCAATCTGCGTGAAATGAAAAGGAAGGGCTTCTGCCCTGTTCTGTCGCCGCAGATACTGGATGCATATGTCCTCAAAAGGATGGGATACAAAGGAATCCAGCATTGGCGCAACAACATGCCGGGCGATGCCCTCGGCATCCCCCGCATCAAGCTCTGAAATGTAGGGATAGACGAAGGAATACCAGAAGCGGAAAAAGTTGTTCTCTATGGCGTACAAACCCCTTTGAACATTGCCTTGCTCTTTCAGTTTTTCTGACATGGAAAACTCGCGTCTGACCAGACCGACCTCCGCAAGATTCTTCAGATAAACACAGAGCTTGGTCTTTTCGATCTGGGTTTTTTGGTGAAGCTCATTGAGCTGTGTGGCGCCAAGTGCGACGGCCCCCAGAATGGTATTGTAGATGGCATTCTCTCTGAACTCCTGACGCATGAGGAACTCGACTTCGCTATACAGAAGGGCTCCGTTTCTCAGAATCCGTTCTGTAATATTCTGCATCAGAGGGATCTCATCGGAGAATTGGATGAGATAGTGCGGCACGCCTCCCAGGATGGCATACGCCCGCAGCTTGTCTCCCGTGCTGTAATTCGGGAAAAAGCCAGCGGCATCCACATAATCCATTTCCATGAGCTTCATGATGCACGTTGCCCGCCCGAAGAGAGGATTCTTTTCTGACAAAATCTCCTTTTCAATGAAGCTCATGGCGCTACCGCAAAGAATAATCATCACATTGGAATCCTTGAGCTGTGTGTCCCAGAGCTTTTGCAGGATAGACGGGATCGACGGATTTCCCTTAACCATATATGGAAATTCGTCAATAACCAGAATTTTGCGTCCCTCTCCGGGCAGGGTTGCAACGGCATTCAGAGCGATTTCCCAATTCTGAAAACTGGAGGTGTATGCAGATGCAGGATGGCCAGCCCGGAGGATTCGTTCGCTAAAGGACTGGAGCTGGCTGGAGTCAGCGCATTCTGTACAGGTGTAAAAGACAGACTGCTTGTTATCCGCAAATTGGTGAAGGAGCTCGGTTTTACCGACACGCCTTCGACCATAAAGAACGACAAGCTGGCCGCCTGGCTCATGATATTTGGATTCAAGCATGGATAATTCATTTCTGCGACCAATAAACACGAATATTCCCCCAAAAAAATCAAATCTGGATTTATTAAATCATGATTCTATTATATGCGCTCATGAGCAAAAATACAATACGGATTCTCATTGATACGATCTTTTTATCATGCCTGCTTATGCAGGTTTTTGTGTGACAAGGAAAGGAGTAAGATGTTATGAAAACCACCATCACAGCCCTATGCAACCAGAAAGGGGGCGTGGGTAAGAGCACCTCGTGCGTCAACCTCGGCATCGGTCTGGCTCAGGAGGGCCAGAAGGTTCTCCTGGTTGACTGTGACCCACAGGGAAGTGCGACCATCAGCCTCGGCTGGTCGCAGCCGGACAGGCTGACCGATACGCTGTCCACCGCGATGCTTGCTACCATGCAGGACGAGCCGTATGACGTGACGCAGGCCATCCTTCATCACAGCGAGGGTGTGGACATCCTTCCGGCCAACATCGAGCTGTCCGGCGTCGAGGTGTCCATGGTCAACGCCATGAGCCGCGAGAGCATCCTGAAGCAGACGCTTGAACCGCTCAGGGGCAGATATGACCGCATCCTTCTGGACTGTATGCCCTCGCTGGGGATGCTCACGGTCAACGCGCTGGCGGCGGCGAACAGCGCCCTGATTCCCGTGCAGGCTCAGTATTTTTGTATGGTGGGTGCATAAGAAAACGGAACTCAACATACCAGCGAATGATGGTTGATTCCCCCTTATGTATACAGTAGCCGCAGAATGGGGCGGGACAAGGGAAAGCTGTTATGGAACGGCATGGATTTCATTGATGTGGTTGCCCAGAACCTTTTTCCGGCGGATGAACTATTTCTGGCTCCAGGGCAAAAGAACATGTATTCGGATAAGCCGTATGACTATGTGTTGGATCAATTTGCGGATGGGGGGCCTTTGGCTGGAATCCATGCGGCTTTGGTACGGTGTCATGCGCCAAGCGTTTTTGTGGTTAGCTGTGACATGCCGTTGGCTGATTGGGATTTCGCAAGTGAACTCTTGTCCCAAATGACCTGTGGCACGGATGCGGTAATCCCAATAGGAGCCGACGGGCGTGTTCATCCGCTGTGTGCTGTTTATAGCAAGGAATGCGTGCCCGTGTTGGAAAGGCAGCTTCGGATGAGAAAATATCGTGTGCGTGATGCCTTGAAACAGATGGAGGTTGTCTATCAACCGCTTCAGAGCATAACTGATGGAGATATGAAAGTAACCAATATCAATACACCGGAAGAGTATCTTTCCTTCCTTGGAAACAGGGCTTTAGGGCAAGACAATATTGGGGAAATAACGATGAAGTAAGCAAGTCACATCAAGAAAGAAATGAATAAAGAAAAATGATTTTGTCCCAATATTATGACACACATTCGACATCAAATATCAAGAATACTTCATATGCACCCAACATAAAACGGCTGCCAGCTCAATAACCGACAGCCGTTTTTTCACTTTATAGGAAATTGCGTAAAACGAAAAAGCGTGATAAACTAGAGGAT
>JBJEUI010000274.1:0-4932 GCA_051883755.1 Candidatus Ventricola sp.
AGCGCGGCGTTCACCGCCTGCTCGGCCAGCAGGGAGCAGTGCACCTTGACCGGCGGCAGGCCGTCCAGCGCTTCCATGACCGCCTTGTTGGTGACCTTCAGCGCATCCTGCACGGTCTTGCCGATGATCAGCTCAGTCGCCATGGAGCTGGTCGCGATCGCCGCGCCGCAGCCGAAGGTCTTGAACTTCGCGTCGCGCACGACCTGGTTCTCGTCGATGTCCAGATAGATGCGCATGATGTCGCCGCACTTGGCGTTGCCCACGGTGCCCACACCGCTGGCGTTCTCAATCTCGCCGACATTGCGCGGGTGCATGAAATGATCCATCACTTTTTCGGTATACATAACAGCTTGCCTCCGTTATTATTTTGTAAGGAACGTTAGGGCTGCCGCCCTAAAACCTGCTTGGGGATATCATCCCGGGGAACTCGCATAGTCGCGGCATCCTGCCGCTCCTTGCGATTCCCGATGCTCCGTCTGCCTGTTTCCGCCACTGGCGGCGGCAGACTCCGATCCCCTTCTTCGCTTCGCGGTGATAAACCGCGGCGGGATTACGCCTGCTGGCGGACGAAGTCCTCGTACAGCGGGGACATGCTGCGCAGCCTCGGGATGATCGTAAGCAGCGCGTCAACCGCCTTGTCGGCCTCCTCCATCGTCGTCGCCTCGCTCAGGCTCATGCGCAGGGAGCCGTGCGCGATCTCATGCGGCAGGCCGATGGCCAGCAGCACGTGGGAGGGATCCAGCGAGCCGCTCGTGCAGGCGCTGCCGCTGGAAGCACAGATGCCGTTCGCGTCCAGCAGCATCAGCATGCCCTCGCCCTCGATGAAGCGGAAGCAGAAGTTGACGTTGCCCGGCAGCCGCTCGGTGCGGTGGCCGTTGAGGCGGCAGTACGGAATCTCCTTCTCGATGCGCGCGATCATGTGGTCGCGGATCGCGGAGACCTTCGCCATGCTCTCCTCCATGTTCGCCGCGGCCTCCTCCGCCGCCGCGCCCATGCCCACGATGCCCGGGACATTGGTCGTGCCCGCGCGGCGCTTCTTCTCCTGCGCGCCGCCGTCCATGAACGGCGTGAGCTTCACGCCTTTGCGCACATACAGGAAGCCGACGCCCTTGGGGCCGTGGAACTTGTGGCCGCTGGCGCTGAGCAGGTCGATGTGCATCTCGTCCACGTTCAGCGGGATGTGCGCGAACGCCTGCACCGCGTCGGTGTGGAAGAGCACGCCGTGCTTTCTGCACACCTCGCCGATGGCCGCGAGCGGCTGAATGGTGCCGATCTCGTTGTTCGCCGCCATGATGGAGACGAGCACGGTATCCGGGCGGATCGCCGCGTCAATGGCCTCAGCAGAGACCATGCCGTATTCGTCCACCGGCATCACGGTCACGTCCCAGCCCTGCTTTTCAAGCGCCTGCGCGCTGTGCAGGATCGCGTGATGCTCGATGGCGGAGATGATGATGTGCCTGCCCTTGGCCGCGTACGCCTGAGCCACGCCCTTGAGCGCCCAGTTGTCGCTTTCGGTGCCGCCGCAGGTGAAGAAGATCTCGGCAGACTTCGCGCCGATGACCTTGGCGATCTGCTTGCGCGCGGTCTCCACCGCATCCTTGCTCGCGTTGGCGAAGGAATATGTGCCCGCCGCATTGGCGTACTGCTCCATGAAGAACGGACGCATCGCCTCAAAGGCGCGCTCGCTCATCCGCGTGGTTGCGGCATTATCCATATAAATCATGAGAAAATCCTCTCTTCCCCATTAAGATTGCAAAATGAATCAGACCGTCCGGCACTCGGAGGTGCTGCTCTCGGGCATCAGCTCCAGCAGCGTCACACCGTCGATGACCTCGTTGATCGCGCTGTACACCTTCGAGAAGACCGTGCGGGACGGGCAGGCGCCGCGCCTGTCGCAGTGTTGCGCGCCGTCGAGCACGCACTCTGCCGGGGCAAGGTCGCCCTCTGTGGCCCGCAGGATCATGCCGACGGTGATCTCAGATGGCGTGTACGCCAGGTGATAGCCGCCCTGCGCGCCGCGCACGCTGCGCAGAAGCCCCGCGCGGGTCAGCACGCTGATGATCTGCTCCATGTACTTGCCGGAAATGTCCTGCCGCTGAGCAATCGCGCGCACGCTGACGGGCTCGTCCCCGTCGTGCTGCGCCAGATCGACCATGATCCGCAGCGCGTACCGGCCCTTGGTGGAGATCATCATGGCGCGTTCCTCCTGTCGTTTTTTGTCACATGGGACAGTATAGCATCGAATTCATACTTCGTCAATAGGATTTAGAGCATTTTCTACAAGGTCAGTAGGAATTATGCATCCGCTTCCAAATTTTGCGTCAGGGCTGCGGCAGCACGCTCGCCTCTTCGCCGCGCAGCTGCCGGGCCACGCCGCAGCTCGCCGCGCGCGCCGCCTCTTCAAGCGTCCTGCCGGCGAGAAGGCCGTCCATCAGCAGGCCGGTGAACAGATCGCCCGTCCCCCAGTGATGGCCCGGCACGCGCTCAAAGGGCAGGACAAACGTTCTGCCCTCTGCGCAGCCGATGACCGCATCGCGGCCGTCGGCCGCTCTTCCGCTGGTCACCAGCACATCGCAGCCGTTCTGCGCCAGATGCCGGGCCTGCGCCTGCACATCGTCCTCATGGTCATCCTCGCCCAGCAGCAGGCAGGCCTCCGTCAGATTCGGCGTGATGAGATCGGCATGCCGCGCCAGCAGCCGCATGCCCTGCACCTGGCCTTCGGTGACGGAATTGTACTTCCTTCCGCCGTCGCCCAGGATCGGATCAAGCACCACCGGCACGCCCCTGGCGCGCAGCCCGTCCGCCACGGCTGTCAGCCGCTTTGCCTGCTCCATGCCCGTGATGTAGCCGATGTACGCCAGATCCGCACGGATGCCCAGCGCCTGCCACGCCTCAAGGCTCTCCAGCAGATAGTCCGTCGTATCCAGCGCAGCGTGCCTGCCCAGGTTCAGCGTGTTGGAAATCAGCGCGGTGGGCAGCATCAGCACCTCGTGCCCGCGCGCCTCCAGCACGGCGCAGAGCATCCGCAGCGCCACGCGGCTGCGGCCCGTGAGGTCGCCCATCAGCAGTACCGTCTTCATTGCCATCCTCTTTTCTCCAAAAGAATACCCGCCTGATGAGGCGGGTACTCGGGAATTATTGCTCAAGCGTCGAAAAATACAGGATATCGCAGATCGCGCGCATCTTCCGGCTCTCGTTTGCGTTGATCTTCTCGCCGCCCAGCATCATGGCGCTTGATCCGCCGCCGTCCAGGTTGTACGCCTGAATGGCGCCCAGATCCTTCATCAGCTGGGCGAACTCCGGGATCGTCAGGCCGTCGCTGCCCTTCTGCTCCGGGCCATTGGTCGCCACGCAGATGTACTCCAGCGGGCCCAGCTGACCGATGCCCATGCGCTGCGTCTCCCGCTCCAGGCCCACGTTCATCCGCTTGGTGGTCTGCACGATTTCGCCGTCCTTCACCAGCGCCGGGCCGAAGTTGAACGAATTGACGATCGTTCCCTCAAAGCCGTGCGTATCCTCCGGCGTCGGATCGATGAGAATGTGGAAGTCCGCGTTCTCATCGATAATCAGCACGTCGTAGGTCTCATGCGTCTTATCGCGGTAGAGCTCGCCCTGACGCACCAGATAACCGGTGGAGTTAAAGTTGAAGTAATCGCCGTTGATCGCCAGCACGGCGTTCACGCGCCTGGCCAGCCTGTCCGGCAGCACGATGGTGTTGGTGCCATACCGGGCCGCCATCGCCGTGCGAAGCTGGGAGGGATCGACAATCTTGACACGCGCAACCAGAACATCCGTCTCATAGACGCGCATCTTCTCCATCTTCACGCTCAGGCTACCGTCCTCGTAGCCGCCCATGTCCGGCAGGTAGCCGTCCGGATTGGGCACGCGGCCGGCCTCCGCCTCCATCGGGATCGGCTCATATGCCGTTTCCGCCATGCATTCATCACCCGTGACCAGCACGAGCACAAGCGCCAGCAGCATCACGGCAAGCAGCGCCCTTCTGTTGTTGAAACGATTCATCGATGTTGGTTCTCCAGTTACTTTTCTTCAGCCTTTTTGGCCTTTTCGTTCTTTTTCACGGTCTTCTTCGCCGCGGGCTTTTCTTCCTTGATGCGCTCCACCTTCTGCAGCACCACCGCCGTGCGCGCCGGCAGATAGATGGCAAAGCCGTCGCCCAGCTGCGGATCGTGCGACCAGGTGTGGTAAACCGTCTCCTTGTCGATGCGCTCAAAGCCGCCGAACTGCTTGTCGTCCGAGGAGAGGATCACCTTGTAATCGCCGTGCTCCGGCGCGTTCACGAACATGCCCGGCTGGGAATTGGTCGGGTGGAAGTTGAACAGGAAGATGCAGCCGCCGCGCTCAAAGGCGAGCAGTTGATCGCTCTCGTGCTGGCGCAGGCAGTTGGCCATGCCGGCGCCCATCACGTTGTAGTCCTTGACCAGCTGAATCATCGCCTTGTCGAAGTTGCCCAGCAGCTCATAGCGCAGGAAGCCGTTGTCCGCAAGGCTCCACTGGCGGCGGGCATACTTGAAGCTCCAGCCGTTGCCCTCGCGCGGGAAGTCGATCCACTCCGGATGGCCGAACTCGTTGCCCATGAAGTTGAGGTAGCCCTCGCCGCCCGCGCCGATGGTCACCAGGCGGATCATCTTGTGCAGCGCGACGGCGCGGTCAACGAGCATGTTCTGGCTCGCGCGGTCCATGCCGGTGTACATTTCCTTGTCCGCCAGGCGGAACATGATGGTCTTGTCGCCCACCAGCGCCTGATCGTGGGATTCCGCATAGCCGATGACCTTTTCCTGATTGCGGCGCGCAATCAGCTCCCAGTACATCTTGCTGATGTCCCAGTGGCCGTCCTGCTTCTCCTTGATCGTCTTGATGAAGAAGTCCGGCAGGCCCATGGACAGGCGGTAGTCAAAGCCGATGCCGCCGTCC
>JBJEUI010000275.1:0-25413 GCA_051883755.1 Candidatus Ventricola sp.
CCTTCAGCAGCTCCAGCTTGCCCTTTGCGTTCTGGAATTCCCAGTCGAACCAGTTCAGCTCGATCTGCGCGAACTCCATGTCCTTGCCGTAAGCCTCCAAAAAGCGGCGGATCGTGGGAATGTCGCCATGCGCAGAGAAGCCGAGATGGCGGATGCGCCCCTTTTGCTTCTGCTCCATCAAGTACGCATGGGTCCGGTACTGCGGATCAAGATACTGCTCGATGTTCATCTCGCAGACATTGTGGAACAGATAGAAATCAAAGTAGCCGACGCGGCACTTGCGGAGCTGTTCTTCGAAGATTTCCTCGACCTTGCCCATGTTGCTCAGGTCATAGCCGGGAAACTTGGAGGCGAGATAGAAGCTCTCCCGGGGATACTTCTGCAGGAGCTTACCCACCACCAGCTCGGAATTGCCGCTGTGATATCCCCATGCGGTGTCGTAGTAGTTGATGCCGTGGGCCATGCAGCAGTCGAGGATGGCCTCGGTCGCCGCCTCATCGATGGCCGCATCGTTGCCGTCCACGACCGGAAGACGCATGTTGCCCATGCCCAGAGCGGAGAGCTTCATGTCCTGAAATGTCTTGTAAATCATCGTGTTTCCCCCTTATTCAAGGCTCAGTGTGATCTCGTTTTCGTTTCCGCTGAGAATGCCGGTCAGGTTCGTCGTTTCCTCCACCCAACCAAGCCGGGTGTATTCCCAGCTGTTGCTGCCGTAGAAGATAACGATGCTGCTGCCGGCGTACAGCATGACATCGCCGGGCCGAGCGACGGTGTATTCGTCCTGACTGGGCAGTTGGGTACCGAGCGGGCAGACCTTCTCAAAGCCGCCGTAGCCCGAGGCCAGGAGGGTCACTGGGCCGTTTGCCAGCAGCGCTTTGAGTGCCGCAGTGCTCTCGTTGTCAGCCATTCGGACGGTCAGGGCATGGTCGCCGATTGCGATCCGCATAAGGCTCTCAGCCTGTGCTGCTGAGCAAAGCAGAACGGACGCAACCATCAGAAGGATCAGTTTTTTCATTTTGCATCCTCCTCTTCCCAGGAGAGCACACCTGTCTTCAGGGCTGCGTCATACCGCCTGATTTTATAGGACAGCCGGTCGATAGCCGCGTCCATCTGCCGTCTCTGTTCCAGCAGTCCGTTGTGGACGTTCTTCAGTAAATCGCGCCTTGCTTCAAGGGTCTCGTCCCCTGCCTGATAGAGCCGCACGTACTCGATGATGCTCTCCACCGGCACGCCGGCACTGCGCATACACACGGCATTTTCCACCCAGCTGAGGGCTGCCTCGTCATAATCGCGGATGCCGCTTGCTGTGCGATGCACTTCCGGGATGACACCCACCTTCTCGTAATAGCGAAGGGTATCCGGGCTCAAGCCATATTGGCTGCAGACCTGCCTGATGGTCACTATTCATCACCTCAGGAAGAGTATACAGCATGGAGTTCACTCCAGGTCAAGAGGGATATCGACAATTTATGGGAAAGATGTGTGAAGCGTGTTCATCATCATGCGGCCGGAAGGCATAGCCACTTCAGCCGCAGCATATTCTCCAGGAACAAAAGCGTACACCGTGTACTTCCATAGAAAACATATGCAACCTGCGCCTCCTCAGCCGGCAGAGCACACAAATCAATATCACCGCTTTCATCAACTAAACGAAAGCGCAATTCGACGCCAGTCGAGTATGCCGCTGTTCTGTTGCGCAGCCCATCGATCACGCCCGCCTGAATACCGATTCAAGCAGAAACCTGTTCATCGGCAGAAAGGGCCGGGCACGGGATGCTGACGGCGCTTCATCCCATAGAAGTCCGTATCGAAGACGATATCCTCTCCTTCAGGGGTTTCAAACCGCTGTTCCGGCTCAAACGCAAAGCCCAGCGTGTCAGAAGTGATCATCTCCACCTCCGGCAGATATTCCATCAGGTTTGTGAGCAGACGGGGCATGCCTTCTCCCTCGTCAAGCTTCAAAACAATGTGGTGCTGCGTATCCACGACAGCGTTCTGTTCCATGCCGCAAGGCTGTGCGCCGTTAAAGTACACGTTGCCGCCCAGCCAGACCGGCAAAGGCATATAGTACCTGTCCCGGATATCCTCATCACCCTCTCCGCAGCCTTCGAAGTAGCTGCGCCAGGTGCCTTCCGTCATGTAGCCGTTATAGGGCGCCGTACCGGCAGTAAGATTGAAGTCATCCCACTGTTTTTCCGGGCAATTGGGTCCCTGCAAAGGCTTGCACAGCTTTTTGAGCGCGGCCCGAACCTCCGGCTGGACAAACACATTGTTGTAGAACCGGACATCGCCGTGAAGTATGGACATAAAGCCCGTGATATCTGTACTGTGGGGACGATGAATGGGCGTATAGCGGGTGGAATCATACTTGCCGGTGGTGCCGTTCTTGACGCCGCGTCCCACTGCCGTGATTGCCCCGGCAATCAGATTGTGGACAAACGCCACGCCTTGGGTGGGCAGCTTCACCGCGCGTTCGGACAGCAGCACGTTGTTGTCCACAAGGCATGGACCATGAGCGATCTCAATGAACAGATCTTCGCCCAGCGCCAATCCTACCCGCTCCTCACGCTTAAGCAGATAATCCCGGGGCAGGCAGTTGTCGTGGAACAGGCATCTGCTCACCCGGCTGCCTTGGGTTTGCCAGTCCAGCCAGACGCCTCTTGTGCAGTGGTGGAAGCGGCAGCCTTGAATGGTTACATCAATGGCGGCATGGAACTTGATGCCGCCGATCTCTGCGCCAGCCAGATTCCCCTTGGTATTGATATGATGAATATGGCAATTTTCGATGGTTGAAAATACGCAGCCCAAATTGCCCACGATGCCCGTCTGACCACAGTCGTGGATCTCACAGTTCCTCACGATGTGGGAGCCTACCGTCTCCTTGCTCCAGCCATCCAGCCGGGCGATCAAGGAACAATCCCTCTGGTTTTGTGCGCCATCCTTATACTTGCAGGTGGTCCACTTGTTGTTATTGTGCTGCTGGAAATACTTTCCCAGGGAAATGCCTGAACACTTGGATTCTGAGATGTCACAATTCTCGATCACCCACCCCTTGGACCAGTGCGGGCCAATCATTCCCTCCTGCAGAGCCGTAGGCGGCGCCCATTGGGTGGCCGCTTTGGTAACGACAAACCCGGACAGGGTGATGTAGTTCACGCGTTCCTTGGACGGATAAAAGCAGTGGGGGCGAACCGTGATCTCCACCAGCTCCGCATTGGGATCCTTTCCCTGGAAATTCGCATAAATCAGGGTTTCTTCCCTTTCTTCACTCTGCTCCGTATACCAGGTATGCCTGCTGAATTCCCGATCCCAGGAGCGATGGGAATAGGCCGGATGCAGAACTTCTTCCAGAGACTCCTTCTCATAGAGAGACTTGCCGTTCAGGAATACCTCACCGGTATGGGCATGGACATTGCTGTCCAGCCAATCACCAGACACCCAGGTCGTGTAGGGATTGTGGTTTCCGAAATAGCTGTTGGGCAGAACCAGAAGCCAGGTGTCGCCAGCATAGTGCTTCCAGCCCTTGACGACTGCTGCCCCGGTAATCACCGCTCCCCTCGGAATCTCGGAACGGTACACGATGGGTTTCCTCTCGGTTCCTGCGTTCACAGGATCCACGTCTTCCCGGTAAATGCCGGGCGCGGCCAGTACCTCATCCCCGGGCATGGCAAGCTGAGCTGCCTGCTGAATATGTCGGAAAGGCCTCTCCTTGCTGCCATCCCCGTTGGGTGCAGCATTGCTGTTGACATAATAGATCATCTTGCTTTTTCCTCTCCATTGTTCACGATTGGATCTGCATGCATCGACATATAATATCTGACCATCCGGATAGCATTCTTGCAGTTCATGCCGATATAAATATGGCTTTTATTCCTTAATCTGCATGTCTGAATTATAGCATTTTGGCGATAATCTAGCAAGAACAGGAAAATCAGCAACAAGGGACAAGAGAGACTTACCCGTCCTGAATAGAATCCGTTATCAATGTCAATCAGATGACTGTGCTTGACAAATCCCCATGTCATCCATTATGATCGAGTTTGAACGATAAACTTCGGCAGGTGGTTTGCTTGGTTACGCTTAAGGAAATTGCAGCGGAGGCCGGCGTCAGCGTCATGACGGTGTCCAACGTGATCAATCACAATACGGCGCGCGTATCGCCGGAGACGGCGGAGCGGGTTCGCGCGATCATCGATAAATATCACTATGTCCCCAACATGGCGGCGCGCAGCCTGATTTCCAAGGCATCGCGCATCGTGGCGCTGCTGCTGCCGCTGTGGCATGCGTCGGCGGACAGCCTGCTGCTGGACCCGTATGTGGGCCAAATGGTCGGCATGCTGGAGACGCTGCTGCGCGAGAAGGACTATTACGTGATGATCTGCTCCTTTGAGACGGTGGAGCAGGTGCTGAGCATCCAGCGCACCTGGCAGATCGACGGCTCCGTACTGATCATGCCGCACAAGGACAGCATCACCCGCGAGCTGGTCAAGCGCTCGGTTTCCCCGCTGGTGGTCATCGACCGGCGGTTTGATGACCTGCCGATGAATTCCGTCACCATCGACGACCGCAAGGGTGGCTATCTCGCCGCCAGGCATCTGCTGGAAAAGGGACACAGGGCCATCGGCTTTGCTGCGCCGACCATCAAAACCTCTTCGGTCATCCATGACCGGTATCTGGGCTATGAGGACGCGCTCAGGGAGTACGGCCTGACGCCAAATCCCAAATGGGTCTTCAACAAGCGCTTCCATCAGGAGGGCGGCGAACAAACCGGACTGGAGATCGCCGCCATGCGCCGCCGCCCGACAGCGGTCATCGCGACCGAGGACCTGATTGCGTGCGGCATCATCCGCGCATGCACGGAGAAGGGCATGTCGGTGCCGCAGGAACTCTCCGTGATCGGCTTTGACGATTCCATGCCCTCCCGCCTGATCTCCCCTGCGCTGACGACGGTTGCTCAGAATGTGCGCGGCAAGGCGGCCGGCGCGGTGGAGATTCTGATGGAGCTCATCAAGGATCCGGAGCTCACAGGCCGGCACATTCAGATGGACGTTGCGCTGGTCGAGCGCGAATCCGTCGCAGCGGTCTGAGGCGGGATACCAACTGCATATCAAGGGGCTTTGGCCCCTTTTTGTGTTAGCGCCTGTGCGTATTCTCAGCATAGCGCAAGAATAATTGTAGAAAAATTGTGTAGAATGTATTGACAGCCCAAAGGTTTAACGATATACTTTAGTTAAGAAGGAAGTTTAACGATAAACTCATTCGCGGCTATGAATCAGAAGGAGAGGGTGCTATGGCCTTGATGAAGCGCCAGTCAAGAAACCTTACATGGATCAGGATCAAGCGGAACTGGGGCCTGTATCTGCTGATGGTGCCGGCGATCATCATCTTTATCTGCTTCACCTATCTGCCGATGTACGGCGTGATCATCGCGTTCAAGAACTTCAAGCCGGCACAGGGCATCTGGGGCAGCAGCTGGGCGGGGCTCAAGTACTTTGAGCGCTACTTCAGCTCCTATATGTTCTCCAATACCATCCGCAATACGCTGGTCATCAGCGTCTACACCATTGCGGTCACCTTCCCGCTGCCGATCTTCCTGGCGCTGATGTGCAATCAGATGTATGCCGAGCGCTTCAAGAAGTTCTTCCAGGTGTCGACCTATCTGCCGCACTTCATCTCCACGGTCGTCATGTGCGGCATGATCATCCTGTTCCTGTCGCCCTCCTCGGGCGTGATCCCCAAGCTCTGCTCGATGGTCGGCATCCAAACGGGCGACCTGATGGGCAATGCCGGAGCGTTCTCCAGCATCTACGTCTGGACGGAGGCCTGGCAGCACGTCGGATGGGATTCCATCATGTACATCGCGGCGCTCTCGGCGGTCGATCCGCAGCTGTATGAGGCGGCGGTGGTCGACGGCGCGAACAAGTGGCAGAAGATGCGCTACATCGACATCCCCATGCTGATCCCCACAGCGGTGACGCTGTTCATCCTGCGCTCCGGCAGCGTGATGAGCGTCGGCTTTGAAAAGGTATATCTGCTGCAAAACGACCTGAACATCGCCTCCAGCGAGATCATCTCGACCTACGTCTACAAGATGGGCCTGCAGAGCAACCAGTACAGCTATTCCGCCGCGATCGGCCTGTTCAACAACGTCGTCAACTTCGTCCTGCTGCTGACGGTCAACCAGATCGCCAGGCGGATGGGCGATACGTCCCTGTTCTAACCGGCATGATGCCGGTTGCATCACCGACGAAATGCTGTAAATCCCATTGCTTTTCGACCGAGGCCGGAGCTTTACAGGAGGATTTACAGAGTAAGAGGGAGGAAAGCAAAGTGACGATGGCGCAAAACACTCACCGCAACCGCGTCAGGCGGCTCAGGAGCGACTTTATCTTTGACTGCGTGATGTACGGCCTGGCGGCGCTGCTGGTTATCGTGGCGCTGTATCCGATGTACTTCATCGTCATCGCCTCCATCAGCGACCCGAATCTGGTCGCGCGCGGCGACATCCTGCTGCTGCCCCGGGGCATCACCCTGGCCGGATACAGGCACCTGTTCTCCATGAGCAACCTGTGGACCGGCTACGGCAACACCATCCTGTATACGCTCGTGGGCACGATGATCATGCTCGGCGTCAACATCCCGGTGGCGTATGTCCTGTCCCGCAAGGATCTGGTGGGACGCAGGCTCTTCACGCTGTTTTTCATCTTCCCGATGTTCTTCGGCGGCGGCCTGATCCCCACGTTCATCATCCTCAACAACTGGTTCCACATGCTGGATACCTTCTGGGTCATGGTGCTGCCGTTCTCGGTTATCGCGTATTACATCATCGTGGCCAGGACGTTCTTCACCACCAGCCTGCCGCAGGAGCTGTGGGACGCCGCGCAGATTGACGGCTGCGGAAACCTGCGCTACTTCTTTACGATCGTGCTGCCGCTGTCCAAGGCGATCATCGCGGTCATCGCGCTGTGGGCGGCCGTCGGCCACTGGAACAGCTACTTCAATGCGATGATCTACCTGCGCTCGCCGGAGCGCTATCCCCTGCAGCTGGTCATGCGCAACATCCTCATCAACAACGAGATGGCAGCCGCAGCCATGACCGGCTCCGCTGCCGCCGAGGTCAACCGGCAGGCGAACCTGATCAAGTACGGCGCCATCGTCGTCTCCTCCCTGCCGATCATGACCATGTATCCCTTCGTGCAGAAGTACTTCAATCAGGGCGTCATGATCGGCGCGCTGAAGGGCTGAGCTTTTATCGGATTCAAGGCCCAAGTATGGCCTGAACATCATAAGAAGGAGGAATCTTCATGAAGAAACTGCTGTCCGTACTCCTCGCGCTGTGCCTGCTGCTGTGCTGCGCAACCGCCATGGCCGACCCGGTCAAGATGGCCATCGTCCGCTGGACCGAGACCTGGGGCACCGACTTTACCCAGACCGCGTTCCTCAAGGAGATCAGCGAGAAGACCGGTGTGGAAATCGAGTGGCAGCCCTATTACAACGCAAACTGGGCCGATCAGAAGTCCCTGATGCTGGCCAGCGGCCTGAGCGCGCTGCCGGACGCGTTCTTCGGCTCCATCTCCCTGACCGACGCGGACATCATCCCAAACTCCGATTATTTCGTTGAGCTCAGCGAGCTGATTCCGCAGTACATGCCCAACCTCACCGCCATCTTCGAGAAGGACCCGGCCATGAAGGCGCTCGTCACCGACGCCGAGGGCAACATCTGGTCCCTGCCCAAGAAGCTGCCGATGCGCCCGTCCACCGCGAACCAGATGTACATCAACAAGGTCTGGCTCGAGGAGCTGGGCCTGGCGATGCCGACGACCTATGCCGAGCTGGCCGATGTGCTGGTGAAGTTCTCCCAGTCCGGCGAGGGCCGCTACGGCTTCATCGCCTCCTCCTCCCTGTCCGGCGATCTGAACAACCTGCTGGTGTGCTTCGGCACGCAGGTCTCCCGCGCGGGCAACTACATGGGCATGAACGTGGCGGGCGTGCCGGTCTTCATGCCGATGCAGGAGAACTACAAGGAAGCCGTCAAGTGGGCGCGTGAGCTGTACGTGAGCGGCGCGCTCGATCCGGAGCACTTCACGCAGACCGCCGACATGGTCCGTGCGAAGATTCAGGATACCGAGGCCGGCCCGCGCACGGGCATCGTCTTCGCCTGGACGGCCGACTCCGAGCTGCTGGGCAACGCGAAGGATTACGTCGTCGTGCCGGCGCTCGAGGGCCCGGACGGCAACCGCTATGTCGAGTCCGACCCGACCTTCCTCAACTACGGCAAGAACGAGCTGGTTATCACCAAGAACTGCAAGGACGTCGGCGCGCTGCTGACCTGGGCGGATCAGTTCTACACGGACGAGGCCTCCCTGCAGACCTACTACGGCTCCATCGGCGACGGCAAGATCGCCAAGAACGACGATGGCACCTATGAGGTGCTGCTGCCGACCGCGGAGTCCGGCATCAACCTGGATACCTCCTGCTGGACCTTCTCCTTCCGCGATCATGGCCCGAAGTACATGAACGCCGAGTTTGAGAAGAACATCATCCTGCCGACAACCGAGGGCGACGGCATCAAGCTGGCGGACGACGCCGTGAGCGCGGCGTATGTCCGCGACACCTTCCCGGTCGTGGCCTACACGGCGGACGAGCTGGACGAGAAGGCGTTCCTGAGCGCGGACATCTACAGCTACATGAGCCAGCAGTACGCGCACTGGGTCACCGAGGGCGGTGTGGACGAGGAATGGGACGCCTACATCGCGCAGCTTGAAGCCATGGGCGTTCAGGATCTGATCGACATCGAGCTGGCCGCCTACGCGCGCTATACCGCTGAGTAAACATCCGCTGAATCAGCGCAGACAACAAAGCAATGGGGCTGCTGCGGGACGCAGCAGCCCTTCATTTGAGAAAGAAGGCATGTCCATGAGATTTACGGATCTTTGGCCCATCCGTCCCCTGGCGAATCCGCAGGCGGTGGTGCAGGGCGACGGCTACCGCATCACCGTCCTCACCGACCGCCTTCTGCGCCTGGAGTACAATGCGGAGAATGTGTTCTGCGACACGGCGACGCAGGCGGTCATCTGCCGCGAATTTGAGACGTCGGCCTTTACCGCGCGCGATGAGGCGGGCTGCCTGGTGGTGGAGACCGACGCCGTTCGCCTCCAGTACGACAAAAAGCCCTTTTCCCAGACGGGCCTGCAGGCGATGCTCAAGGGCGCCTTCTCCGTCTATGCCAGCATCTGGCATTACGGGGACAAGCCCGATACGCTCAAGGGCACGGCGCGCACGCTGGACGAGGCGGACGGCGCGATCCCGCTGGGCGAGGGCCTGATGTCCGAAAAGGGCTATGCGGTGCTGGACGACAGCCAGTCCATGCGCATGGATGAGACGGGCCGGCTGATGCCGGCCAGGGCGCACGGCATCGACATCTACCTGTTCGCCTACGGGCACGATTACAGGGCCTGCCTGAAGGACTTCTTCCGCCTCTCGGGCAAGACGCCGCCGCTGCCGCGCTATGCGCTGGGCAACTGGTGGAGCCGGTTCTACCCGTATACGCAGGAGAGCTATCAGGCGCTCATGGAGCGCTTTGAGCAGGACGGGATTCCGCTGTCCGTCGCCGTGCTGGACATGAACTGGCACGTGACGAACATCGACCCCAAGTACGGCCCCGGCTGGACGGGCTACACCTGGGACAGGGAGAAATTCCCGGAGCCGGAGAAGCTGCTTTCCTGGCTGCATGCGCACGGGCTGCGCGTGACGCTCAACGACCACCCGGCGGACGGCGTGCGCGCCTGCGAGGAGCTGTATCCGCAGATGGCAAAGGCCATGGGCGAGGATCCGCATGGCGAAAAGCCCTTCCCGTTTGACGCGGCCGACGAGCGTTATCTGCGCGCCTTTGAGCAGTGCGTCATGGCACACTTTGAGCAGCAGGGCGTCGACTTCTGGTGGGTGGACTGGCAGCAGAAGGGCGGCAGCACGGACCCGGGCGTGGACCCGCTCTTCGTGCTCAACCACACGCGCTATCTGCACGCCGTCCGAAAGGGCGACCCGGCCGTGATTCTCTCGCGCTATGGCGGGCCGGGCAGCCACCGCTATCCGGTCGGCTTCTCCGGGGACACCTTCGCGACGTGGGATTCCCTGGCCTTCCAGCCCTATTTCACCTCCACGGCCGCGAACATCGGCTACGGCTGGTGGAGCCACGACATCGGCGGTCACATGCACGGCAGCCGGGATGAGGAGATGGCGCTGCGCTGGCTGCAGTTCGGCGTCTTCTCGCCGGTGATGCGCCTGCATTCCTCGCCGAGCGACTTCATGCGCAAGGATCCGTGGGCCTATCCCGCGGAAATCGGCGCGATCATGAAGGACTTCCTGCGGCTGAGGCATCAGCTGCTGCCGTGGCTGTATACGCAGAACCTGATCGCCAGCCGCGAGGGACTCGCGCTGCTGCGGCCCATGTACTACGATTACCCGGAGGAGCGCCTGCTCTACTTCGTCTGCAGGAACCAGTATCTGCTGGGCGACAGCCTGATGGTCTGCCCGATCACCGTCCCCGCAGACGGGAAGACCGCGCTGGCGTGCACCGAGGTCTTCCTGACGGAAGGCGAATGGACCGACTTCTTCACCGGCATGCGCTATGCCGGCAGGCAGCGCATCGGCATGTATCGCCCGCTGGCGAGCATCCCGGTGCTCGTGCGCGCGGGCGCGATCCTGCCGATGGACGCGGCGCGCTGCCCGGCAAACGGGGGCGCGCTGCCGGAAATCCTCCGCGTGCGCGCGTATCCGAATGCCGACGGCGAATTCGACATGATTGAGGACAACGGCAAACTGCCCGGCTCTGCTGAGTACCGGCAGGCCGTCACGTACATGACGCTCAAGCGCGCAGAGGCGCTGACCCTGCGCATCGGCGCGCCGCAGGGCGATCCGTCGGTGATTCCCGAGGGACGGCGATATGTTGTCGAGCTAGCGTGCATGCCCGATCGGGCCCCGGACAGGGCGAGCTGCGCGTACAGCGCGTCCTATGACGCACAGACCCGGACGCTGACGCTGAAGCTGGAGGCGTGCAGTGAGGTCGAGCTTGTCTGGGAGAAGGCGCCGGTCTGTCCTCCGCTTGACTGGATCGGGCGGCTGCAGCAGCTGCTGATGCCCGTGCGCATGAGCTTTGACCTGAAGGACAGCATCATGCGCCTGGCCCGCGGCAGCAGGGATGCGGTTTCGTTTGTCGCCCAGCTGCATCTGCTTGCCATCGACGATGCGCTGATGGGCGCCATTCTGGAGCTGATGAGCATGCGATGAGCGGCGGACGGGTAATTATACAAAGCAAAGAGAGTCAAAATGATGTAACCACCTTTCAGTACCTCCTGCAATGCTCTGATTCCATTATAGGCGGGTTTGGTGGCTCAAGCATTCGTTCCCTTTTACCGAAAATGGCTCAAGTACAGTTTACCCTTCACAATTTGTCAAGTATTCTCTTCAGGCTCTTGCGTTTCCGGCTGAAACCATATATGATGGACACAGCATCGCAGATGCGGAAATGGAAAAAGGAGCGATAGTATGGACATTCAAAAGATCATCACCGACGTGCTGGAAAAGCTGCAAAGCGACAGCGACCTGCTGGCAAAGTTCAAGGACAGCCCCACCAAGACGATCGAGGGCCTGATTGGCATTGATCTGCCGGACGAGCAGATCGACGCCATTGTCAAGGGCGTTATGGCGAAGATCAATCTTGACGAAGTCGCCGGTCAGGCCAGCGCTCTGCTCGGCGCGCTTGGCGGGATTCTCGGCAAGAAGTAAATCACGGAAACGGCAGTGGAAAATGCCTGTTGCAGACCGTCGGCAGATGTTGCCGGCGGTCTGTTTCTACAAATCTGTCAAGGCATTCATGCCCAAAGAAAACCGAAAAAGAGAATTCCCCGAATCGTGGGCAGGCTGCGGTGAGCAGCTCCTTTGCTCCGGTTCGGGGAATGCTTCTCTATGGGCGGGGGTGCGCTTCACAGCCCCAGCTGCCTTTTATAGGCCGCTTCCTCAGAGGGCGAGCAGTACACAAAATGCTCCGGCTCGATCTCCACCATCCGCGGTGACTCCAGGCTGTAATCGTGCGCGGTCTTTGGGTCATAGTCGATCCGCCTGCGGCTGCGCTCCGTAAACGGATTCGGCTCCGGAATGGCCGACAGCAGCGAACGGGTGTACGGATGCAGCGGCTTTTTGTACAGGTCGTCGCCCCGGGCCACCTCCACCAGCTTGCCGTAATACATCACGCCGATCCTGTCGGAGAAATACTTGACCACCGACAGGTTGTGCGCGATAAACAGCACGGTCAGGCCCATCTCTTCCTTCAGATCGTTCAGCAGGTTGATCACCTGGGCCTGAATGGATACGTCCAGCGCGGACACCGGCTCATCGGCGATAATCAGCTTCGGCTGCGTGATCATCGCACGGGCGATGCCGATGCGCTGACGCTGCCCGCCGGAGAACTCGTGTGGGTAGCGCGTCGCGTGCTCCTGCGTCAGGCCCACCTTGCACAGCATCTCGTTGACGCGGCGCCTGATCTCCTGCTTGTCCTTCACGCCGCGCACCTTCAGGCCCTCGCCGACGATCTCCTCAATGGTCATCCTCGGGTTCAGCGACTCGATGGGGTCCTGAAAGATCATCGCGATATTGTCTGTCAGGTAGCGGCGCAGCTCGCCGGTCATCTTGCCGGAGATTTCGCGCCCGTTGAAGAACACCTGTCCGGACGCCGGATCGTACAGCCGGATGATGGTGCGGCCCGTCGTCGTCTTGCCGCATCCGCTTTCGCCGACCAGGCCAAACGTCTCGGACGGGCGGATGGCGAAGCTCACATCATCCACCGCCTTCACGGTGATCTTCTTTCTGCCCCTGCCGGATTCAAACGTCTGGCAGAGATGCTTCACCTCAAGGATATATTGTGCATCAGCCACGGCTGCCCATCTCTCCTTTCATGCGTTCGATACGCTCGCGCAGGATCGGCGGCATCTCCACCTTCGGGGCGCTCGGATGCAGCAGCCATGTCGCCGCATAATGCGTATCCGACAGCTTGAACATCGGCGGTTCCTTTTCAAAGTCAATCTTCATGGCGTACCGGTTGCGCGCCGCAAAGGCGTCGCCCCTGGGCGGATCAATCATGTTCGGCGGTGTGCCGGGAATCGCCACCAGCCGCTCATGCGTCTGCAGGTCGGGCATCGAGCTCAGCAGGGCCCAGGTATACGGGTGCGCAGGCTCAAGGAAGATCTCCTCGCTGGTTCCCGTCTCCACAATCTTGCCGGCGTACATCACATTGACGCGATCCGCCACGTTCGCCACCACGCCCAGATCGTGGGTGATAAAGATCACCGACAGCCCGCGCTCCTGTTTGATCTTGTTGATCAGCTCCAGGATCTTGGCCTGCACCGTCACGTCCAGCGCCGTCGTAGGTTCGTCACAGATGAGGATCTCCGGATCGCCCGCCAGAGCGATGGCGATGACGATGCGCTGGCGCATGCCGCCGGAGAACTGGAAGGGATACTGATCAAACCGCTTTTCCGGTTCCGGTATGCCCACCGCCTCCATCAGCTCCAGCGCGCGCTCTCGGGCCTCCTTCTTGCCGTATCCGGAAAGGCGAAGCACCTCTGTGATCTGCTTGCCGATCTTCATGATCGGGTTGAGGGCCGAGAGCGGGTCCTGAAAGATCAGGCCGATGCGATGGCCCCGGATCTTGTGGAACTGCTCCTCACTCACCTTCGTCAGGTCCATGCCGTCATATTCGATGCTGCCGCTCTCGATCACCGCATTGCTGGGCAGGATGCCCATGATGGACTTGATGCTCACCGACTTGCCGGAGCCGGACTCGCCCACGATGGCAAGCGTTTCGCCGCGGCGCAGCTCAAAGCTCACGCCGCGAACGGCGCGCACCATGCCGCCGTATGCCCGGAAGGAGATGCGCAGATCGTCGACCTTCAGAATGGGTTCTGCCTGATTGCTTGTCACATCTCTCACTCCTCTCCTCGGCGGGTCGGGTCAAGCGCATCGCGCAGACCATTGGCAAACAGGTTGAAGGCGATCATCAGCATGGAGATCAGCAGCGCCGGGAACAGCGTCTGGTACGGGTACTGCAGCAGCACGCTCTGTCCCACGGACAGCAGCACGCCGATGGACGGTTCCGGCGGCTTGATGCCCAGGCCGATATAGGCCAGGAACGATTCTGAGAAGATCGCGCCCGGGATGGCGATCATCGCCCGCGTAATCAGCGGGCCGATGGCATTGGGCAACACATGGCGGAAGATCAGCGTAAAGTCGGACACGCCCAGCGTGCGGGCCGCCAGCACGTATTCGCGTCCCTTGAACCGGTAGAACTGCGCGCGGATCAGGCGCGCCGTGCCAATCCAGCCGGTCACCGTCAGCGCCAGGATGATCGAGAACATGCCTGATCCAAACAGGATCATGAACAGGATTGTCACCACGATATACGGCAGTCCATCCAGCACCTCGGCAAAGTGCGTCAGCACCATATCCACCTTACCGCCGTAATAGCCCGCGATCGAGCCGTAAATCGTGCCGATAACCACATTGGTGAACACGGACAGCAGCGCGATGATCAGGGAGATCCGCGCGCCGCGGAAGAGCCGCGTGCAGATATCGCGTCCCAGGTAATCGGTGCCAAACCAGTGATACTCGTCCTCCGGTACCTTCGAATAGGCGTAGTAGTCCACCAGCACATCCACCACCGGCACGCCGTTGGCCTCGTACTCGCGCACGATCTCGATCACGCAGCCCTCAGGGAAGCGCTTCGTGTCATTCAGGCTGCTCTTCTTGCGGTTGGTCATCAGGCGGGTGCCGTCCGCAATGCCCATATCCTCCAGCACGGGGATCTTCGGCGGCAGGTTCTTGGCCTTGACGTTCTGCTGCGCATAGCCGTATCCGGTGATCTCCGGCACGATGATCGAGAGCACGGCAATCGTCAGGATCACAAACAGCGAAATCATGGAAATCCTGCTTTTGCTCAGCCGCTGCATCGCATCGCGGAAGAAGCCAATGGGCTTCGTTTTAAACTCCTCATCGTGGATCTGCCCGTCCTGCACAAACGCAAAATCGCTCGCCGGCAGCTCGGCGACCTCCTGCGGGAGCCCGTTTTTCAGATCAACAATCATTTTCCCTCTCCAATTCTGATGCGCGGATCGATGATGCCGTAGGAAATATCGACGATCAGGATCGTGAACAACGAAATCGCGGAATAGAAGATCAGCAGCGCCACGGTCAGAAAGTGGTCGCCCGCCAGGATGGAATCAATCAGCTGCCCGCCCATGCCGGGAATCGCAAACATCTTCTCCACCACCAGCGATCCGCCCATGATGCCCGTGATCATCGGGATGATCGTATTGGCAATGGGCACAAGCGAATTGCGGAACGCATGGCGCACCGTTGCCTGCGCCCGGGTCAGGCCCTTGGTGCGCGCCAGAAGCAGGTATTCCGAGGACAGCGTCTCGATCAGCTCACCGCGAAGGTATCGCGCGATGGTCGCCACCGGGTTGAGCGCCAGCGCGAAGATCGGCAGAAACAGCGAATAGAACATCGCGCCGAACGACGACGCCGTGGAGTCATACAGCGTCGGGAAAATCGGCCACTTGAACGTGAACAGATACTGCAGGAGCGATGCAAACACGAACGAGGGAACCGAGATGAAGATGACAATCAGAAACGAAATCACATGATCCGCCGTCCTGTTGCACCGCAGCGCGGCAATCGTGCCCAGCACGATGCCCAAGGGGATGGAGATCAGCAGGGAAAAGATGTTGAGCACCACGGTCGGCGGGATTCGCGAGGCGATGATGTCAAACACGTCCATGCCGGGGCGCACCTTGACCGAGGTGCCGAAGTTGCCCTCCGTAATCACGCCTTTGATAAAATAATAGTACTGTACAATCATCGGCTCATTCAGGTGCATCTCCGCCTCCAGCTTGCGCTGGATTTCCGGCGACACCTCCGGGTTTTCAAAGATGCTCATCGGCATCAGGCGGATGACGCAAAATGAGAGCGTCATCACCAGAAACAGCGTCAGCAGCATCGCGCCGATCCGCTGCAAAATATACTTGAACATGGGGAGTCCTCCCGTTTATATATAAAGATCCAGAAGCAAGAGCAAGGGAGAGAAAGCAAACAGAACCGAACACAGCTGTTCCATTCACAGAACACCGTGTTCGGTCTGTATGATTTGTGCAGCCTGTTTACATCCTGCCGCTCAGGCAGGCTTTTCGGGGATTACTCCACGATATCGCCAAACATTGCACCCCAGCCGAAGCCCGGCAGATAGGTCTGCACCGGCAGCTGCAGGCGGTCGGAGAACAGCTGGTACTGGATATCCTGAACGACCGGGATGTTGATCACCTTCTCCAGGTAGATTTCCTCCAGCTTCTTGGTCTCCTCGAGCATCGCGGTGTAGTCCGTCTTCAGCTCCGCCGCATCACATACCGCATACTGGGCTTCGAACGCCTCATCGAAGAAGTTGTTCGGGGAGGAGCCATAGCTGCTCAGGTAGTAATAGAAGCAGGTGTACGGATAGGTACGGGAAGCGCCGCGGGACCAGTCGTTCGGGCTCAGATCCCACTTGTCGTCGCCGGTCTGCTTGAAGGCGGTCGTGCTCATGCCGGCAAAGGTCACGATCTCGACCTCAATCTTGCCCTCAAAGATCACCGGCAGCTCTTCCTTCAGGTACTCAGCCGTGGCCTTCCAGGCGGTGTCGCTCTCATCCACAGCGAACTTCAGCGTGATCACAGTGTCCTCGGCAACGCCGGCCGCCTCATAGGCCTTGGCCAGATACTCGCGCGCAAGCTCCGGGCTGTAGCCGTAGGGGCCCCAGGTTTCCACCATCGCAGCGACCGCCTGGCCCTGCTCGGACTCGCGGTAGGTCAGCGCATCCGGGCTGAGAATACCGGCCTGGCCGTTGACGTAGGTGCCGGAGGGAACCTTGTAGCCAAACAGGTCATTGGCGATGACCTCACGATCCATCGCGTGATAGAGCGCCTTGCGGTACTCGACGGTGCCGCAAATCGGATTGTCCGGGTTCTTGCAGTTGACGTCGATGTGATACACGGTGGTGTTTTCGTATTCGGTCATGCGCGGGTCATCGATATAGGTCTCGATGGTGTTCGCGTCCGGGGTCAGGTCATCCAGCATGCCCTTCTCCCACAGCTCGACGCGGGCATTCATCTCCGGGATGATGCGCACCTCGACCGTGTCATAGTTGAACAGATCGCTCAGCCAGTGGTCGGGATTCTTCTTGTAAATCTGGATGGAGCCAAACTCCCAGGTGTCGAAGTAGTAAGGACCGCAGCCCATCCACATGTCCAGCGTGGTGCCGTAGGTGGTCTCCGTGCGGCTCTCGTTCATGCCCGCCTCATACAGCGGCTCATAGACCGGGAAGGTGGAACGGTCGGTGAAGTGGTTGCAGACATCCTTCTGGCTGTTGACGTCCACCGTCGTGATGCGGATGGTGTAGTCGTCGATCTTCTTGATGCCGACGTCCTCCCAGGCCACGGTGTTGCTCTCGCCCTGCAGCGCATACTCCTTGGCGTTGACGATGGTGATCGAATAATCCGCCAGGAAGTCGGCCATCTGGTTGGCCAGGATCGGGTCGAGCTGCATCTTGAAGGAATACATGAACGTATCCGCGTTGATCGGATCGCCGTTATGCCAGGTCGCATTCTGGCGGATCCGAATCTCCCAGGTGTGCTCGTCAATCTGGATCGGCAGCTCCTCGGCCAGGTCGCCGATGTAGGTGTAGCCCTTGCCGTCCTCGGTCGGAACCGCGCGGTACAGCGGGGAGGAGCAGTAGTTGTGCGGGGTCTGAAGCTGCGTCTCGACGGAATCGTGTCCGTTGAGAATCGGGCAGTCATCGGTCAGATAGGTGCGGTATACCTTTTCAGCGCCCGCCGAGGAAACGGTCAGGCACAGGATGGCCGCCAGCAGAAGGGCTGCCGTGCACAATTTCTTCATTTCCATTTCTCCTTTGCTCTGATCACGGCAGGAGATCCCGCCGTCTTCTATTTCCACAGGCTGCCCTCATGCCAGAAGGACAGCCGCAACGGAAAGCATCATCAGGACCGCTCCCACGCCAAGCAGAAACGGCACGTCATCGTGATGTCTGCGGCTGCTGCGGTAAGCCAGATAATCCTCCTTCGCCTCCCGGGCACTCGACCGTTCTCCGCGAAAGAGCCTCTTCACAGACTTCACGCCATAGGTAAAGCTGGTAAACATGTGTACGTTGCAAAGCAGGCCAATCATTCCCCAGATGAGATACGCCATCCCCAGTGCAAAGCACACGTCCGAGATCAGCACAGCGCCGGTCAAAGCAGTATCCTGCCCCCGAATGAGCACGAAAGCCAGCGCCGCCGCTGTCAGAACCGCTGCGGTTTTTAGCCGTTGTGTGCGGCGTCTTTTCGTTTCGAGGTAACTGCCTGCCATATCTCCCCCATTATCGTATAGAACACGTCGCTTATGCCAGCTTCTGGTAGGGGATTATACAATAAAGTGCCGAAAATGAAAAGTGCTTTCCCGAATTTTCGCATTTCTCATGCTTCGATTTGTATTGGTGATCAAGACTTTTTTCGCGATCGTCTTTTCTTTGTATTTATTACAAACACCGTTCCCGCGTGTGCTCGGTGAGCTCCGATAGAAGCTTAATCCTTTTATTATTGAGCATGGCCCGCATGCAATTGGGGACATGCTCCTGATGCGCTCGATGGATGGCTACGCATCCTTTCCCTTACATTCGGCTATTCTCTTCCCGCTTCCGAGCGTATTCGGGTCTTTCACCCTCTAGGAACGTACGCCGCCGGGCGCACCCAAGGTAAAAGGCGTGCCACCCCTCAGGGCAGTCACGCCTTTGAATATGTTGCTGTAGCACATTCCATGCTTATCGCTATCTACCACATCCTGAAAGACAATACTCCCTTCGATGACCTTGGTTCCGAATACTACAACCAGTTCAACAGGGAAAGAAAATTCAACGTCTATCTCAAAAAGCTCAAAGCTCTCGGCTGGGAATCCGATACTGCCGCTGTATCTCTTCCTGCCTGATTCTTGCTCATATTCCCTTTATATAGGGGAGGTTTGCGCTTTTCTGCGCTGAATGCTATGGTTTCAAAGTAAGTAAAAAAGCAACTGACTTGCCAAGCAAATCAGTCGCTTTGGTGCACCATCAGGGGCTCGAACCCGGGACACCCTGATTAAGAGTCAGGTGCTCTACCAACTGAGCTAATGGTGCATACGATGGAGCGGGTGATGGGAATCGGACCCACGTAGCCAGCTTGGAAGGCTGGAGCTCTACCATTGAGCTACACCCGCACAGTGGAGCGGTAGACGAGATTCGGACTCGCGACATCCACCTTGGCAAGGTGGCACTCTACCACTGAGCTACTACCGCATAAATGGTGCGGGTGAAGAGACTCGAACTCATACGCCTCTGGCAACAGATCCTAAATCTGCCGCGTCTGCCATTCCGCCACACCCGCAAAGTCACAAAATGGTGACCCATTGGGGATTCGAACCCCAGGCACCCTGATTAAAAGTCAGGTGCTCTACCAGCTGAGCTAATGGATCAAATGGCTGGGGTGGCAGGATTCGAACCTTGCGAATGCGGGAGTCAAAGTCCCGTGCCTTGCCGCTTGGCGACACCCCAACGGAACCTGCATCCTGCAGCGAAAAAGTGGGGTGAGTACTGGGAGTCGAACCCAGGACCTCCAGAGCCACAATCTGGCGCTCTAACCAACTGAGCTATACCCACCACATGGCGCGCCTTAAGGGATTCGAACCCCTGGCCCACGGCTTAGAAGGCCGTTGCTCTATCCGACTGAGCTAAAGGCGCTTGGTTCTACTCTTTCTAGCGCTGCGGCGTTCCCGCTGACGGATATTGATTATACAGGACTGTACGACTTTTGTCAATAGCTTTTTCCACTTTTTTGATGCGTTTTCTCTTGAAAATACACGAATGAGACTCGTATCGATCAATAATGGAGATGGTGCACCTTCCCCATCAGGCGCTTTTTGCAGCGGTAATATGCCGGAACGAGGAACGCATCAGCCAGAATCCAGGCCAGCGGGCTGCCCATACAGACGCCCAGGAAGCCAAGCGGCGGCACAAGCACAAGCGCAGCCACGCTGCGCGCGATCATCTCCAGCACGCCTGCGATGATCGCAAATACAGAGAAGCCCATGCCCTGAATCGTGAAGCGGACGACGTTCACCAGCGTCAGAAGCGGATAAAACGCCACCTGGATGACCATGTACATATGCGCCAGCTCGATGAGCTCCGCCCCGCCATCTGTGACAAACATCTGCGTCAGATTCCGGCCAAAGAACCAGGCCACGGCAAACGCAATCAGCGAATACACAAAGCCCATGGCAGAGGCCGTCCACATGCCGCGGTCCAGCCGCTCATACCGGCTTGCGCCGACATTCTGCGCACCATAGGTCGCCATCGTGGAGCCGAGCGCATCAAACGGACACGCAAGGAAATTGAGCACCTTCATCGCCGCCGTCATGGCTGCCACAGCCAGAGAACCCAGTGAATTGACCGCCACCTGCAGAACCACCGAGCCAATCGCCGTGATGGAATACTGCAGGCCCATCGGCACGCCGCATGCGCACAACTCCAGCATTCTGTCCGCACGCACGCGCCACTCGCGGCCGGAAATATGCAGCACCGGAACCTTCAGCATAATCCACAGCAGGCACAGCAGACCGGAAATCGCCTGGCTGATGACCGTCGCCAGCGACGCGCCCTTCACACCCAGGCCAAATACCAGGATCAGCACAAGGTCCAGCGTCACGTTCAGCAGCGATGAGAGAATCAGGAAAAAGAGCGGCGTCTTGCTGTCGCCCAGAGAACGCAGGTAACCGGAGAGCAGGTTGTACAGGATCATGAACGGGATGCCGGCAAAGATCACGGAGATATACCGGTACGCTTCCTCGAAGCAGTCCGCCGGCGTATTCATCATCGTCAGAATATCGCGGCAGAAGCAGACGGTCAGCGTCGTAATTACCGCCGCAAAGGCCGCAGAAAGGATCACGCCGTTGGCCACGAACTCGCGCATGCGGCTCTCTTCCCGCGCGCCGAAGCGCTGCGCCACCGGGATGGAGAAGCCTGCGCACACGCCCATGCAGAAGCCCAGTACCAGGAAGTTGACCGAGCCCGTCGCACCCACGCCGGCCAGCGCCGTCACGCCCAGAAAGCGGCCTACGATCATCGTGTCCACAAAATTGTACAGCTGCTGAAACAGCATGCCAGCCAGCAGCGGCAGGGCAAAGCCCAGTATCAATTTCAGCGGCGAGCCATGGGTCAGATCCTTCGTCATAGGATTCAGTTCTCCTTTTCCCTTCACCAGTTCAAAATCAGCGGTATTATACCATTTCCACGGCAGTTTGCAAGATGCAAGAATTCACAGCAAGTTCCCCATTTCTCTTTCCCAAAAGCAACAAATTGCCCGGCACCTTTGCAGCAAAGCGGTGTTTTGCGGGACATCCTTTCAGGCTTTTTGCCATACTGTTCAGGCATATGATAACGCCACCGGCCGAAAGACCGATGGCGCTGCTTCTATTCTCTTCTTTGCATTGCTTCAAGCATCTCGGGTGTATCGGCATCTGCCAGTTCGTCAGAGCCAATGGCATCCACCACCAGCAGGTCGTCTCCATGCGCGCGAAGCACGCCCTTTGCGCCTCTGTCCCCCTCCAGCGCCAGCAGCTCGCTGAAGTATCGCCGCGCAAACACCGCCGGATTTCCCTGATGCGTGCCGTCGCGCAGACATGCAATGCCCATAGACGAACACGCAAAGCGATGCACGAGACAATCCAGCGAAGCGCCTGTAAGCTGCGGCTGGTCGCAGACCATCAGCAGCACGGCGTCCATGTCCCGCATCGCGCACACACCCAGACGAATGGAATACGACTGCCCCAGCTGCGGTGCATCGTTGACCATCACATCGCATCCCTGCTCCGCCGCCAGGCGCGCCACCTCTTCGCAGCCCACAACCACAACGGTTCGCTCCGCCTTGAGGGCTTTAGCCGAGTCAAGCGCACGGCAGACCATCGGCCTTCCGTTAAAATCGGCCAGCAGTTTGTTCGCACCGAAGCGCGAGCTCTTCCCCGCCGCCAGCAGAACCACGCCGAGCTTCATCGTCATTCCTTCCTGCCCAGCAGGATCTTTTCTGCGGTGATCGGCAGATCGCGCACGCGCACGCCGCTTGCGTTATAGACCGCATCCGCGATGGCAGGCGCCGGCGTGTTGATGACGCACTCGCCGATGGACTTCGCGCCGAACGGGCCGGTCGGCTCATAGCTCGGCTCAAACTCCACGCGGATGCTCGGCACATCCACGCGCGAGGGAATCTTGTACTGCAGGAAGGAATTGCTGACCGTGCGGCCCAGATGATCCATTTCCGGGCGCTCCGTCAGCGTCATACCGATCCCCTGCATCAGACCTCCCTCGGTCTGGCGTCTGGCCAGATTCGGGTTGATGACCGTGCCGCAGTCCACCACGCCGGCATAATCCACCAGCTTCACCTCGCCGGTCAGCGGATCGAGATCCACCTCGGCACAGCCGCACATGAACGGCGGAGGCGACACCGGAGAACCGCTGGAAACGCAGGCGGAGATGTCCTCCACGCCCGCCATCATGTGCGCGTTGGCGATTTCGGCCAGCGTGACGCTTGCGCTGCCCTCCGCCTTCTTCACGCAGTCGCCTTCAAAGAGCGTCTCATCCTCCCGGCAGCCCATCAGCTTCGCACCGACGCGGATGATCTTCTTTCTCAGCGCTTCGCAGGTCTTGACGACCGCCATGCCGGTGACATAGGTCGTGCTGGACGCATAGGAGCCGCAGTCGTACGGCGAAGTATCCGTATCCACGCCATGCACAGTGATGTTGTCCACCGGGCATTCCAGGCTCTGCGCCGCCATCTGCGCCAGAATCGTGTCGCAGCCGGTGCCCATGTCCGTCGCGCCGATGGACATGTTGTAGATGCCGTCGTCGCCCAGGCGGATCATGACCGCGCCGGTGTCCACGCCGGAGATGCCGGAGCCCTGCATGGCCAGCGCCATGCCCACCGCGCGGATATGGCCGTTGTCAAGCGTGCGGGCCGGGTACTTCTCCTCCCAGCCGATCATCTTCTTGGCGCGCGCGATGCACCGGTCGATCGTGCAGCTGGCCGCCGTTTCGCCATAGTACGCCGGCATGGTCTCGCCCTCGCGCACGATGTTCTTTTCGCGCAGCACCGAGGGATCCATCCCCAGCGCATGCGCCAGCTCGTTGACGGCGGATTCCACCGCAAACAGGCCCTGCGTCGCGCCGTAGCCGCGGTATGCGCCCGCGCTCATGGTGTTGGTGTAGACCGTGTGCCAGGCAAACCGGTATGCCTTCATATTATGCGTGTACAGCGGGATGGATTTGTGCCCGGAAAGGCCGACCGTCGTCGGGCCATGCTCGCCGTACGCGCCGGAGTTGGAGAGCGTATGCAGGTCGATAGCGCGAATCGTGCCATCCTTCATTGCGCCCAGACGCACGTGCATATGCATCGCATGGCGCGGCGAGGAGAGCGTCAGCGATTCCTCGCGGGTATAGACGATCATCGCCGGGCGGCCGGTCTTCACCGTCACGATCGCCGGGTACTGCTCGCAGACCGCCGTCTGCTTTGCGCCGAAGCCGCCGCCAATGCGCGGCTTGACCACGCGGATGCGGCTCTTGGGCATCTCCAGTGCCGTCGCCAGGATGCGGCGCACATGGAACGGCACCTGCGTTGAGGACACAACCTCCAGCCTGCCGTACGTATCGATGCGCGTAAACGTGCGGAACGTCTCCATCATGCACTGCTGGTTCGCGCGCGTGGTGTACTCGCGGTCGATCACCACGTCACACGCTGCCAGCTCGGCCTCGATATCCCCATGCGCATCCTCGCCGGCGGCGATCAGGTTGCGCCGGTTGTCCGCGCCGCAGGAAGGCACCAGCGCCTTCCAGTTCTCCTCCGGGTGGATCACGATCTCGTTGTCGAGAGACTCCCTGGCGTCCAGAATGGCGGGCAGAACCCTGTAGCTGACCTTGATGAGCCTGATGGCCGCCAGCGCCTGCTTCTCCGTTTCCGCTGCCACGATGGCGACCGGATCGCCCACGCAGCGCAGATGGCGGTCAAGGATCAGACGGTCGTAGGGGCTGAACTCCGGATACGTCTGGCCTGCCTGCGTAAAGCGCGTGCCCGGCACATCCTTATAGGTCAGCACGCAGGCCACACCCGGCAGCTGCTGCGCGCGGGAAACGTCGATCTCCTCGATCATCGCGTGTGCATGCGGGCTGTGCATGAGCTTGACGCACAGGCACTCCCGGGGCGCGATATCCGCCACATACACCGGCTTGCCGGTCAGAAGCGCGGGCGCGTCCTTTTTGGGCACCGGCTCGCCAACGCCGCCGATCACACGGCTGTTTCTCTTGTCGCTCATGCGCGCACCTCCATGCAGACCATCTCAAGGTACTTCCTGATCGCCCTGCGCTGGCTCACATAGCCGGAGCAGCGGCACAGGTTGCCCGCCAGGAAGGCGTCGATTTCCGCATCCGCTGCGTGCGGATTCTCCTTCGCCAGCGCGAACACGTTCATCATCAGGCCCGGCGCACAGTAGCCGCACTGCTCCGCGCCCTCGCCGGCCAGGCAAGCGCCCAGGCGCCTGGCCTCCTCCTGCATGCCCTCCAGCGTCGTGATCTCACGGCCCGCGCAGCGCGCCGCCGGCACCGAGCAGGAGAGCACAGCCTTACCGTCCATGTGCACGGTGCAAAGCCCGCAGTTGGTCGTCTCGCAGCCGCACTTGACCGAGTACATGCCCAGACGGCGCAGCACCGTGAAGAGCGAATCCTCCGCATCGATGGCGGCGCTCACCCTGCGCCCATTCAGCACAAATTCAATGTTCATTCCTCCGCCACCTCCCGGCACGCCTTCGCCGCGCGCAGCATCAGCACCGGCGCAATCTTCCTTCTGTATGCTTCGGACGCGCGCAGGTTGCTGCCAAACGCCGTCCGCGCCGCAATCTCCTCAAACGTCTCCTCGCCGCAGTCCGGATCAAGCTGCTCCGCGACGACCTGCGCACGCGCAGGCCTTGCGCCCAGCACCAGACAAAGGCCGTTCTCCGAAACCGACGCCGCACACACGAGCACCGGAATGTCCGTCTCGCTCACGCGCACACTTCTTACCGCCGCCCGCTGCCCCTTGGGAATACGGATGTGCGTGATGATGTCGCGGTCCCAGGCTTCCTTCTGATAGTCGGACAGCGCCACCGTGCCGCGTGCATAGAGCTGCACCTGAGCATGCAGCGCCAGCAGCAGCGTGCTCACGTCAGAAAAGCCAAAGCGCGAATAGACGCTGCCGCCGACGGTCGCCGTGTTGCGGAACTGCGTGCCCA
>JBJEUI010000276.1:0-25094 GCA_051883755.1 Candidatus Ventricola sp.
CTGACCGTTGTCCTGATCCTTTTCCATATCAATGGTCATGTTTTCACTCATAAAATTGCACCTCCCTATGGTTATTCATTAGTATAGCAGATTTTCGTCCGGTACACAATCTTCTCCTTCATTTTTTTGAAAGAATGATTTTGATGCACTCCGGCGAAAGTCCCGTGTGGGAAGCCGCCGCGTCGATGAGACGCACGCGGTTTTGTTCGTTTTCCGCCGCCTGCCAGGGCACGATCACCGACGCGCTTTCCTCGCCCAGCACCACGGCCGCATCGCCAAAGCCCATCTGCGCAAGAATCGCCGTGATTTCCGCCTCCGCCGCCATGCGTTTGGCCAGCGCCGTCTTTTCCCTGAGCGCCTCGTCCCTGGCTTCCGCGCCCGCGCTTTGATCGTCGATCACGCTCTGCAGAAGCGCCAGCGCGTTTTCCCGCTCGCGCTGCAGCCTGTCCTGCGTTTCCTCAAGCGAAGCAGCGGACAGTGCGCTCTCGCTGATCATCTCCACCGCCACCGGTACGCTCACGGTCTGCGCGACCGGCTGCCTGGCGCCCAGATAGCTGCACACCGCCAGCAGCGCGACCAGCACCGCGCAGCCCGCCGCGCGTACCCATCGCGCCATTCTTTCCCCGCTCATCCGCTCATTTTCCTCCCGTCACAACGCTCACCGACGAGGCCGGCAGCCCCAGCAGCGCGCAGACCGCCTGCCTCAGTTCCATCTCCACCAGCGGGTCCTTTGCCCCCTGCGCCACGACGACCGCCCCGCAGGGCACGCTCTCGCTCACCGATGTGCCGAACGCTCCGCCGGACGCCGTCACCTCCCTGGTGCGGATCGTCACCTCCACCCGCCCTGCGCCTTCCATGGCGGAGAGCGTCCGGGCGATGCGCTCCTCCAGCGGCGACGCGCCTGACCGCTGCCCGTTCGCCGCCAGATAGCACAGCAGCAGCGCCGCTGCCAGCAGCATGACGGCCTGCGGCGTCAGTGCCGCGCGCAGCCTCGAAAGCACGTCCTTCAAGCGCCTCACCATCCCGCCCCTATTTCACCAGAATCTCAAAGATCTGCATCAGCTCCTTCTGCGCGGCCAGCTGCTGTGCCAGCTCGCGTACGCCGGAGATCACCAGATGCAGCATCAGCAGCCCGCCGAGCATCCTCAGCCCGCCCTGCCCGTCCGTCTCCCCGATCGCCGCCTGCATCAGCGCGCAGACCGCACACAGCGCGCAAAGCCGCGCAATCAGCGTCATCACTCCGCTTTCCTCCCGTGCTACCGCAGCATCACCGTCAGATTGCCCACCAGCAGCAGCTGCACGATCAGCAGGAAATACATCGTGCCTACGCACAGCATCGTGATCAGAAACAGCACGATCGTCCGCGAAAAGTCCCCAATGGCGCGAACGATCTCCCCGTCGGCCACCGGCTCCAGCAGCGCCGCGCTCAGCTTCATCACAAAGACCACCGCCAGCGTGCGCGCAAGCGGGCCCAGTATCGTGCCCAGCAGCACCAGCACCGCCGCTACGCCCAGCGCGTTCTTGACGATCAGCGTGCAGCCCACCAGCGTGTCCATCGTATCGGAAAACATGCCGCCCACCACCGGCACGAAGTTGTCCACCGCGTATTTCGCCGCGCGGATCACCACGCCGTCAATCGACGCGCTGCACACGCCCTGAAGCGACATCGCGCCCAGAAACACCGTGAAGCTCACGCCCAGCAGCCAGCATACGCCGCTGCGCAGCAGCTGCGCCAGGCGCGTCAGGTGCGCCCTGTCGGACAGATGGTTGACCGCCGTCACCGCGCAGGTGCACATCACCAGCCGCAGGATCACCTCCCGCGCCAGGAACACCATGCTGCCCGACGCCGCCACGACCATCGGATGCAGGAACGCCGAGGACGCGCTGCCGCCCAGCGCCGTGAGCAGCGTGAGCAGCAGCGGCAGCAGCTTATCCATCCGCCCCGTCATCGCCGTGATGGTCTGCCGCGTGTGCTCAAGCTCCGAAAACACGAGCAGCATCACCGGAATCAGAATCAGCATGAAGCAGACGCTGCGCGAGAGCGAGGACAGCGCGTCCTTCTGCGCGGCGATCGTGTGCATCAGGATGCTCAGGAGCAGCACCGGCAGCATGAGCGTGATCATCAGCGCGCCCAGCTCGGCAAGCGCATCGCCGAACGCGCCGAGCACGCCCGCAAGCATCTCCTCTGCGGAGATCGTCTCGCCTGAGGCGAGCGCAACCACCGCCTCCTTCACGCTCCTTCGCCCGGAAAACCCGGGGATCTCCATCTCCTCCAGCTGCGAAAAATCCAGCCCGCCCACGACCTCGGCGATGGTCTCGTGCACGCGCTGCTGCGCCGCATCCGCTTCCTGCGCCGGCGCCCTGCACGGCAGCAGACACAAAAGCAGCGCGGCAGCAATCAGTGTCAGCCGTTTCACCTGAGCACATCCACCGCCATCTGCGTCAGCTCCATAAACACCGGCACCGCCACGCCCAGCAGCGCGATGCGCCCGCAGAACGCCGCCCGCCGCGCGATCGACGGCGCGTCCATGTCCTGACAGACCTGCACCGCCAGCTGCGTCACCATCACAATGCCCATCGCCTTGAGCATGATCCGGTAGTACTGCGCGTCCAGCCCCAGCGACGCAAGAAACGTGCGGATCGCCTCAATCATTTCGCCGATGCCCGGCAGCACGAGGGCCATCACTAGCACGCCGAAGGCGATGGACAGCAGTCCCGCCGTCTGCGGGTGCATCTGCCGCAGCACCATCACCATCGAGGCGGCCAGCAGACAAAAGCCGATCAGCCGAAGCCACTCCACGCGCATCCCCCGCTTTCCGCTCAGTACAGCCCGAAGATGCTCTTGACGTTGTTGAGCAGCTGCGCGATGAGATCGACCACCAGAAACAGCACCACCACCAGCCCCGCCACGGAGGAGAGCACCGCAATGTCATCCCGGCCCGCTTTTTGGAGCACCTGGTTGACGGCAAAGATGAGGATGCCCACGCCCGCAATCTGAAACAGCAGATCGATATTCATTGTCTTCCCTCCTGCTAGATCAGAATCAGGAACGCCGCTGTGCCCAGCGAGACGCCCAGCGTGCGGATGAGCCGGGCGCGCCGTCCGCCCTCACGCTCCAGCTCTTCCTCGCGCGCGCGCAGCCGTTCGTCCGCGCTGTCGATCAGGCGGATCTGCTCCGGCAGGCGCGTGCGCCCCAGCTCGGCGATCACGCCCTCAAACGCCGCGCGGTCCTCCTCGCTGAGCACGCCGTAGCCCGGCAGGCGCGCCGTCTCGCCGGCAAAGAGCAGCATGAGCTGCGGGCTGCTGCTCGTGCGCAGGCGTCCTGCGCAGCTGTGCATCAGGCGCGTCAGCTCCTTCTCCTGCGGCGTGGCGCGCAGATCGACCCGCTCCAGCAGCGTGGGCAGATCCGGCTGCTCGTAGCGAATGATTCCGTTCATCCGAAGCAGGCAGCGCCGCATCGCGCGGATCCAGCGCACGCGCCGCTTCTCACCGTCCGAGAGCAGAAAGCCGACGGCGCTGATTCCGATCATCGCCATCACAGCCACATCCCAATTGACCATGTCCGTCCCCACCCCTCTCCTTGCCCGCTTCGTCGTATGCCTCCAGCACGCAGCCATGCCGCCCCAGCAGGATACAGCAGTCAAACGCGCGTTCCTGCATCAGCTGCCGCAGCACGGGACGCGCCATGGCGTCCTCCATGCTGCCCGCGTGTGCGGAGGCCAGCACGCCCACGCCGCAGCGCACGCTGTCCAGCAGCGCGTCCGCGTCCTCCCGCCGTCCAATCTCGTCCGTCACGATCACCTGCGGTGCGGCGCTGCGCAGCAGCATGCCGAGCGCACGTGCCTTGTCCGTCCCGCCAATCACATGCAGCCCAAGCCCCTGCTGCGCGCCAAACAGCTCCTCCCGCTCGTCCGCCACGGCAACATGCAGCCCTTTTTCCTCCGCCAGCCACAGCGACGCGTCGCGCAGCACCGTCGTCTTGCCGCAGCCGGGCGGGCCCAGCAGCAGCACGCGCCGCGGCAGGCCATCCCCGCGCAGCAGATGGGGACGCACTGCCCGGCTCGCGCCCGGCACGGCGCGGCTGATGCGGATGCACACGGAGGAAACCGCGCTCATCCGCCACGCGCCGTCCTCCCGTGTCATCGTCCCGCATACGCCCGCGCGGTGGCCGCCCGCCAGCGGAATGTATCCCTCCGCCATCTGGCGCTCGCAGCTGTAGAGCGCATAGCCGCATAGCGTGGCAAGCAGGCTGTCCATCAACGCGGCATCCGCGCAGACGTCCGTCATCCGGCGCCTGCCGCCCAGCGTCAGCTCCGCCGCCCTGCCTGCGTAGACCCGGATTTCCTCCAGCTTCGCCGCTTCCTGCGCGCTGAGCGCCGTCACCGCGGCAGCCAGCGGCGGCGGCAGGCGCGCGCAGAGCTGCTCCCGAAAGGGCATGTTCATCCCTCCATCCAAGAAAGCAAAAAACGCAGAGCGTTGTCGCTCTGCGTCTATCCTATGATGCTGGTTTCTCTTTTAGGCCCGATCAGCCGACTTCCACGATCTCCGTGCCCTCGATCGCCGCGTCGATGAGCGCCTGCGAATTAAGCTTTTCCTCGGCCCTTCGCACCAGCTCCTTGCGCGGGTGCGTCGCCGGGTGCTTGGGCGTGAAGACGGTGCAGCAGTCCTCATACGGCAGGGACGAGGTCTCCATCGTGCCGATCTTCTCGGCGCGTTCGATGATCTCGCTCTTGTCCATGCCCACGCACGGCCTGAAGACCGGCATGCTCACCACCTCGTCCGTGCAGCCCAGCGCCTCCATCGTCTGGCTGGCCACCTGGCCGATGGACTCGCCGGTGATCAGCGCCTGCGCGCCGTCCCTGCGCGCCAGGATCTCGGCGATGCGCATCATGTAGCGGCGCATGATCAGCGTCGTGAAGTTCTCCGGGCACTTCTCGTGAATCTGCATCTGAATCTCGGTGAACGGCACGACGTACACGCGCATTTTGCCGCAGTACTCGCTCAGAATTCTCGCCAGCTCGAGCACCTTTTCCTTTGCGCGCTCGCTGGTGTACGGGAAGGAATGATAGTGCACGCAGCACAGCTCCACGCCGCGCTTGGCGATCATGAAGCCCGCCACTGGGCTGTCGATGCCGCCGGACAAAAGCAGGCAGGCCTTGCCGTTGGTGCCCATCGGCATGCCGCTGACCGCCATCGTGCGGTCCACGGACAGGTACGCCAGCTTGCGGATCTCGATGGTGATCTCGTGATCCGGGTTGTTCACGTCCACGGACAGGTGCGGCACATGCTCGAGGATGTAGCCGCCGGCCTCGCGCATGATCGTCGGGGAATCCATCGGATACTGCTTGTCCGAGCGCTTGGCCAGCACCTTGAAGGTGCCGGTCTTCTTCTCCATCATCCTCGCCGCCTGCGCGCAGATGGCCTCGAAGCTGTCCTTCTCCATCTCGACCGCCGGGCTCACGGAGTGCACGCCGAACACGCGGCTCACACGGCGGATCGCCTCGTCCTGATCGGTGTAGTCGGACACATAGATGCGGCCGTCGCTCAGCCAGACGTGGCCGTGCACATCCTGCACGGCCTCCTTCACATGATCGACCAGCTTGCGCAGAAAGAACGGGCGGTTCTGGCCCTTGAGGAAAACCTCGCCGTAGCGAACCAGCAGAATCTCTCTCACGGTTTATCTCCTCCTGTATTTGGCGAGCAGCGCCGCTATTTTGGCCATCTGCGCCGCCGCCTCATCCATCTCTTCCATCGTGTTCATCAGGCCCAGGCTGATGCGGACCGTGCCGTCCGCCTGCTCGCCCGTCAGGCCCATCGACCTGAGCGTCTGGCTCACCTTCTGCTTGTGCGAGGCACACGCAGAGCCGGTGGACACCAGCACGCCCGCGCCCTCCAAAGCGTTTCGCATCACCTCGCCGCGCACGCCGTCAAAGGATACGCTCAGGATGTGCGGCGCAGCATCCGCCTCGCCCGGCATCGGGCCGTTCACCCGCACGCCGTCCATGGCAGAAAGCAGTGCCCACAGATGCGCCTTCATCGCGCGCATGCTGTCGATGTCCTCACGGCGTGCGGCCATTTCCTTCACCGCCTGGCCAAGGCCCAGGATCGCCGGGGCGTTGTAGGTGCCCGAGCGCAGGTTTTTCTCCTGTCCGCCGCCCGTCATCTGCGGCACAAGGCGAACGCCCCTGCGCACGGCCAGCGCGCCCACGCCCTTCGGGCCGTGGATCTTGTGTCCGCTGAGCGCGTACATGTCCACGCCCATTTTGCCCATGTGCATCGGCACGCGCATGAAGCCCTGCACGCCGTCCACATGCACGCGCACCTTTGGATTCATCCCATGCGCCAGCGCGGACAGCGCCTCGATGGGCTGGATAGCGCCGGTCTCGTTGCTCACCTGCATGCAGGAGACGAGCGCCGTGTTTTCGTCGATCACGCCTTCTGCTGCTGTAAGGTCGACCACGCCCCGATGGTCGATCGGCAGCACGCGCACCTCGATGCCCAGCTTCTCCACGCGGCGGATCGTCTCGCTCACCGCCGGATGCTCAATGGCGCTGCAGACAAAATTCGCCCCGCCGCCGTGCAGCGTCTCAGCATAGCCCAGGATCGCCAGGTTGTCGCCCTCCGTGCCGCCGGAGGTGAAGAGGATCTCGTCCTCCTGCGCGCCCAGCTGCGCGGCGATGAGCTTACGGCACGCGCGCATCTCGCGGTCCACATCCACGGCAGGCTTGTACGCGGCGGACGGATTGAAGTACGTCTCGCGCATGCAGGCGTCCATCGTGTCGATGACGCTGTCAAACGGGCGCGTTGTCGCGCTGTTGTCCAGATAAATCAAAGCATTCCCCTCGATCAAGTCATTGTGGCAGACATAGTAAATCTCCAGTACGGCCAGGCCATGCTGGAGACTCGGGTTTCATCGGTTCAGCCCTGATACACGCCGGCCGGCACATAGCGGCGGATCATCTCCACCATCTCCTCGCTCGGCTCGATGACGATCATGTTCTTCTGGTTCTCCTTCACATAGTAGAAGTAGAACAGATTGCCGTCGCGGTTGAGGAACCAGTTGCGGCGCTTCACATCCTTCATCGCCAGGAACTTGCGGAAGCTGTCGTGCGCCACATGGCCGCAGGCGGAGACGTTCGCCACGTTCATGCTGCCCAGCTCCTTGCGCTTGGCGCCGTGCATGACCTTGGCAAAGTCGAGCGAGCCGTTGGTGAAGGCGTATTCAAACTCGACCTTGAAATTGTCCTTGACAAAGAACAGCAGCACCGCCGTGCCGACGCTCAGCAGCGTCATGAGCACCGTGCCCACGTTGAAGGAGACCATCAGCACCTGCAGCATCAGCAGCGCATACAGGCCAAAGACCACCACAAATACCCAGCACAGAACATACATCACGTTGTTCAGCAGATTTCTGCGGGCGACGACAACGTCCTCCTTAAAGCAATCCATCACAGTAAATTCCTCCATCGTCAGGGTTGATTCATTATACCACCAAAGCCATCAAAAGGACAAGACCTTCTGTGCGACTTCATGCTTCTTTTGCGCCGGTCAAAAGCAGGACTTTGAACGAAGCAGCGCGAAAGAAATACTGTTACACTATCTTTCGGAGGTTGTTCAGGAAATGAAATGTCCCAAGTGCGGCGCCTGGAACGCAGCGTATCTGCCCAAGTGCACCCGCTGCGGCGCGCCGCTTGAAGAGAATATACAAAAGCAGCAGCTCCCCTGGGAGGAGGCCATGCATAAAAAGAAGCCCTCCCTTCAGGTGGTTCAGTTTGATCCCGAGGATGAGACGCCCGCCGTGCCCCCCGCCGGCACAGACAGCGCATTCGATCCGGACGATCTTGACCGCGCCGAGCTGACCGACGAGCTGGAGGAGCTGCAGGCGCGCCGCAAGGCGGGCAGCCGGCGCATCGCCGAAATGAAGGATCAGGCCGGCCGCGTGCGCCGTTCCCTCCAGGAGGCGCAGGTCGTGCGCCCCGTGCCGGAGGCCAGCGACCGCCCGGCCTATGACGGCGACAGCGTGGTCATCCGCCGCCGCCAGCAGGCGCGTCAGGCGCAGTATGCCGACAGCCTGCGCGGGGACGAGCCGCAGCAGGCCCCGCAGAACGATGCGCCCGGCGCCTATGACAGCTACGGCTACTTCGGCGATCCGTCCGAGCCGCCGCTGACCTATGTGGACGACAACGAGACCGACGCGCCGGTGTATTACGACGGCTACACGCCGGACTCCGGCGATCAGGGCGCGCTGACGGACGAGGAGTACATGCCCCGCCGCATCCAAACCCGGGCCGCACGCGAGGACGCCTACGAGGCCCTGGGAACCGGCCGGCGCAAAAAGAACCGCGCCGCCAGGATCCTGCTGACGCTGTCCATCGTGCTCCTGTGCTGCGCGCTGGTCGGCGTGGGCGGCATTCTTGCCGCGCGCCGCTTCGTGCTCTCCCAGGGCATGCAGGTGCGTCAGGACAATGAGACGAACATCGTCGTCACCGAGACCACGGTCGACGGCATGCCCGCCCACACGCTGACCATCTACGGCAAGGAAAACGCAACCGTCTACCTGCGCGAGATGTCCTCCACCTACGTCATCGCCGACGGCAAGGTGGAGGTCACCGTGCCCGACTACATGTGGTACGACACGGAATCCTCCACCTACGCCACGGCGGTGGAGACCGACACGATGGACGTCACCATCACCCCGTTCATCCGCTATTCGCAGGAGGGCGATCAGTACCAGCTTGATCCCATCGAGTTCACCATCGACGTGCCGCTCTCCACGATCTATCTGCTCAAGCCGGCGACCCTGCGCGCAGAGGTCGGCGTGTCCATCTATGAGGTGAGCATCAACGTGGCGGCAGGCTCCACCGTCATCATCGACGGCACGAACGTCTCCACGCTCATCCGCGAGACCGGCAACGTCTCCAAGAACGTGCCGGTACTGCCCGTCGGCGACAACACCATCTCCATCTCCGTCAAGAGCAAGTACTGCCGTGAGAACAAGATGGAGGTGACGCTCTACCGCGCGCCGCAGGAAATCCCGCTGGAGCTGGATGCGACGGTGCTGGTCGAGTGGAACTACGAGCCCATCACCAACGAGAAGTACAATGCGGCAAGCGAGGAGGAGCGGGCCGCGATGCAGCGCCCGTCCATCAGCGGCACCACGCTGCCGGGCGCGACCATCACCGTCGAATTCCCGCACGAGAACCTGAAGGTCGATCCCGTGACCGGCAGCTTCAGCTTCAATCCGCTGTTTTCCACGCTGGGCGACAACGACGTGGTCATCCGCGCCTCCTATGAGGGCAAGGCCGATTCCGTCATCACCCATACGGTCTATTACATGCCCAATGCGGACATCTACACCCGCCGCGCATGGGACCTGGATTCCCAGTACACCGATCTGATCAACTACATCAACATCCGCAAGGGCACGATCTACACCGGTACCGGCACGGTTGAGCGCATCATCAGCACCACGCCGCAGATGGCCATCATGAACATCGGCAACGACACGTTTGAAAAGCTGGTCATGATCGAAAACAGCTCCAAGACGACCTGGGAGGTCGGCACGAAGTACAGGATTTACGGCGACGCCTATGGTCTGTACGACAACATGCCGCGTCTGACCGTCCGCTACACCTATCTCACCGAATAATCAGAAAAGCAGCTTCCGGATAGCCGGGAGCTGTTTTCCCATGGAGGAACATGTATGCAGCAGCTAAAGCGCAATATGCACGCCCTGTGCGATGAGATGCGCATGCTCACCGGCCTGTGCGTCGTCTGCGGCACAAGCCGGGAAAGCGAGTCGGCCCTTTACGGCCGTGCGCAGGAGGTGACGCTCGAGCGCGGACAGTTCGTTCCCTGCGTGCGCCCGCTTGAGGAAAACAGCATCTACGACCTCGCGTCGCTGACCAAGCTCTTCACCTCGGTGATGACGATGATCCTCGTGGAGCGCGGCCTGCTCCGCCTTGACGAGCACGTCGGCGAAATCGACGCGCGCTTTGTGAATCTCACCGATGTGACCGTCTTTGACGCGCTGTGCTTCCGCGCCTGCCTGCAGACGCCCGGCCGGATCGACACCGCGCCCAGCCGGGAGGAGGGGCTGCGCCGCCTCTTCGGCGTCTTCACCGCGCCCTCGCCCGCCGTGCGCATCTATTCGGACATCAACGCCATGGTCATCAAATACGTGATTGAGGCCAGAACCGGCATGCCGTTTTACGACGCTGTCCGGCAATACATCCTTGCGCCTGCCGGCATGCATGAAACGTATGCCGCCGTGCCGGACGCGCAAAAGCCCCGCTGCGTCTGCTACAACTATGAGCACCGCATCGCGGGCAGCCGGTACATCCTGCGCACGGATACGCCGCCGGGCGCGCCGCATGATCCCAAGGCGCTGCTCCTTTCGGACAGCGGGCGCGATCTCTGCGGGCACGCCGGGCTGTTCTCCACCCGTCAGGACATGACGCGCTTTGCGCAGGCGCTGCTGCGCGGCGAGCTGATCTCGCGCGCGTCGCTGGAGGCGATCGCCACAGACCGCACGCTGCGCCGCCATGCGGACGGCACCTATCGCCAGCCGCTGGGCTTTCTGTGCTTCACCAAGCATCCCGAGCAGCGCCTGAGCGAGGTGCCCGCCTATATGGGCGCGCACGCGCTGGGCATCAGCGGCTTTACCGGCAATCACTTCGTGCTCGATCCGGCGCTTGACTGCTTTGAGATCTTTCTGGGCAACCGCTGCCACGCCCGCGTGTCGCACATCACGCCGCCCGACGGAAGGTCGCTTGCGGACTACGGCCTTGACGAAAAAGGCGTGGGCCTTGTCCCCTGGCCGGACGGCCGGAGGGTGCCCACGTCTGCAAAATATGTGTATTTGAAGGACGCCCTGCTGCACGAGCCTCTCCTGCAGCGCATGCGTACTCTGGGATGGCTCGCGTAAAACGCGGGCCTTTTTTGGGCTGCCGATCCGGGAAGCCGGCATAGTCGCGCAAGCGCTCCTTGCCGTTTCCGACGTTCCGCCTGCCTGTTTCCGCCACTGGCGGCGGCAGGCTCCAGTCCCAAACCCCTGCCGGGGATTTCATCCCCAGACCCCTTCCTCGCTTCGCGGCGCACGGCCGCAGCCGCATCAGAATTTGAAGTCCGTAAAGTCAAACGTTGCGAAGTAGTCCTTCGGCGTTTCGGCGCGGCGGATCATCTTCGCGCTGCCGTCCTCCTGAAGGAGGATTTCGGCGCTGCGCAGCTTGCCGTTGTAGTTGTAGCCCATGGAGAAGCCGTGCGCGCCGGCGTCGTGAATGTAGAGGATATCGCCGCGATCGATCTTCGGCAGACGGCGGTCGACGGCAAACTTGTCGTTGTTCTCGCACAGGCTGCCCACCACGTCGTAGACGTGATCGCAGGGCAAATGCTCCTTGCCCAGCACCGTGATGTGATGATACGCACCGTACATCGCCGGGCGCATCAGGTTGCAGGCGCAGGCGTCCACACCGATATACTCCTTGTAGGTGTGCTTCTCGTGGCGGGCGGTCGTCACCAGCGCGCCGTTCGGCGCGAGCATGAAGCGGCCCAGCTCCGTGCAGATGTGCACATCGCCCATGCCGGCCGGCACGAGCACCTCCTCATATGCCTTGCGCACGCCCTCGCCGATCGCCGCGATGTCGTTGTCCTCGTCCTCCGGACGGTACGCAACGCCGACGCCGCCGGAGAGGTTGATCATCGCAATGTGCGCGCCGGTTTCCCGGTGCAGCTCCACCGCCGTCTCAAACAGGATGCGCGCCAGCATCGGATAGTACGCGTTGGTCAGCGTGTTGGATGCAAGGAACGCGTGCAGGCCGAAGTGTTTGGCGCCCTTCTGCATGAGCGTGCGGTACGCCTGCGTCAGCTGCGCCCGGGTCATGCCGTATTTGGCGTCCTTGGGCTGATCCATGATCCTGTTGCCGATGGCGAACTCTCCGCCCGGGTTGAAGCGGCAGGACACCGTCTCCGGGATGCCGCCGCAGCCCTCCTCCAGCGTCTCAATCAGCGTGTAATCGTCCAGGTTGATGATGCCGCCCAGACTGTTGGCCAGGGTGAATTCGCGCGCCTCCGTCTCGTTGGAGGAGAACATGATCTCCTCGCCGCGAAAGCCGCAGGCACGGCTGAGCATCAGCTCGGTCTCCGAGGAGCAGTCCACGCCGCAGCCCTCCTCGCGCAGGATCCTGAGGATGAACGGGTTGGGCGTCGCCTTCACGGCAAAGTACTCCCGAAAGCCCTTGTTCCAGGAAAACGCCTTGTTCAGCGCGCGGGCCGTGCGGCGAATGCCCGCTTCGTCGTAGATATGAAACGGCGTCGGAAACTCTCCGGCAATCTCCTTCGCCTGCTCAAGCGTGATAAACGGCTTCTTCTCGCTCATGTGTACGCCTCTTTCCCCTGCGGCACGGCAGGGATTTAAAAATTATATTCCCCACTATACAGATGCATGGGGGCCTTGTCAAGACAAAAGAAAAGGAAAAAAGAAGGAGCGGCGCATTAACCGCGTCTCTCCTCAAAAAAGCCGTTCAGGATTTCCCTGCACTCGTCTTCCAGCAATCCGCCCATGCAGGCAATCCGCCGGCCGAACGCCGGATCCTCCGGAATGGCATACACGCTGCCCGCACAGCCGGCCGCCTCGTCCGGCGCGCCGTAGTAGACGTTTCCCAGATCCGCCATGACAATCGCGCCGGCGCACATCGGGCAGGGCTCAAGCGTCACATACATCGTGCAGTCGCCAAGCCGCCTGCGGCCGAGCTTCCTCGCCGCGCGCCGGATGGCCAGCACCTCGGCATGCGCCGTGGGGTCGCCGAGCGCCTCACGCTCGTTGTGCGCCAGGGCGATCACCTCGCCGTCACAGACCACCGCCGCGCCGACCGGCACCTCGCCCGCCTCAAGCGCCTTCTTCGCCTCGTCAAGCGCCAGGCGCATGTGCTGCGCATGCATCAGCCTCTGTCCTTTCCCCTGAAGAACACCGCCACGGTGCCCGGGCCGGAGTGGCTGCCGATGACCGGGCCGACCAGGCTGAGCACGATCTTGTCCGGATCGCAGCCGACCAGCTCCACCAGCTTCTGCTTGACGAACAGCGCATCCTCCTCGCAGTCGCCATGGCTGATGAAGACCCACTGATCCTTTGCGCCCTCCAGCTCGGTCATCTTCTGCGCCAGGGCCTTGAGCGCCTGATGGCGTCCGCGCACCTTGCTGCGCGCGATCAGCTTGCCCTCGTCGTTCACATGCAGCACCGGCTTGATGCTGAGCATGGAGCCGAAGAACGCCGCGGACGGCGAGCAGCGGCCGCCGCGCTTGAGGAAGTTCAGGTCGTCCACCGTGAACCACGACGCGTAGTTCTGGATGCGCGCGCTGATCCACGCCGCGTTCTCCTGAAGGCTCATGCCCGCGTCGCGGTTGTCCAGCACGTCGCAGACCATCATGCCCTGGCCCGCGCTGGCGTTGAGCGTGTCGATCACCTCGATCACCGCGTCCGGCACCTCCTCAAGCACCATGTCGCGCGCCACGCAGGCGGAGCCGTATGTACCGGAGAGACCGGAGGAAAAGACCAGGCAGAGCACCTGCTCGCCGTTTTTCGCATGCCTGAGGAAGACCTCCTGCCACTGCGCCGGAGACACCTGCGAGGTGGTGCTCATCTCGCCCGCGCGCAGGCGGGCGTAATAGGCGCGCACCGCCGCCTCGTCGTCGATGGGCTGCGGCTTCGTCTCGCCGCCGATGGTGTAGCTCAGCGGCACAATCTCAAGCCGTTCATACTTCCGAATGATCTTCGGATTCAGGTCGCAGCAGGAATCCGTGATAATCGTATACATGTATGTTCCCTCCCTGTCATTGGCAGTTCATCCATGAATTGGGTTTCTGCGAATTGCAACCTAGGTATTTCTCCCTTTCTGTTCAAAATCCTGCTGACTGCCCTGTTTTTCTCCGTGTGCGAGCAGAATCTGCACGCACATGCCCCCCTCCTGCGAGTGCACCGATACGCTCGCCTCCACACCTTTGGCGCGCAGCCGGCGTGCCAGCGCGCCCACCTCCTCCAGCGCGGCGCGCACGGTTCTTCGCCGTCCGCTCAGCAGGCTTCCTCTGGCCGGACCGAAGACGAGCCGCCTCGCCTGCGCGGGCGTCAGCGACCGCTCCGCGATGATGAGCGCCGCCTCCGTCTGCCGCTCCTCCCCGCTGGCGGACAGCAGCGGCCTCGCCTGTTCAAGCGAAAGGCCCCGCTGGCGCGCGATCTCCTGCACGCGCTGGGGCAGCGTGAGCAGATCAAGCCTTTGCTCGATCGCCTGCCGGTCAAGCGCCGTGCACGCGAGCAGCATGTCCCTGTTCACCAGCGAGAGCGCCTGGGCCTCCTCCATGGCGCACGGGGCGCGGCGCAGGCAGTGCTCCTCCATGAAGCAGGCCGCCGCCGCCGCCTCATCCACGTCAAGGCACAGCGCGTCGATCTCCGTCATGCCCAAAAGGCGGCAGGCGGCCAGCCGGCGCGCCCCGCATACCAGCGCAAAACGCCCCGCCTCGGCGTTTCTGCGCACGACGATCGGCTGCAGCAGCCCGTGGCGCGCAATCGACGCAGCCAGCGGCGCCAGCGTTTCATCCGCCTGATCCCGCCCGCCGAGCACGCCGCCGTACACGTCCTGCACCCGCACGCGCATCAGCGTCCGTCCCGTGTCTGCCGTCTGCGCCGCCCGTCTTCTCACGACGCCTCACCTCCCAGCACGGCCAACTCGTGACAATATATGCAGTCCGCCGGGCGCATATGCCGCAGCTACCGCGCCGCCGTCTTGGGCAGATAGGTCTCGATGCGCCAGCTCCCGCTTCCGAGCCACAGCGTGATGGTGCCCGCCTGATCCGTCCGCAGCACGTGCGCACCCACGCTGTCAAGCGATGAGAGCACGCGCTCGCCCGGATGGCCGTACCGGTTGCCCGCGCCGACGCTGATGAGCGCCAGCTTCGGCGCGGCCTTCTCGAGAAATGCGTCGCTCGTGGCGTTTTTACTGCCGTGGTGCGCCACCTTGAGCACGTCGGCCTGCGGCACATCCTCCGGTTCGCTCTCCATCGTCAGATCGCCCGTCAGCAGGAATGTCACATTCTCCATTTCTGCATACAGCAGCAGGGAGCGCTCGTTGCTGCCCGAAAGCGTATCGTCCGGCGAGAGCACGTCAAGCGCCGCGCCGCACGCCGCAATCCGGTCGCCGCGCTGCACCTGTGCCAGCGGGATCCTCTCCCGCTCCATGTGCTCAAGCGCCGCCAGCACCGCCTCGGAGCAGGCTTCCTCCTGTGCAGCGCGCAGCGGCGCAATCACCGCCGGGATCTCCACCTCGGAACGCAGCAGCGTCTCCAGCGCGCCCGCATGATCCTCATCCAGGTGCGACAGGATCACCGCCTCCACAGACAGGCCCTCATGGCGCAAGTACCGCAGCATCTCATAGCTGTCCGCCGGGCCGACGTCCACCAGCACGGCGCGGCGCCCGCTCGCCAGGAGCGCCGCGTCGCCCTGTCCCACGTCCAGCTGTACATACCTCGCCGGCGGATTCAGCCGCGGCACATACGCAAGCGCCAGCGCGCCGGCCAGCAGGCAGACCGCCTGCCATCTCCACCGGCCGTAGCGAATCCGGTTGGTCAAGAGCAGCAGCAGCGCGGCAAAGAGCAGCACGCATGCGCCCTGCGGCGCGGGCAGACGCACAATCGCATGCTCCAGCGACGCGGCCCGAAAGCTCAGCCGCTCAAAGCCGGAGGCCGCAGCTGCCAGCAGGTGCGCCGGCGCTGCGCCGAGCGCGGGATGAAGCATGCCCAGCAGCGTCGTGCACCAGCCGCCCAGCAGAAGCACCGGCATCAGCATGCTGCACAGCAGGTTCATCGGCAGGGACAGCAGCGGCACATAACCGTAGAGCATCAGCTGCATCGGCACGGAGGCGATCTGCGCGCTCACGCACAGCGCCGTCATGCCCAGCAGCTCCTGCACGACTGCGCCCGCGTGCACATGCCGCCGGACAAAGCCCGTCAGCAGGCGCGAGAAGAGCTGAATGCCCAGCACCACAAAGAACGAGAACTGGAACGAGGCGTTGAGCGCCCACAGGGGCATGATCAGCGTCATCAGCAGCGCCGCGCAGGACAGCGCCGTCAGCGGCTCATACCGCCTGCCGCGCACCACGGCATATTCCCGCAGCATCGCCATGATGCATGCGCGGATTGTGCCGGGCGCAGCGCCCGTCAGCCCGGTAAAGAACACGAGGAACGCGCTCAGCACGGCAAAGCGGGCCTTGCGCCCCACCGGCGCGCGCGAGAGCAGCGCGCTGACCACGCCCGCGATCATGCTCAGGTGCAGGCCGGAAACCGTCAGGATGTGCGCCGTACCCGTCAGCCGCATGGCTGTCGTGATCTCGCTGTCCAATCCGGACGTATCGCCGAGCATCACCCCCTGAAACAGCGCCGCCTGTTCGCCAAAGATCGTCTCCACGCACGCGGCAATCCGGCTGCGCAGATGCCTGAACAGCTCGCCCGGGGAAAACCGCGCCGCGCCCTGCGCCTCCCAGCCCGGCAGCAGATAGCCGGAGAGCTCATAGCCCTCGCAGATCGCGCGCACCCTCCAGTCCATCCCTCCGGTGCTGCGCGCCTCCTCCGGCGCAAAGAGCCGCCCCACGCCCTGCACGCGCTGACCGATCTGCGGCTCTTCCGGCGCGCCGGCGGCCTCTTCCTCCTGCATCAGCGTGACCACCACGGGCCGCAGCGTCTGCACGCCGCCGTCGATTGTCACGTCCTCCAGCATCACCCGGTACGGCTTGACAATCGCCTTCACCGTGCCCTCGATGCGCACGCCCGGCTGCGTCGGCGGGTCGCGGCGGCGCAGGACGTTTCCTGCGCGCAGATTGCCCAGCAGCAGCACGAACACCAGAAAACAAAAAAGCGCGCGTTTTCGCCGCAGCAGGCGCAAAGCGCCCCACGCAAGCGAAAACGCGCAGAGAATGATCAGAATTTTTGCCAGGAACGCGGCGATGGCCGTCAGAAAAATGCCCAGGAGATAAGCGACAGCGGCCGCCATCAGCCTGCGCCGTACGGGCAGCACAACAGGCGGTTTTTGGGCATTTCCCTTCACGGCATTTACACGCTCCCCTGCTTGTTCATGCAGCGGTTCAGCCACCGGCCGCGCAGATAGTAGATGATGAACAGGATCGAGGTGATCACCCAGGTGATCGGATAGCTGAGCAGCAGCACCGGCAGCTGATGCACCCTCGGCACGACGGCTGTCACCCAGAACACGCGCATCAGGCACACGCCCGCAAGCGTCATCAGCGTGGGCACCAGCGAATCGCCCGCGCCGCGCATCGCACCGGAGAGGATCTCGATGCACAGATAGGTGATCCACGCCGGCGTGATCAGCCGGATCATGACCATGCCCGTCTCCACGACGTGCGCATCGTCTGTAAACATGCCCAGCATCGGGCGGCCGATCGCCAGAATCAGCGCGCTCATGAAGACCGTCACGCCGGCCGCCATGCCCAGGCATACCCGCACGCTGCGGCGCATCCGGTCATAGCGCTGCGCGCCGAAGTTCTGGCCCGCAAACGTGGTGATCGATACGCCGAACGCGCTGACCGTCATCCAGTACAGGCCGTCGATCTTGCCGTAGGCCGTCCAGGCCGCCATGACGTCCGTGCCAAAGCCGTTGACGCTGGCCTGGATGATCATGTTGGACAGCGAATACATGACCGACTGAAGTCCTGCCGGCAGGCCGATTCTCACGATGCGCATGAGCATGTCGCCGTGGAAGCGGATCTTTGCGAAGGACAGCCGGTACACCGGCTGCGCGTGGCACAGGCTGCTGAGGATCAGCACCGCGCTGACAACCTGGGAGAACACCGTGGCGATTGCCGCACCGCGCACGCCCAGCTCCAGGCCCAGCACCAGAATGACGTCCAGCACGATGTTGGTCAGCGCCGCGCAGATGAGGAACAGCATCGGCCGTCTGGAGTCGCCCACCGCCCGCAGCACGCCGGAGCCGATGTTGTACACCAGCTGCGGGATCATGCCCAGGAAATAGATGCTCAGGTACGGCAGCGCATAGGCCACGACCTCCTGCGGCGTGCCCATCCACGCCAGCACCTTCGGGGAAAACAGCAGGCCCACCACCGTGAGCAGCGCGCCGCTCAAGAACGCCAGCGCCATCGTCGTGTGCACCGCGCGGGAGACGTCCTGCGCCCGGCGCGCGCCGAAGAGCTGCGCGATGATGACCGACGCGCCGGAGGCCAGGCCCACGAAGAAGCCCACCAGCAGGTTGATCAGCGTGCCCGTCGAGCCGCCGACGGCCGCCAGAGCCTCCTTGCCGACCGCCTTGCCGACGATGATGGCGTCCGCCGTGTTGTAGAGCTGCTGGAAAAATGTGCCCAGCACGATCGGAAAAAAGAACAGGAGCAGCTGCTTCCAGATGACGCCCTCGGTGATGCCGTTGATATCCGGGCGCTGCCTAATCAGTCTTCTCATAAACCTTTCCTTCAGAGCTGTGATTCATCTGCAGACCCCTGCGCAGGCCTCATTTGCCCAGCAGCGCGCGGACGCGCCGCAAAAGGCCGCGGGGCAGATGCGCGATGCGCGCAACGGTTCGCTCAAGATAGCCTGGGCCGGCGAGCAGCTTCATCACCTTTTCGCTCTCAAATCCATTCTTTTGATAGTGCCTGAAAAACGCCTCGCGCTTGGGATGCGCCTTCGCCGGCTGCGCGATGCTCGGGTTGAAGCGCAGCAGACTCTGCGTTCCCTCGATCGGGAAAGCCGAAAGCTGCGCCCGACAGGCCTCAAACGCCTGTCTTCCCAGCTTCGTATTGAGCAGCACGAGCGACATGCCCGTGTCGTCGTCCCTGTCCGGCGCAAGCTCCTGAATGCCCCACAGGTCCGCGATGGTGATGTCGGCAGCGTGGCGCCCTTCGCGCATTTCGGTGCACTGCGTGCACGACGGGCGCAGGTACAGGTTCTGCAGAAAGCCGTACAGGAACGGCTCCGTCGTCTGCTGGCCCACATGCTCCGTGCCGTCCTCAAAGGTCGCCACGGCGGAGAAGTCCTTCCAGCCTCTTCGCTTGTCGCGGAAGGCATAGCGCACGACCTTCTGGCCATGCCGGGTCTCCAGCTCCCGCAGGTACGAGGCAAACACGCCGGGCGAGGGCACGCCGTGACAGACAAAGTCGACCGTCAGCAGCAGGTCGCTGTCCTTCTTGCCCACGCGCGCCTTCAGGCCGCTGATCTGGCACGGCGTGCCGGAAAAGAGCACCGGAATGCCGCGCTCCAGCAGCGCCGCCGCGTGGGCGATGGCGTCCGACGCGTCGCTCTGCACGTACTTGCTGCCGCGCATGCCGCCCAGCTCCGTCTCGTCAAACGCGCCGATATGCTCCACGCGCAGCGCCTCGTCAAAGGCCGCGCCGAAGACCACGCCGCCCTTCTTCAGCCAGGCTCCGGCCAGCGCGGTAAACACGCCGCCGGAGGAAGAGGCCTGACGGATCCGTTCGTCCCTGTTCTGCGCGCCGAAAACCTGCGGCTTGTGCGCCTCCTGCGGCCTGCCCGCCGGGCAGCGCTTCTCGCACAGGTCGCATTCCACGCACCTGCTGCCGTCGACAGCCGGATACAGGAAGCCCTCCTCGTCCGGCTGCATCGTGATGGCGCCCTTGGGACAGATGCTCGCGCATGCGCCGCAGCCCGTGCACTCCATCTTGCTTTTCCTGACCGTCTGTCTCATCGTCTCTCTCCTGTCACTTTGCCAGCTTCATCACCGCAGAAACAATCTCCTCGCGGCCCGCCGTGTACGCCGGCATGCGCGCCTTGAGGAACGCCCGCTCCTCCTGCGCGCGCGCCGCCATCGCGTCATACGCCGCAATCAGCTCCGTCTCGCCGCTCAGCTCCTGCACCGGAATCAGATGACCGGCCTCCTCGCCGAACAGATCCCGCGCGATGCCCCGCGCCTTGACCGAGTAGCCGATCACGAGCGTCGGCACAGCGGTCGAGTATCCCGCCACCGAGGCGTGCGTGCGCGCCGTCACCAGCGCGGCAAGGCGGCTGATGTATCCCTTGATCTGCGGCGCGGTCAGCTTTTCGGCCTCCGGCAGGATGAACACGCGCGGCTCATCCGCAAACTGCGCCTTGATTCTTTCAAGTGCGTCCATGTCGTTGTCATGCGCCCAGAACACGTGCGGAATCAGCGCCACGGCGCTGTCGCTCGTCTCCAGAATGTGGCGCACCAGCGCGGCAAACGCGCGAAGCGTCTCGTCTCCGTCTTTGGCGCGGCTGAGAATCAGCGGGCTCACGTTGAGGCCCACCGTCCTTCCCTCTCGCCAGCCCTGCGGCAGCGGGAGCTCCTCCTTCGCCATGGTGAACGCCGGATCGCACCAGCGCACAACCGGCAGTCCGGCCGCGCGCATCGCCTCCTCCGTGATCGACTCGCGCGCGACGATCAGGTCGTAGGCGCGCAGATCCTCAAGCGTTTCGCCCTTGATGATGTCCGGCTCCACCGAGCAGCCCCACAGCACGAGCGGCCTGTGCGCGCGGCGCAGCCGTCCGTTGATCACCTGCAGGTGCTCCTGATGGCCGTAGCAATAGGTATCGCCGCCGATGGACAGGCAGATATCGCTGCGTTTGCCCAGATCGGTGACCGTGGCATGCTTTCTTGCAACCTCCTGCTCGCGCGGGATGCCCAGGCGAAAGCCGATGGAATTGACGAACCGGCGGATGCTGTAGGGCGCAATCTCGCTGCTGACGATCTTCCCGACATGCCCGAGCCGCTGCGCGCGGTCCTGCGCAGGCATATCGGAGGCCAGCGAAACCTCCGCCAGATCGCCAAAGAGCGCCGCCGTCGAGCGCACAATCGCCTCGCAGCCGCGGTTGCCGCAGCCGCCGTGGTTGTAGAGCATCATTCGCTTCATCGTCTGATTCCCCATTTCCTTCCCGTCAGCTTCTCCTTCACGCGCATGAGCATGTAAAACGCCGGAAAGCCGCCTCGTCTGACCAGCCGGTACAGCCGCTCATCCTGCGGCAGAATCCGCTCTTCCCGCACGCCGTCCATCACGAGCGGGCGCACCCGCGCATCAAACGTCTTCATGCACGCGCGGATGCCGCGCTCCTTTTCGTCGATCCAGACGCAGCTCTGCAGAAAATCCCTGAAATACTGCTCCTTCACACCCTGCTCAAGCAGGATTTGGTTCATGCTGCGCAGCATGGGCTGGTGCGCCTCGCTGTGACCGCGTACGCCTGCCATCGCCGACTGGCCGTGCACGCGGTAGACATAGGTGTAATCCGGCAGATGCGTCACCTTCTTCGCGCACAGGAAGAGCTGCAGGTTGAGCAGCGCGTCCTCGCCGATGCGCACGCCTTCGTCAAGGCGCAGGCTGTCAAACAGCTCGCGCGCATAGAGCTTATTCCAGATGTTGTTGTAAATGCGGTGCATGTGGATGATCTCCCGGGCGATCTCAGCGCTCTCCTGCGCCACCGGCGGAAGATGCACCGGCACGCGCTGCCCCTTCTCCATGTCAAAGAGCGTATGGTTGGCCGATACGATCTGCGCGCCGGTTTGAGCCGCCTTCCGATACAGCGTCCGCAGGCTGTTTTCCTCCAGCGCGTCATCCGCATCCATGAACGCGATATACCGCCCCGCCGCCAGCGCGAGGCCCCGGTTGCGCGCAGCGGACACGCCGCCGTTTTCGGTATGGATCACCCGCGCGCGCGGCTCCGTGCGCGCAAAGCGGTCGAGCATGCCGCCCGTCGCATCGGTGGAGCCGTCGTCGATGAGGATCATCTGAATCTCCGGCTCCTTCTGTGCCTTGAGGCTTTCCAGACACACGCTCAGGTAGCGCTCCGCGTTATAGCACGGCACAATGATGCTGATATCGGCCTGTGATTCACTCATGGGCTGCTTCCCCCCTATGTTCCTTACGGCAGCAAAAAGCTCGATGCCGGCAGCACGCGAAGCGCCAGATGGTACAGCTTCTGCTTAACCGGCAGACTGCCGAAGTCCACGTCCTTGGTGATGCGCGCCGCCATGGCGCGGCTGAGCGAGAGCGCCGCCCTGGCCCGCCCTCTGTCCGCCCGCAGCGTGCGGACGTAGAGATCGATGTGCGCGCGAAACAGCTGCGTCGCCAGGCCGTGCGCATCGATGAAGCGGCCGATGCCCTCGATCATGGGCATGCTGCGCGCGTAAAAGTCCCTGCTGGCCCGCGTCATCGCGGAGTCCCCGCCGAATTCGTAGATGTAGATGGTCTCCGCGCTCATGCGCCAGGCGCGCGCGGCATAGAACGCATCGAGGTTGAACAGCACGTCCTCGCCCACCTTCACGCCCTCGGGCGCGCGCACGCCGTGCTCGCGGAGCATCTGCGTGCGGTACAGCCGGGCGCACATGCTGTTGAGCGCGCTGTCCCCGCGCAGGAGGCTCTCCAGCACAACCTGCAAATCGCCGTCGGCGCAGGCGTGGTATTCCTCCCGGCCGCCCTCGTCGCGAAAGCGCATCACATACGCGCCGCAGGCAATGTCGGTTTCCCCGTCAGTCAGCGAAAGAAGATGCGCAAGCGCGTGCGGCAGAAGGTGATCGTCCGCGTCCACAAAGGACAGCCACGCGCCCTGCGCCGCGTCCATGCCCGCATTGCGCGCGGCGGACACGCCGCCGTTCTCCTGATGGATGACCCGCATGCGCGGCTCGTCCTGCGCCAGCTGCGTGAGGACGGCCAGCGTGTCATCCCTGGAGCCGTCGTCCACGGCGATCAGCTCCCAATTCTCCTCGGTCTGCGCCTGAATGCTGCGCACGGTGCGCGCAAGCGTCTGTCCGTTCTGGTAGCACGGCATGACGATGGACACAAGCGGCCTGTTCATTGCGGCATCTCCTTCCCTCTTCGCAGCGCAAACGCGGCCTCGCCAAGCTTGCGGCGCAGCACCTGCGCGGGATAGATCAGCGGGTAGACGCGCGGATACGCGCCGCTTGCGCACAGCCGCACAAGCATGCGCGCGCGCCTGGTCAGCTTTCCTTCATCCAGAGCGTCAAGCGGCAGAAGCGGCAGCACGTCCTCGTTGAACCGTCCCACCACGCCTGAAACGCCGCCGTCCTTGTACAGCCGCAGCGCCGCGCTGTCGACATAGGCGGCAAAGTACGCCTCCATCTGTCCGCGGCGCAGGAGCATGTCCCGCATCGCCAGCAGCCACAGCCGGTGGCGCGCCATCTCGCCCGCCGCCTGCGTGTGCATGGCGGAGGCGCTGTGCGTGCGGTAGCGATAGGCCACGCGGTTCACATACGCGATGCCTCGCCCGCAGAGCACAGCCTCCAGATTGAACAGCGCGTCCTCCGCGATCTTCACGCCCGCCTTGAGCCGCAGGCCCTCGCGCTCGATGAGCGCGCGCCGGTGCAGCTTGCAGCACATGATGTTGAGCACGCTGTCGCCCTCGATCAGGCGCAGCGCCGCCGCGCGCCGCTGGGCTTCTCCCTGCCTGTCCATCCAGCGCGTGTGCGGAATGACGATCTCCGTATTTCCATTCTCGTCAAATGTCTCGTGCGCGCAGACGACCATGTCCACACCGTCCTGCGCGCCGGAGAGCATCGCCTCCAGCGCATCCTCGGGCAGCAGATCGTCGCTGTCCACAAATGTGATCCACTCGCCCTGCGCGCGGTCAAGCCCCAGATTGCGCGCAGCAGCCACGCCGGCATTGGCCTGCGAGAGCACCTGCACGCGCGCGTCCCTTTTTGTATAGGCCCGCGCGATGTCCAGCGTATTGTCCTGCGATCCGTCGTCAATCAGGATCGCTTCAAAATCCCCCATCGTCTGCGCGAGCACGGAATCCATGCACGCGCCAAGATATGCGGCGCTGTTGCAGCACGGGATGATGATGCTGACCTTCACGGCGTGTCCTCCCGTCCGTCCACGAGCGCAGCCGCGCCCTTCACGTCGCCGCGCAGCCAACGCACGGCGAACACGCGCGCACGGATCTGCGTGCGGATGCCCTTGTGCGTCTTGAGCGTGTACATCAGCAGCGGCATGGGCGAAATCAGCGCGCGCAGAAGGCTCTGCATCGTCTCATCCTCCCGGTACGCTTCCATCGCGGCGTAAACCTCGGAAAGATCCGGATCCAGCCGGATGCCCTTGGTGATCAGCTTGTCGTAGCACAGCACCGGCAGCACGTTTCTGATCTCGTCAAACCGGCCGCACGCCTTCGCATAGGCCCACAGCCGCACGGACAGCGTCATCAGCCGCCGCGCCAGTCTGGGCTTTTTCATGCCCATCAGCGAATCGCCGCGCTGGACATAGTACACATACGGCGCATCCAGCGCTGCGATGGTGTGCGTATGCATCAGATACATCGCGGAAAAGAGCGTATCCTCCGCAAAGATCTCGTCATTCGGCGCAAAGCGCAGGCTGTTTTCCTCGATGACGCTGCGGCGGTAGAGCTTGCTCCACGCTTCCTGTCCGTGCCTGTACGGCATCCAGTATTGGTAGAAATAATTGGCCAGGCCAAGCCGGTCCACGTCGATCTTCTCGCTGGCAAAGCGCAGGTACGGCCCCTGCTCCTGTCCGTCCACGACCAGCGCATAGTTGTAGAGCACCTGCTGCGCGCCGGTCTCGTCCGCCGCGCGGACAACCTCCTCCAGCCACTTCGGCGCAACGTAATCATCCGAATCGACAAAGGCGATGTACTCGCCCCGCGCCGCATCCAGGCCCGCGTTGCGCGCGGAGGACAGCCCGCCGTTTTTCTTGTGAATCTGGCGGATACGGCGGTCGCGCTGCGCATAGGCCTGCATGATCGCCGGGCAATTGTCCTTCGTGCCGTCGTCAACCAGGATCAGCTCGTAATCGGTAAACGTCTGCGCGAGGATGCTGTCAAGGCATCTGGGCAGATACGCCTCCACCTGATAGACCGGCACAATCACGCTCACTCGGCACATCCGCATTTCCTCCCCATCCGCAGCTGCACAGATATACAGTTTGATTATACCATACGATACAAGAGCATGACAAGGGGCTGACCGGTCCGGAAGGGGCTGCACATCAAAAACGGACACACCCGCCGAGAAGGCTCGGCCGATGTGTCCGGCTGTTTCAAAAATGTCTGTGAGCGTTGCCTGTAAGCCGAGTTCTGTAATCGGCGGTCAT
>JBJEUI010000277.1:0-4770 GCA_051883755.1 Candidatus Ventricola sp.
CCCCTCATGAATGAGGGGGGTAGGGGGAGCTGAAGCGGCGAAGCCGCTTTTTTATTCATTTCAGCACGACGTTTTTGTGGCCCAGCATCTCGATCAGCTCATCCATCATGGCTTTCGTCGGCGCGACGCAGAGCTCCCTGGGCGCGCGCAGCTTTACGCCCGTGTTTTCCAGATACAGCACCACGCCGGCCTCGCCGTGATGGCGCGCAAGCACCGGGCGGATCACCGCAATCGCGCTGTCGCTGGGCAGGCGCAGATAGAGCGTGCTGCCCGGCAGGACGGCATCCTGCCTCTTCATCGCGGCCTGCGGGGAGAGCACGCCGTCCCTGATGGCCTGCGCGTATTCCGCGTTGGTCATCAGCGGCTCCACCGTGTCCAGCAGCAGCTTGGCGTCGTCATCCTCGCGGATGGACAGCCGGCCGGAGAGGACGACCGCCGTATCGGGCGTCAGCTCCGTGCTCACGCGCTCGAGCACCTTCGGGAACACCAGCGCCTCGATCGTGCCGGTCATGTCTTCCAGCGTCACAAAGCCCATCAGGCTGCCCGAGCGGGTCGCCTTCTGGCGGAACTCCGTGAGCATGCCGCCCATGCGCACGCGCATGCCGTCGCGCGAGAGGCCCTGATCCGGCTCCTCCAAAATGGCGGCCAGCTGGGCGGTGTTCATGTCCATCTGCGCCAGCGCGTCGGTGTAGTCGCCCAGCGGATGACCGGTGATGTACAGCCCGGTCATGTTCTTTTCAAAATTCAGGCGCGTTCGGAGGCTGAAGTCCGGGATATTGGGCAGCGGGGGATTGACCTCCTCGAGCATGCCGTCGCCGAAGAGGGACATCTGCCCGACGATGTTGCTCTTGCGGGTGCGGCTGGCGCCGTCGAGCGCGGCCTCGTACACGGCCATCAGCTGCGCGCGCGTCGCGCCCGTGCAGTCAAACGCGCCGGAGAGGATCAGCGACTCGACCACGCGCTTGTTGACCAGATCGCTGGACAGGCGCTTGCAGAAGTCGAAGATGTCCTTGAACGGGCCGGATGTCCGGCGGATCTCGATGATGGAGTCGATCGCCTTGTCGCCGCAGGAGCGGATGGCGCCCAGGCCGAAGCGGATGCCCGCCTTGCCCTCGGCGTCCATGCCCACGGAGAACTTGCGGCCGGACTGGTTGATGTCCGGCGGGAGCAGCGAAATGCCGTGCTTGCGGCAGTATTCCGAGTACTCCGCAACCTTGCCGCTGTTGTCGGAGACGGAGTTGAGCAGCGCGGCGAAGAACTGCACCGGGTAGTGGCGCTTGAGCCAGCCCGTGCGCACAGCGACCACGCCATAGGCCGCGGCGTGCGATTTGTTGAACGCGTAGGAGGCGAACGCCGTCATCTCGTCAAAGAGCTGGCTGGCGATCTCGGCGGGAATGCCGTTGCGCACGCAGCCGGGGACGGTGACCACGCCGTCCTCGACCATGCCGTTGATGAAGTACTCGCGCTCCTTGGCCATGACGTCGTGCTTTTTCTTGCTCATGGCGCGGCGCACGAGGTCGCTTCGGCCGTAGGAATAGCCGGCCAGATCGCGCACGATCTGCATGACCTGCTCCTGGTACACCATGCAGCCGTAGGTGACGTCGAGGATGGGCTTGAGCTTCGGGTGCAGGTACTGAATCTTCTCCGGGTTGCGTTTGCCCTCGATGTAACGGGGAATGGAGTCCATCGGGCCGGGACGGTAGAGCGAGATGGCCGCGATGATGTCTTCAAAATTTTGCGGGCGCATGTTGGTCAGGAAGGAGCGCATGCCGCCCGATTCAAGCTGGAACACGCCGTCTGTCTCGCCCTCGGAGATCATGTCGTAGACCGCCTGATCATCCAGCGGAATGTCCTCGGCGCGCATGTCCACACCGGCCTCGCGCATCAGGTCAAGCGCATCGCGGATGACCGTCAGCGTGCGCAGGCCCAGGAAGTCCATCTTCAGCAGGCCCAGCCGCTCGATGGTGCCCATCGGGAACTGGGTGGTGATGACCTCGTCGTTGCGCTGCAGCGGGACGTATTCGGTGACGGGCTTGTCGGTGATGAGCACGCCCGCCGCATGGGTGGAGGCGTGGCGCGGCATGCCCTCCAGGCTGCGGCTCATGTCGATGAGCCTGCGCACGCGCTCGTTCTCGGCGTAGTTCTTCTTGAGCTCGGGCGAGATCGTCAGTGCGCGCTCGAGCGTCATGTTCAGCTCAAAGGGGATGGACTTCGACACAGCATCCACCTCCTGATACGGATAGCCCAGCACGCGGCCGACGTCGCGCACGACCGCGCGCGCGGACATCGTACCGAACGTGATGATCTGGCTGACGTGGTCGGCGCCATACTTGCGCGCGACGTAGTCGATGACCTCCTGACGGCGCTCGTAGCAGAAGTCCACGTCGATATCGGGCATGGAGACGCGCTCGGGGTTGAGGAACCGCTCAAACAGCAGGCTGTACTTGAGCGGATCGAGCTGCGTGATGTGCAGGCAGTAGGCGACGATGGAGCCTGCGCCGGAGCCTCGGCCCGGGCCGACGACGATGTCCTGGCTGCGGGCATAGTTGATGAAGTCCCAGACGATGAGGAAGTAATCGACGTAGCCCATCTTGGTGATGACGCCGATCTCGTACTCCAGGCGCTCGCGGGCCTGCGGCGTGATGGGATTGTATCGCTCGGACAGTCCCTCCTCGCAGAGCCTGCGCAGCATCTGCTCGCTGGTTTCGCCGTTTTCAGTGGGGAAGCGCGGCAGCTTCGTCTCGCCGAAGACAAACTCGACCTGACAGCGGTGCGCAATCTCCTGCGTGCGCTCAAGCGCGTCCGGCCAGGCGGCGAAGAGCTGCTTCATCTCGTCCTCGCTCTTGACGTACAGCTCGCGGGACTCCATGCGCATGCGGTTCTCATCGTCGAGCGTCTTGCCTGTCTGGATGCACATGAGGACCTCCTGCGCCTCCGCATCCTCGCGGCGCAGGTAGTGGCAGTCGTTTGTGGCGATCAGGGGGATGCCGGTCGCCTCTGCTACGCGCACGAGCTCCGGCAGCACGCGCTTTTCGTCGTCCAGGCCGTGATCCATCAGCTCGATGAAGTAATTGCCCTTGCCGAAGAGCTCCTCCATCTCGCGCGCATGGGCGCAGGCATCCTCAAAACGGCCGTCCAGCAGCAGCTTGTCCAGCTTGCCGGACAGGCACGCGCTGGAGGCGATCAGGCCCTTGGCGTATTTCCTCAGGCACGCCATGTCGATGCGCGGGCGGTAGTAGTAGCCGCGCGTCCAGGCCTCGCTGACCAGATGGGTCAGGTTGCGGTAGCCCTCCTGCGTCTCGCACAGCAGGATCAGGTGGCTGGTGCCGCGCATGCCCAGCTGGACATTGCGCTCATCCATGTTGTCGCAGACGTAGACCTCGCAGCCGATGACCGGGTGGATGCCGCGCTTCTTCGCCTCGGTGTAGAAATCGATGACACCGTACATCACGCCGTGATCGGTGATGGCGCAGGCGTCCATGCCCAGCTCCTTCACGCGGTCCAGGAGCGGGCCGATGCGGTTCGCGCCGTCGAGCAGGCTGTATTCGGTGTGCAGATGCAGATGTGCAAAGGCCATAGAAAGCTCCTTTCCCGGTTATTCAAATCCGATCGTGGCGAGGATGGGCAGAACGATACTCTCGGCCATCTGCGTCTCAAAGGAGATCTGCAGCATCTCGTCCCAGGTCTCATAGGTGTCCCAGGTCTGCTCGCCCTCCTCGGTGAGCACCACCGCGCGGTAGCAGACGAACTTGCGCCCGCCAATGATGCGCGTGCGCACGCTGGTCGCTCCGGCGCTCATGTAGTAGGAGACGACGTCCTGATCGGGATAGTCCTCAAGGCGGTCGCCCGTCGCATTTTCATAACAGAAGAGGTAGAGCGTGCCGTCCTTACCCGCGGCGCTGCCGGCATAGAGTGCATTACCGCCCAGCTCAGCATTCTCCCGCGAGTGATCGGCCATCACCGCGTCCTCGGGCACGCGCATGGTGAAGCCGAATGCGGACAGATCCCAGACCTGCCCGCCCTTCATGGGCCGGATGGTCTGGCTGTCCCAGATGTTCAGGCCCAGCGAGACGGCGCAGCCCAGCACAAAGCAGCCGATCAGCGCCAGAATATACAAAAGTGTATTCTTCTTCATGAATTCAATCAACCTCGGACTATACAAACTCATCTTATTTTAATGTCTGCGGGTCCGGCTGTCAACGGCAAAGATCAAGGGGCCGGACGTTGCGCCGCGCGCCGCCGCTGTGCTATAATAAGATATCTGTGCAACTGTGTATATCAATGAGGGAGGACGTTTCATGGCGTTCTGTTCGTTTGACGACAGCGCGGCGCTGTTTGACGCCACGCCTGTGGAGAATATGTTCATCACCGAGTACATGCTGCGTGCGCCGGGCGACTTTGTGAAGGTCTATCTCTATGGACTGATGCTCTGCTATCACCATTCCGAGCGCATGAGCCTGGCCTCGATGGCGCGCGACCTGGACGTGCCGCAGGAGGACGTGGAGCGCGCGTACCGCTACTGGGAGCGCGAGGGCCTTGTGCGCCAGACGGGCGACAACCCGGTGTGCTACACCTATTACAACCTCAAGCAGATCACGCTGACCCGCGCGGAAAAGCCCAGTGAGCAGCTGTACAACCGGCACTTCATGGACGAGGTGCGCAGGACGCTGGACGCGCAGACCATCGGCGACAGCGACTATCAGACGATCCTGGATTGGGTGCAGGTGTACGAGCTGCCCGAGGAGGTCGTCATCATGCTGCTGCGCAGCG
>JBJEUI010000278.1:0-24741 GCA_051883755.1 Candidatus Ventricola sp.
TCCGCCGTGATAAAGTGCTCGGGCTTCTCCTCCCAGTTGTACTTGTCGTAGCCCATGGTAAAGCCGGTCTCCTTCTCCACGCCCAGCTGGCCTGCCAGCTGCAGGTAACGGCCCTGATGCTGATGACCGGACGGCTGGCCCACGCCGATGAAGCCGCCGCCGCGTACGATAAACCCGCGGATGGCGGAGACAATCGCCGGGTTCTCCCAGTACGCGCCGCCGGTGTGCGCCGTGTCGCCGTCGCCGATGTTGAGGATGACGTCGATGCCGTCCAGCACATGGCTATCCTTCAGGATGTCCTCGAAGGAGATAAACCTCACGTCAAACGGCGCGCCGGAAAGCGCCTCGATGACGCCGGCATAGGAGTAGTTCTGCTTCTGATAGAGCGCATGGTGCACCATGTGGCAGCCCCAGGCGCGCATTTTGCCCCAGCAGTTGAGCACGGCTACGGTCTTCACGCAGTACGGCGTGGTGCCCTTGATGTTCTCATACAGCTCGCGGAACTCGTTGCACACGCTCTCCACGTAGTCAAGGAACTCCGGGAAATCGCACGCGAGCTTCAGGTAGCCGCCGTAGCCGATGCGGTCGATCGGGCTGCGCAGAATCGCGCGGCGGGCAGTCACCCAGTTGACCTTCGCCTCCCTGACCGGGTCGCCGTGCTCGTTGAACGTATCCGGGAAGAAATACGGCAGCAGGCGGCCCTCGGTGTACTTCACGCCCTTGATGTCGGAGATCAGGCGGAGCGTAGAGCCGTTGCCCACGCTGCCCACGACCGCATCCAGACCGATGGTCCTGAACTCGTCCATGAACGGCTCGGTGCCAATCCAGTGATCGCCCAGGAACATCATCGCTTCCTTGCCCAGCTCGTGGGTGATGTCGACCATCTCTTTGGCGAGCGCGGCGACCTCACGGCGCTGGAACGCCTGGAAATCGCTGTACTCCCTGCTGGGCACGCGGTACTGGTTGTTGAAGTAGCCCTGATCGATGATGTACTCCGGGCGGAACCTGTAGCCCACCTCTCGCTCAAACTGCTCCAGGATATACGGGGAGACGGAGGCGGAATAGCCGTACCAGTCCACATACTTTTCGCGCTTGAGCGCGTCAAACACCAGCGTGAACTGATGGAAGAACGTGGTATAGCGGATGACGTCCACATACGGATGCTCCGAGATGAATTTGCGCAGGCGCTCCATCGTGTACCTGCGGGTCTTGGGCTGGCGCACGTCAAACGTGATCTGATGCTCGACGTTCTTCCAGTCGTTGACCACGGCATTGTACATGTGAACCGGATCCCAGATCAGGTAGCACAGGAAGGACACCGTATACTCGTGATACGCGGCGGGCGCGTCGATGATGACGCGGCCGTCCTCATAGCGCCAGGCATCCGGGGAGACGACCTCGCCCGTCGTGCGGTCGATGACCTCCCACCAGCGCTTGATATCGTCGCGGGTGTTGGGCATGAGCAGCTCGGTGGAAAGGTTGTCCATCAGCTCGATGGCCAGCGGGCCCTCCTGCGCCATGCAGAAGCCGGTCATGATGTAGCACTGCTGCACCTCGTCGGGATTTGCCTTGGCCCAGGCGTTGTCCTTGCGGGTGGTGTAATAGGTCGAATAGACCTTCGCGTCCACGGCCTTGAGCTCGGCCGGGAAATCCGTGCCGTCGCAGTCACGGATAGCGTCCGCGCCCCAGCGCGCGAACAGTTCAAGCGTCTGCGGAACGACGTCAACGTCGGTCGGAATGGTCACGCGTCCACGAAGTTTCGTATCGTTGCTCATAGCTGCATCCTCCAGCGCTTTGATATGATGATTGAATTATACCATGACGCCGTACCTGTTTCAATCATCGTGCGGAGGTCAAAGCAAAAAAGGTTGCGCGTTTCCGGAATCTCTGCTATAATGAAGCGATTTTTATAAAAACATCAGGAGGAATCCCGTTATGGACAGCATTGCCCGCATCGCCAGCTTCTCCATCAATCACGACAAGCTGCTGCCCGGCCTGTATGTCAGCCGCGTGGACGGCGATATCACCACCTACGACATGCGCTGCCGCCGCCCGAACACGGGCGACCTGCTCGACAATTCCACCCTGCACTCCCTGGAGCACATGTTCGCCACCTACATCCGCAACGGCGAGCTGCACGACCAGATCGTGTACTTCGGCCCGATGGGCTGCCAGACCGGCTTCTACCTGCTGGTGCGCAATGCGGACAATCAGGCTGTGCTCTCCGAGGTCAAGAAGACCTGCGAGCGCATCCTTGCGCATGAGGGTCCGGTGTTCGGCGCAGCGCGCATCGAGTGCGGCAATTACAGAAACCTGAGCCTCGATGCCGCCAAGACCGAGGCTGCCCGCTATCTCGCGGAGCTGAACAGCCGCGAGCAGACTTTTATCTATGAGGAGTAAACAGACAAAATGATTGGCATAATCGCTGCAATGGACGTGGAGATGAATTCCCTGCGTTCCTACATGGAAAACACCGAGACGGAGATCATCAGCGGCATCCGCTTTGTGCGCGGCTCGCTGGAAGGCAAGGACGTCGTCACCGCCGTGTGCGGCATCGGCAAGGTCTTCGCCGCCCTGTGCGCACAGACGATGATCCTGCACTATCAGCCCCAGTGCATCATCAACACCGGCGTCGCCGGCACGCTGACCGACGCGCTGACCATCGGCTCCATCGCCGTGTCCTCCGCCGTCGTCCAGCACGACATGGACACCTCCGCCCTCGGCGACCCGGTCGGCCTGATCTCCGGCATCAACAAGGTCGAGCTTCCGGCGGACCGCCTGCTCTCCGGCCAGCTCTCCGCCTGCGCGAAGGTGATGGGTATCAGAACCGCGACCGGCGTGATCGCCTCCGGCGACCAGTTTGTCGCCAGCGCGGAGCGCAAGGCGTTCATCGTCGAGCATTTCAAGGCAATCGCCTGCGAGATGGAGGGCGCGGCTATCGGCCAGGTCTGCCACGTCAACAAGGTACCCTTCTGCGTGCTGCGGGCGATTTCCGACAGCGCGGACGGCTCCTCGCACATGGATTATCCGACGTTCGTGCAGATGGCTGCAGAGCAGTCGGTTTCTCTCCTGCGCCGCTTCATGCGCTGCTGATTCCCCAAATTCAAGACGAATCCCCAGCAGAACGCTCTGCCGGGGATTTTGCTTTTGCCATGCCGCCCTTTCGCAAAGCAGCGTGCTCGGGCACAGGGCTTCATGATTCGCTGAGCTTTGTCGGCGATGTCACCGGCATCATGCCGGTTAGGGATGGATCATACGCACGCCGCGGCCGGCGACGTAGTCAAGATCCAAATAGTACTCCAGTCCGCCAAACTGCCCGGTCTCCAGATAGTACCTGGCGCCCGGGATCTCCCACAGCGACTGAACGGCCTGATATCCGCCCTGGCCATTCGCAATGTACAGCTGCGCGTTTTCGATGCGCTCAAACGTGGCCGACGGCGCGGAATCCACGATGTGCACCTTCGTCCCGTCCTCGCTCAGGCCCGCGGCCAGCGCAATGTGGCCGCTGACGATGGCGAAGCTGAACACCGCGCCCTCGCTGAAGCCCTGCACGATCCGGCCTGCGTCGGAAATCTTGTCCTTCTCCGTCCTAAAGCCGAAATCCCGGCCCGCCGCCGCGAGCAGATTGCTGGTCACCGTTCCGCTCTCCGCCAGATACATGGGATACGTCTTGGCCAGTACATCCGGCGCGGTCTTTTCGGAGGCCTTGCCCAGCCGCTGCAGCGCATGGGACAGCGTGAAGATCGCACAGCCGGACTGATCCAGATTGCTGCGGCTGTACTTCTTGTCCAGCCACCAGCCGTCCTTCTGGCTGTACACCTCGGGTGCAGCCGCATCCGCCGCACTATCCTCCACGATAAAGCGCACCTCGTGTCCGATCGATGCGCCGTCCGCCCGGCGGACGACCAGCTCCATCTGGTACACGCCGCTCCTGCGCGGACGATAGCTGAACGCTTCGTCGCTGGATACCGTCTTGCTGTCCATGACCGTCTTTCCGTCCCGAAGCACCCGCACTGTGCCGGAGGCGCCTTCCTCGCAGCGCACCACGGCATCCAGCTCCTCGCCGAGCCGCAGCGTGTCCGCGCTCAGCTCAAGTCGTGCAAGCACCGGCTCGCTCTGCGCCCTTCCCGGCGTCTCGCGCCACTGGGCAATATCCGTCATGCGGACATAGCCCTGCACCAGCTCGCCCGCATCGTCCGTGCACTCGACCTTCACCCACTGCTCGCCGATGTTAAGAACCGTCATCGCCTGCGCCGCATTCACTGCCGTCAGGCTCTGTGAGAGCACGCTCTCTTCCTTTCGCACATACAGGTAGTCGCCGTCCGGATACACCGTTTTGCCGATCATCTGGGAATCGAGCACCAGATACTGCGTCTGCACATAGCCCGTCTTGCCGCTATAGACGATGCTGCTCCATTGCAGCGTCGCCTCCACCACCTCGACCCGCGCGCCGTTGGGCACCTGCGTGACGACCACGGATTGGGCATCAGCCTTCCTGCGCATGTTCAGCGCGCCGCTCTGCGTATCGATGCGGGCAAAGCCGCCTGCCTGAATGACCAGGATTTCAGCCCCCTCAATCTGCGCGCCCTCGGGCGGCTCATCGCTGAGGAAGCTGGATTTCACATAGCCCTTCTTTCCCTTGTATTCGATCCTGCTCCATTCTCCCTTGGTCTCCAGCACCTCGACCTGGCTGCCGTTGGGAACTTTCATCACAACCGTGGATTTTGAATTGGCCTTGCTCCTGACGTTCAGAGAACCCTTTTCAGTCTCCACCCACGCCGGCTCGGCAAGCGCGGCGCATGCGCACATACACAGCAGCAGGCATACGCCGGCAATCCAACATCCCGTTTTCTTCATCCACACGTCTCCTTTTGCTTGATACAATCATTTTCCATTATACATCATCTTTGCGTATTTGGCGAATGATTTGTTCAATATTTCGCAATTATCGGTATTTCTCTCGACTTTTTTGCTGCATTCCGCTATAATAATCAGGCAGCGAATTCTCATTGAGTGTGAATGGAAAGGACCATATCCACATGAAAGCTACGAAAGCCCGTGAGATGTCGACGCCTGAACGCTATCTGCTTCTGACCCTCGGCATCCTGATCACCAGCATCGGCGTCTACTTCTTCAAGTTCCCCAACAACTTCTCGACCGGCGGCGTCAGCGGTCTGTCCCTGATTCTCGGCCGCCTGATTCCCTCCGAGGTGCTCACCCCGAGCGTGCTGATGCTCATCATCAACATGCTCCTGCTTGTCGTCGGCTTCCTCTTCATCGGCAGGGATTTTGCCTTCAGCACGGTCTACTGCTCCATGCTGCTCTCCCTGCTGATGACATTCTTCGAGCGCATCTATCCGCTGTCCCGGCCGATGACGTCCCAGCCCTTCCTTGAGCTGTGCTTCGCCGTGCTGCTGCCGGCGATCGGCTCTGCGATCCTGTTCAATCTGGGCGCATCCAGCGGCGGCACGGACATCGTCGCCATGATCCTGCGCAAGCACACGCGCATGAATATCGGCGTTGCGCTGATGCTCGCCGATTCGCTCATCACCGTCGCCGCGCTGTTCTTCTTCGGCATCGAGAGCGGCCTGTATTCCATTCTGGGCCTGCTGATGAAGTCCGTCCTGATCGACTATGTCAGCGACAGCTTCCGCACAAAGAAGTGCTTCCAGATCATCACCGCCGAGCCCGAACCGATCGTCGATTTCATCGTGAAGACGCTGCACCGCGGCGCAACACTGGAGGACGTGCACGGCGCATACACCAACAGCTCCAGGACGATGATCATCACCGTGCTGGGTCGTTCCCAGGCGATGGCGCTGCGCAGGTACGTGCACACCGTCGATCCGCACGCGTTCATGATTATCACCGCCTCCACCGAGATCGTCGGCAAGGGATTCCTTCAGGATTGAGCAGCAGCCCTCTGCCGTCAGGAATTTGGATACAACGCAAAAGAAGCAGCCGAGGCCGCTTCTTTTTTAATTCTGCTTGTATGCTTACCTGGCAAAGCCCACGATGCCGAACGAGCCGGGGCCGCTGTGTGCGGCGATGACGCAGCCGGTCTGCACCCAGGAAACCTGATCAAAGCCCTTTTCTGCCGCGCTGCGCTCCGCGTCGCGCTTGATCTGCTCGTCAAGGCCCGCGCCGTAGATCAGATACAGCGGCTTGGCGGGATCGAGATTCTCCGTGTACTCGTCCATCAGCCTGGCCACCACCTTGGCCATATTGCCGCGGTACTTCTTGGTGGACAGCAGCTTGCCGTCCAGGATCTCAATCAGCGGATGCAGGCTCAGGAGCTTCGCGCCCAGGTACGCCGCGTTGCTCACGCGGCCGCCGGCGCGCAGATAGTCCAGATCGCCCGGGAAAAAGCCCATGCGCACCGTATCGGCGATCTCCTTCGCCTTTTCAGCAGCCTGCTGAACCGTCGTGTCAGGATTGTCCCTGAGATACTGTGCCACGGCGATGATGACCGCAGACTGCGCGGCGGAAACATGCTTGGTATCCACGATCGTGATGTTCTCGCGATCTTCGCTGGCGATCACCGCGTTCTGCATGGAGCAGGTCGTCACCGAGGAATACGCCAGGTGCAGGATCGGCTGGCCGGGATGCTCCGCCTGCAGGCGTTCAAAGGCCATCTCAAAGTCGTGCGGGGTGCAGGCGCTGGTGTGCGGCAGCTCGCGCGTCTTTGCGTAATGATCAAACATTTCGGTCGTCGGGAAGGAGCCGTCATCGCGCGTTTCCCCGCCGAAGGCAACATGCATGGGCACAATGGTCACGCCATATTCCCTGGCGATTTCGGGCGTCATATCGGATCCGGACTCAGCGGTCAAAAGGATCGGATTCATCAAAACACACCTTTTCTATTCATTCATGACCAACATTCTATCCCGATTTCATTGCCGAATTGCTGGAGAAATGTTGCAGAATTATGAATTCGACAAAAAATGCAGGCTTACTCGGCCACCCGCTTCAATCGCACAATGAACTCCGAACCCTCGCCCGGGGCGCTGCGCACGGCGATGCTGCCGCCGGAAATATCCAGCACGCGCTTGACCAGCGCCAGGCCCAGGCCGTTTCCCTCCCGCGAATGGGACGAATCTCCCTGATAGAATTTGTCGAAGATGTGCTTGACCGTCTCCTCGCTCATGCCGCAGCCGGTATCCGACAGGGTGACGACCACGTCGCCGTCCTGCTTCTCCTGGCGCAGCACGATGCGACCGCCGGGCTCCGTAAACTTGATCGCGTTGGCAATCAGGTTGTTGAAGACGATCTCCAGCATGCTCTCGTCCGCCAGGATCATCACGCGCTCCTCAAGCTGCGCGTCAAAATCGATGCGCTTTTTTTCCCACTGGGCCTCGTGCGCCAGCGCGCAGTCGCAGAGCTGTCGCGTGAGATCATACGGCGCGGCGTTGGGCACAATTTCCTGGTTCTCCAGCTTGTTGAGCTTGAGAATGTTGGAAATGAGCACGCTCAGGTTTTCGCTTGCCGAGGCAATCGTCGCCGCATATTCGCGCCGCTCCTCCTCGCTCAGGTTGTCGCGCTGAAGAGCGCCCGCGTAGCCGCGGATCACAGCCAGCGGCGTCTTGATCTCATGGGATACGTTGGCAATAAAGTCATCCTTCATGGTCTCGATGCTGGAGAGCTCCTGCACCATGCGGTTGAAGTCCTCGAACATCAGGTCCATGTAGTCAAACTTGTTCTTCTTGTGCACCGGCTTGACCGACACGGTGAAGTCGCCCTGCGCCACGGCGCGCATGGCACGGCTGAGGCGGCGCATCGGCTTGTCATATTTGGCGCAGCTCACCTGGTGAATGATGATCGCCGCGACGACCGCCATGGCGACCCAGTAGGTGCCCACGCCCATGCTGGCCAGCACGCTGAAGACCTCCATCTTCAGAAAGATCTCCACGATGAACACGTTGGCCGCGCTGAGCAGGCCGAGTACCAGCAGGATGAGCAGGAACATGCGCCAGGAAAACGGCCTGCGGCGGATGCGCGGGTCTTCCTCATACAGCGGGCGGGATTCGCCGGGCATGAGCTGGAACTCCGGCAGCTGAATCTGCAATCTGCGTAGACCCTTGATCTTCATACGGCAGGCACCGCCTTGTAGCCCAGCCCGTGCACGGTGACGATTTTAAAATCCTCGCAGGCAGAGAACTTCTCCCTGATGCGGGTGATGTACACGTCCACGGCGCGCAGGCTGGCGCTGGTCTCTCCGCTCCAGAACTCATCCATCAGCTGCGCACGGGAGAATGTGCGCCGCGGATAGGAGAGCAGCTTGTAAATGATGTTGAACTCACGCACCGTCAGGCTGATCTCCTGATCGCCCACATACGCGCTCATCTCCTCGGCATCCAGCACCGTCGAGCCGATCATCAGCCGCTTTTCCGCCTCGATGCGCGCGCGGCGCAGCAGCGCCTCCACGCGCAGCAGCAGCTCGTCCACGTCGATCGGCTTGACCATGTAATCGTCGATGCCCGCCCGAAAGCCGCGCTGCTTGGAGGCCATGTCGTCGCGCGCGGTCATCAGCAGAATCGGAATCTTCTTATCCACGCTGCGCACATGGCTGACCAGCTCAAAGCCGTCCGTGCCGGGCAGCATGATGTCCGACACAATCAGATCAATCCCTCCCGAAAACAGCGCATCAAACGCATCCTGCGCATTCAGGCAGCCGTGCGCGGCATAGCCTGCGGCCATCAGGCTGGCGCAGACAATCTGATTGAGCTTCACATCGTCCTCGACGACAAGCACATGTACCATGGCATTCCTCTCCTGTCTGACCGGCGTGCCGGAAGCGGCGCCGCCGATACGTTCTGCAAATCCACATATTGAATTTAGTATAGCAGACAATTATTAAGGAAGTGTTTCAGGCTTGACTTTTCAGCGCAATCGCCTATACTGAAAATCGATTGTTTCCTGTCAGGAGGATCCTATGACGATGCTTTCTTCTCTGCCTGCGCGTGCTCGCGGGCTGATGTGCTCCCTCACCTGTCCGCAGACGGTGCGAACCAACCGCGACACCGGGCTGATTCGCCTGCTTGCCTGCCTGTTCATGCTCGTGGACCACGCGGGCAAGATGCTCTTTCCCCAGATTCCCGAGCTGCGCCTGATCGGCAGGCTCGCGTTCCCGATGTTCGCCTACGGCATCGCCGTCGGCGCGGTGTACACGCGCAATCCGATCCGGTATCTTTCCCGCATCGTGCTGCTCATGCTCATCTCCCAGCCGCTCTACGCGCTGGGCCTTGATCACGAGGTCAGCACCATGTACACGGTGTCCTTCCTTCAAAACCCGCTCGGCGCCGCGCGCGCGTTTTACCTCGGCAGCTGGAGCAAGCCCAGCATCCTTCTCTCCCTCGCGTTGGGGTTGTGCATCCTCATCGCCCTTCGGAAGCGCCAATGGGTGCTGGCGCTGGGCGTCTATGTGCTGTGCTGCCGCTTCTCCACCAGTCTGGATTACGGCATCGGCGGCATCCGTCTGATGATCCTGTTCTACGCGCTGTGCGAGCATCCGCTGGCTGCGCTGGCGGCCGTCAGCGTCTACATGATCGCCTGGTCCGGCGGCACGGGATACACGTTTTTCGGACACGAATTCGGCATGCGCATCTTCGCGCTGCCCGCTGCTGTCTTCTGCTGTCTGCCGATGAAGCGGCGCATCACGCTGCCGCGCTGGTTCGTCTACGGCTTCTATCCGGCGCATCTGGCCGTACTGGCCGTTCTCACACGCATTTTCTGAAATCCACGCATAATTCGGACGCCTTCTCCGCAGGATAACGCCATGTCCTGGCGGAGGAGGCGTCTTTGTGCTTGTAGTGATCCCGGATGAACCCTTCGGCCGGCTGGGCGCCAGCCTGTCTGCGCTGATCGCCGCCGCCAGCCTGATCGGTCTGACGGTGCATAAGGACTTCTATGCCGGGCGCAGGCGGAAGGATTTCTTCTGCTACTACACCAACGTGAGCAACCTGCTGGTGCTGCTCTACTTTGCTCTGCTCGCACCGCGGCTGTACGGCAGCGCCCGGCTGCGCGCATACATTCCGCACGCGGAGTTTTCGCTGATGATGAGCATCATGCTCACATTCATGGTGTTCCATCATCTGCTGTCCCCCGCAATTTACCGGGAGATGAGAAACGCGCCGCGGGACCGGGATTTCGCCATCGTCTTTACGGACAATTTCATCATCCACTATCTGGTGCCGTGGCTGGTGATGCTCTATTGGCTGCTGTGCTCGCCCGGCAAGCGCATGCTCGGTCTGCCCGACGCACTGCTGTGGACGCTCGTGCCGCTTGGCTATCTCGGCTGGGTCTTTCTGCGCGCGCCCCTTCGCGGGAACATCGAAGGAACCGACAGTCCCTATCCCTACCCGTTTTTGAATGTGTGCAGACTGGGCGCACGGCGCGTCACGGCGGTCTGCACGATGCTCTGCGGCGCATGTGCCGTCGCCGGGCTCGTCATCGTCGGGCTGACACAGCTGGCCTTTGCGCATTTCGGCGGCGGTCACGCGTTTGTCCTGATCTGACGCACGAAATGACAAAAAATGAAAAAAGCAGTTGACAAACCGCGTCTCGTTCGGTATAATACACCTCGTCGAAGGGATTCGGCTTTCATTGGGGAATTGTGTAACGGCAGCACCTACGACTCTGACTCGTATTGTCTAGGTTCGAATCCTAGTTCCCCAGCCAACCGAGGTCAGCCGAAAGGCTGACCGATATGCCTCCATGGTCAAGCGGTCAAGACGTTGCCCTCTCAAGGCAAAATCATGGGTTCGATTCCCATTGGAGGTGCCACAAGCCACAGCGCAGGCTGTGGCTTTTTTCTTTTCCTCTTGGCCGTGCATTTCCGGATATCGTGTCAACCTCCCGTTAAGAATCTTGCTGTCGCTTCTGCATCCGTATTCGCTGCGTTTCTCCAATTATTCTGTCAGATTTAGGTTTGTTCATTATGTATACATATTCTTTCATCTTTCTCAGGCTTGTGAAAATTCGTTGACATCTATTGACTCCTATGTTATACTTTGCATAAACAGTTGGTTATGCGTTTTGTTTTTGTGCTAACAGAAAATACGCAGAACCGGCGACAATTTGTGAGGAGGAATACCCCTATGAAGAAGCTTCTTGCTCTGGCGGTTGCGCTCGTTCTCGTGATGAGCATGGCGACCGTCGCGTCTGCGGCCGAGTATCCGACCAAAGGCATTTCCGTCATCTGCCCGTGGGGTGCCGGCGGCGGCACCGACGCCTGCCTGCGCGCGTTCTGCGAGGCGCTCGGCAAGCAGCTGGGCGTGACCCTGACCGTTGACAACCTGACCGGCGCTTCCGGCGTTATCGGCCACGAGGCCATCGCCGATGCCGAGCCGGACGGCTATACCATGGGCATGATCACCTTCGAGCTCGCGGGCTACAAGGCGCAGGAAATGTCCGATTACACCTATGAGAACTACGATGCGCTCTGCCGCGTCAACACCGACGCTGCGGCGATCACCGTCAACACCGAGTGGGCTGCTGCCAACGGCATCACCGACGTGGCCACCTTCGTTGAGTACTGCAAGGCTCATCCGGGCGAGGTCATGATGGGCGGCTCCGCGGCGGCTTCCGTCTGGCACATCGCCGGCGGCTACCTGATGAACGCGACCGGCATCGAGATCAAGATGATCACCTATGCTGACGGCGCTGCCGGTGCTGTCAAGGCCGCTGCCCAGGGCGAGATCCAGGGCGTGACCGTTTCTCTGGCCGAGGCCCGCAGCTTCATCGGCAACGGCCTGACCGTTCTGGGCGTCATGGACTCCCAGCGCAATCCGGCCTTCCCGGATGCCCCGACCTGCCAGGAGCAGGGCTTCGACATCATCTATGCCACGCAGCGCGGCATGGCGCTCCCGCTGGGCGTGGATGACGAGATCCGCGAGAAGCTGCAGGCTGCCTGCGCTGCCGCGATCGAAGATCCGGACTTCGTCGAGTTCATGAACAACAACGGCCAGACCATCTCCTACATGACCGCTGAGGAGTACACCGCGTTCCTGGCCCAGGCTGCTCAGGACGTTCCGGAAGCCATGGCCGCTGTTGACCTGCTGTAATTAAGCATCGTCAAAACGTCATTGCAACCCAGATGGGCAGGCCCCGGCCTGCCCATCTTTCGTAAGAAATCAGACGTCTAAACACACAAGGAAGTGATTCAGTTGAAGAAGACCCATACGAAGGCTTTTGCCAACCTCGTAGCTTCAGTGATTCTTCTGGTCTTTGAAATCTGGGCCTATGTGCAGACCCTGAGCTTCAAGGTCGTCAAGAACGCCGCAGTCCAGCCGGCCTCCTTCCCGCAGATCATGTGCATCGGCATGGGTGTCTTTACCGTCATCCTGCTCGTTCAGTCGCTGATCAGCCTGAAGAAGATGGATCCGGACGATCCCAACACCCAGCCTGCTGCCAGCATCAACATCTTCAAGAACAGGGGCGTCCAGGCCGGCCTGTTCGTCATCGTGCTGTGCATCCTCTACGTTGCGCTCTTCAAGACGCTGGGCTATGTGCTGGCCTCCGCGATCATCGCTGCCATCATCATGTGGCTCATCGGCAAGCGCGACATCAAGCAGATCCTGCTGGTGTCCGTGCTCGTTCCGCTGCTGATGTGGCTCGTGTTCTACAAGCTGCTCACCGTCAACATCCCGATGGGCGTTCTTGAGCCGCTCAAGAACCTCGTGGACATGATTTAAGAAAGGAGGCGCTTGTATGAATTGGAGCTTGCTCTTCCAGAGCTACGGTTCTGTTTTCCTTAATCCGCAGGTGCTTCTGATGACGCTTCTCGGCGCTGCCGGCGGCGTTCTCCTGGGCGCGATCCCGGGCATGACCGCGACCATGGGCGTCGCGCTGCTCATCCCCTTCTCCTTCGGCATGGACCTCATCCCGTCCATCGGATTGCTGCTGGGCATCTACTGCGGCGGCATGTACGGCGGCTCTATCTCCGCCATCCTCATCCATGCGCCGGGCACTCCGGCGGCCGCTGCTACCCTGCTGGACGGCTATCCCATGTCCCAGAAGGGTCAATCCGGCAAGGCGCTGTCCATCGCCATGTTCTCCTCCTTCTGCGGCGGCATCATCGGCGCGCTGGTCATGACCTTCCTCTCCCCGCTCATTGCGGATGTCGCCATGGAGTTCACCTCCGCTGAGATGCTGATGCTGGCTGTCTTCGGCCTGTCTGTCATCGTCGCCATCTCCGGCCAGTCCATCGCCAAGGGCCTTATCTCCGCCTTCTTCGGCATGCTGCTGTGCACCGTCGGCATGGACCCGACCTACTCCGCCAAGCGCTTCACCTTCGGCGTGAAGCCGCTGTACTCCGGCCTGCAGTTCATCCCGGTTCTGATCGGTCTGTTCGCCGTCTCCGAGATCATCGCGGGCGTCGAGCGCATCATCAACGGCGAAGAGAAGCAGGAATCCTCCAATGAGAAGATCACGGAGGTTCTGCCGGATCTGAAGACCATCTCTCAGATCTGGCCGCAGATCATCTCCGGCGGCCTCATCGGCACCTTCATCGGCGCCATCCCGGGCGCCGGCGGCGACATCGCCGTGTTCGTCTCCTACGGCTTCAACAAGAGCTTCAGCAAGCACCCCGAGCTCTGGGGCACCGGCATCCCGCAGGGCGTCGCCTCCACCGAGTCCGCCAACAACGGCTGCTCCGGCGGCGCGATGATCCCGCTGCTGTCCCTGGGCGTTCCGGGTGACGCGGTGACCGCCATCATCCTCGGCGCGTTCATCATGAAGGGCATCCAGCCCGGCCCGACGATGTACGTGGAAAAGCTCGACACCGTCTACTGCGTATTCGCCGCCCTCATGCTGGCCAACCTGGCCATGCTGATCGTCGGCTGCTGCGGCGTCCGCTTCTTTGCGAAGATCGTCTCCGTCGAGAAGAAGATCCTCTACCCGATCATCCTCGTCGTCTCCCTCCTCGGCGCGTTCTCCATCAACAAGAACGTGTTCGACGTCGGCGTATGCGTCGTGTTCGGCATCATCGGCTGGCTGATGAACAAGTTTGAGTTCCCGCTCAGCCCGATCCTGCTCGCCCTCATCCTCGGACCGATGTGCGAGCAGAACTTCGTCCGCTTCATGGACCTCAACGGCGGCAACTTCGGCGCCATCACCGGCCGTCCGATTGCCATCGGCTTCTTCGTGGTCGCGGTTGTGGTCGTTCTGTTCTCCATCTGGAACCAGCAGAAGATCAACAAGCGCGAAGCAGAAGCCCGCAGGGCCGCTGCCAAGGAAGCGAACCAGTAAGGCATCACTGGCAGTTCAGAAAGCCGTCTCCTTCGGGAGGCGGCTTTTTCTGCATTTGTGGACTGCGCTGATTCTATGATAGAGACGAGCTATAAGCGCGAAGCGAAGAAGGGAGTCTGAGGGACTGCGTCCCTCAGGCAGGTTTGGGCGGCAGCCCAACGTATCCCTATATGGCGAAGCCATTCAGACATAGCAGTCAGGGAGCGAAGCGTTACCTGACAGCCGGTTATCGCATAGCCGGTTTTATTTGTGAGTAGTATGATACGCTTTCCTGCCCGCTTTCTAATGGATCATCAGGGCTGCAAACCAATCGGTCCTCTTCTTCCGTTACGCTATATCAACGCACTACTGTATACTTCCTCCGCATCAGCCGCGCTGCCGGTGTTTCTCCCCTGCACACACACAAAACGGGAACCAGTCCGAGCCAACTCGTCCTGGTTCCCTTTGTCATCCGGTTTTGATTTTACTCGCCGAGGGTGATCTGATCGACCCACTGCTGATACAGGCCCTCTTCGTTGATCTGATCGATCAGCTCCTGGATCTTCTCAGCGAGCGCCTCCTCGCCCTTCACGCTGGCGATGTAGTTGCCGCCCTCGAATTCGAACGCGAACTCGGCGACCTCCAGGTCGTCGTTCTCCGCCAGAACACTGTCATACACGGTCTTCGGGACAGCCAGCGCATCCACGCGGCCGCTCTTGACCATGTTCACGCCGTCCGGAATCTTGGTGACCAGCTCGAGGGTCGCGCCGGGGAGCTGCTCCTCGACCATGATCTGCTGGTTGGTGCCGTTCTGCGCAGCGACGGTCTTGCCGGCAAAGGCTTCCGCGCTGTTGTAGGCCGCGCCGGTGCCCTTCTTAACGAGCAGGCCCTGGTCGCCCTCGTTCCAGTAGATGCCGGTGAGCTCCATCGCGTTGGTACGCTCCTCATCGTAGGTCAGGCCAGCGATCATCATGTCGACGTCGCCGCGGCCGACAGCCGCCAGGCAGGTGTCAAACGCCATGGACTGGATCTCCAGCTCGACGCCGAGCTGCTCCGCGATCCACTGCATCATCAGCACGTCGGTGCCGACGACGTTGCCGTCATCATCGATGTACTCATACGGCGGCCAGTCCGGGCTGGTAGCAATGACAACCTTGCCGGCAGCCTGGATGTCAGCCAGGCGATCGGCCATCGCCAGAGAGCAGGTCATGATCATCGCAATCGCGAGCACGAGCGCAAAAAGCTTCTTCATAATGAGATTTCCTCCTGCTGAAATGTTGTTTCACCGCCGGTCCGCCGGCGAATGATAGCGCTATTGTACAACGCCATTTTGCATATGTCAAGTGAATATGCTGCATAAAACCTCACTGTATTCGCTTTCATCCGCCTTTTTTTGCCCTCCGGGAGAAAAAAGCGCCAAGCTGTATTGTTTCTTTGTCTGAATTGTGTTAGAATATGCTGGTTGTTTGCTATTTCAGTCTATTTGATATGAACCGAAAGGTGTGAATATTTATGCCAGAACTGAGCCATCGTGTTCAGACGTTTACCGATTCCGTTATCCGCCGCATGACCCGCATCAGCGATGAGGTCGGCGCAATCAATCTTTCCCAGGGCTTCCCGGATTTCCCGCCGCCCAAGGCGATCACCGACCGCCTGCGCGAGGTGGCCGACGAGGGGCCGCACCAGTACCCCATCACCTTCGGCGCGCAGAACTTCCGTCAGGCGCTCGCCCGCAAGCAGGGCAGGGCCTACGGCCGTGAGATCGATCCGGAGACCGAGATTCTGGTCACCTGCGGCGGCACCGAAGCGATGATGAGCGCGATGATGACCGTGTGCAACCCCGGCGACAAGGTCATCGTCTTCTCCCCGTTCTATGAGAACTACGGCGCGGACGCCATTCTTTCCGGCGCGGATCCGATCTTTGTGCCGCTTGTTCCGCCGACATTTGACTTCGACCGCAGCGCGCTTGAGGACGCCTTCAGGCAGCATCCCAAGGCAATTATCGTCTGCAACCCCTCCAATCCCTGCGGCAAGGTCTTCACCAGGGAAGAGCTGCTCTTCATCGGCGGCCTGTGCAAGCAGTACGACGCCTTCTTGATCACCGACGAGGTGTATGAACACATCGTCTTCGCGCCTTTCAAGCATGTTTACGCCGGTTCCCTGCCGGAGATCGCCGATCACGTGATCTGCTGCTCCTCGCTCTCCAAGACCTACTCCATCACCGGCTGGCGCCTGGGGTACCTGATCGGACCGGCGCACGTGATCGAGAATGCGAAGAAGGTGCACGACTTCCTGACCGTCGGCGCGGCTTCTCCGCTGCAGGAGGCAGCCGTCGTGGGCCTCAACTTCCCGCAGAGCTACTACGACGAGGTGACGGCGCTGTACACGAAAAAGCGCCAGATCTTCCTCGACGGCCTGGACAGGATCGGCCTTAAGCACACCGTGCCGCAGGGCAGCTATTTTGTGATGGTGGACATCAGCGACTTCCAGAAGCCGGGCATGAAGTTCCATGGCAAGAGCGACATGGAATTCTGCGAGTGGATGATCCGCAACGTCGGCGTGGCCGCCGTGCCGGGCTCCAGCTTCTTCCGTGAGCCGGTCAACCACCTGATCCGCCTGCACTTCGCCCGCAGCGAGGAGACGCTGCTCGAAGCGCTCAATCGCCTGGCTAAGCTGCCGGAGCTTCTGAAATAATGTATACGACCGACATCATCACCCTGCCGCGCTTCTGCTTTGGCCGCGGCACATATGCGCGGTTCCCGGCGCTGTGCGGGCCGCTGGGCAGCACGTTTGCCGTGGTCGGCGGCGTGACGGCGATGGAAAAGGCGCTGCCCGCGCTCAACGCGGCGCTTAACGGCTCCGGCATGACGATGCTTGCCGCCCTCCCGTACGGCGGCGCGTGCACGCAGTCCGCAATGCAGCGCCTGGCCGATCAAATCGCACCGCTTTCCCCCGCGTTCATCGTGGGCATGGGCGGCGGCAAGGCGATTGATACCGCCAAGGGCGTGGCCAGCCTGCTGCATCTTCCGCTGGTCAGCCTTCCGACGCTGGTATCCAACTGTGCGCCGATCACGGCGCTGTCCGTGGTTTACCGCGAGGACGGTCCGTTTGACCGCTTCCTCTTCTACGACGCGCCGCCCGCGCTCACGCTGGTTGATCTTGAAATCGCCGCCAACGCGCCGGCCAGGTACTTCCGCGCCGGCATGGGCGACACGCTTGCCAAGCATCTGGAGAGCACGTTCAGTGCGCGCGGCGATGTGCTGGGTGTTTCCATGGATCACATGTCCGCCATCGGCGTGGCGCTGTCCTCCACCTGCTACGGCCCGATCCTGCAGTACGGCCGGCAGGCGCTTGACGAGGTGCTTCGCCATGAGGCGGGGCCCGCGATGGAGATCTGCGCGCGCAGCATCATCGTCTCCGCCGGTCTGGTCTCTCTGATGGCCAATGACGATTACAACTGCGCCCTTGCGCACGCCGTCTGCTACGGTCTGCAGCTCTTTGCGCACGTCGAAGAGAATTGCCTGCACGGTGATCTGGTCGCCTACGGCGCGCTGGTGCAGCTTGTCCTCGACGGAAAGACGGAGCAGGCGCGTGAGCTGCGCGATTTCCTGCGCGTGCTCGGCACGCCGGTGACGCTGTCGCAGATGAACGTGCCGCTTGACCGCTGCGCACTTGAAGCAACGCTTCAGGAAGCCACGACCGGGCCGGACATGGCACACATTCCCTACCCCGTTACACCGGACATGGTCTTTGACGCCATGTCCAAAGTGGAAACCCTGTAACCCTCTGACCTGAAAGGAGGACTTCCCTTGCTCGCCAACATTGAAAGACTGATTGTCAAGTACGGCATGAACTTCATCAACGGTCTGGGCACGACGCTGCTGCTGGCCCTTGTTTCCGTGGCCGTCGGCTGCCTGATTGGCGCCGTCGTCGCGATCATGCGCCTGTCCAAATCGAAGGTGCTCGGCGGCATCGCCTCCGTGTACACGGAGATCATCCGCGATACGCCGCTGCTGCTGCAGCTGTATTTCTTCTATTTCCTGCTGCCCGATCTTCTGCCCGCGCTCAAGCTCTCCAAGTTCACCTGCATCGCCATCGCGCTGATCTTCAATTCCGGCGCGTATATGTCCGAGATCTTCCGCTCCGGCATCCAGTCGATCGACCGCGGCCAGACGGAGGCCGCCCGCTCTCTGGGCCTCTCCGCCGGCCAGACGATGCTGCGCATCGTCCTGCCGCAGGCGTTCAAAAACGTGCTGCCGGCCATGTGCAACGAATTTGTCGCCATCACCAAGGAAACCTCTCTGGCCTCCACGTTCTACGTCGGCGACCTGATGACCCAGTACCAGACGATCTCCGGCAAGACCTATCTGGTCATCGAGCCGCTGATCATCATCGGCGTCATTTATTTCGTCGTCACGTTCACGATGAGCAAGCTCGTTGCAGTACTTGAAAGAAAGCTGAAGGAGGGTGACTGAGATGAACGGTGGATTTGATTACAAGAACGCGCCGGAGCTCATCCGCGTGGAGGATCTTCACAAGGACTTCGGTTCGCTGAAGGTGCTCGCCGGCATCACGGAGACCATTCACAAGGGCGAGGTCGTCTCGCTGATCGGCCCGTCCGGCTCCGGCAAGTCCACGTTCCTGCGCTGCCTCAACCGCCTGGAGGAGGCCAGCAGCGGCCACATCTGGTTTGACGGCGTGGACATCGCGGACAAGAAGCTGAATATTGACAAGCACCGCCAGAAGATGGGCATGGTGTTCCAGCATTTCAACATCTTTCCGCATATGTCCGTCATCGACAACATCACCCTCGCGCCGGTTCTGCTGGGCAAGCAGAGCAAGGACGAGGCCGTGGCAAAGGCGGAGGCGCTGCTTGACCGCGTCGGCCTGCGCGACAAGCGCGACAACAAGCCCTCCCGCCTCTCCGGCGGCCAGAAGCAGCGCCTGGCGATCGTCCGCGCGCTGGCGATGGAGCCGGAGGTCATGCTCTTCGACGAACCGACCTCTGCGCTCGACCCGGAGATGGTCGGCGAGGTGCTCGAGGTCATCAAGGGCCTGGCCGAGAATCACATGACCTGCGTGATCGTCACGCACGAGATGGGCTTTGCGCGCGAGGTCTGCAACCGTGTGCTGTTCATGGACGGCGGCGTGATCTGCGAGCAGGGCGCACCGCGGGATCTGTTCGATCATCCGCAGAACCCGCGCACCCAGGATTTCCTCAGCAAGGTGCTGTAAGCATTCTTTCCTCCGCTCCTGTCTGCAGCTTTTCCAGCACAATCGGAGCCGAAACGAGGTATTCCATGATTTTGACCCATCTTGTCACCGGCGAGGAGGCCGGCCTCACGCTGCACCAGCTGCTGCGCGGCCCCATGGCCCTCTCTGGCAGACAGACCCGAAACGCAAAAGCACAGGGCGCCGTCACCGTGGACGCGGCGCCCTTTTTTTCCAACCAGAAGCTTGCCGCAGGGATGGTTGTGCGCGTGATTCTGGACGATTACGACGCAGCACCCGGAAGAATTCCTTCTGCCGGCTCTGCGCCCATTGAAACGGTCTATGAGGACGACGCACTGCTGGCCGTCTTCAAGCCGGCGCTGCTGCAGTGCCATCCTTCCTCCTCCGCACCTGCCGGCAGCGACACCCTGGAGGGCCGCGTGTGCGCATCGCTGGGCTTTGCGGCGCATCCCGTACACCGGCTGGACAGCGAGACCACCGGTCTCGTTCTCTTTGCCAAGCTGCCCTATGCGCAGGCGCACCTGCAGCAGCAGATGCTGTCCGGCACGTTCCGCAAGACCTACGAGGCCTGGGTACTGGGCTGCCCTGATCCTCCCGAAGGCCAGATCGACGCGCCCATCGCCCGCGAGCATCCGGACAGCTTCACGCGGATCGTTTCTCCCGACGGGCAGCGCGCTGTGAGCCGGTACCAAACGCTTGAGCACATGCCGCTTGGCGGTGGGCAAACGGCCTCTCGCGTACGCCTTTCGCCTGTCACAGGCCGCACGCATCAGCTGCGTGTACACATGACGCACATCGGCTGTCCGCTGTTGGGCGATACGCGGTACCTGACGCCCGCCTCGCAGATGCTTTCCCGGCAGCTAGGCCTGACGTATCACCAGCTTTCCGCCGTGAAGCTCTCCTTTCTTCATCCGCTCACGGGCGAAGAGCTCACGCTCACGCATGCCGCCGTGTTTGCGTTTGCTCCAGAAAAGGCGTCTCTTTCCCCATGACAATCCCTTCCAATTCCACCGGCGCATGTGCCTGCATGCACCGGTTTTTTCATATATTCCTTGATTTTTCTGGGATGCGTGTTTCCCTCTGCCAGAAGATGGAAACGGTTATGTGGCAATAAACGAATTCCCAGCCTCGTCATATGTGCAGAAGACGCTCAAGAGCGGCCGCTTGGACGCCTTCGCAATGACAAAGGAGGAATTCCTGATGAAGAATACCAACAAGAAGGCGGCGCTTGCCGCCATGATGTGCATGGCGATGGCGGTTCCGTTCGGCGCGAATGCCGAGAACGAGATCCGCGTGATCACCGCCGGCACCCTGAACCTGCGCGCCGGCGCGTCCACCGAATCCGACATTCTGGGCAAGTACGGCTGGGGCACCGAGGTGGAGGTGCTGGGCTACGACGGCAGCTGGGCGTATGTCAGCGTCGGCGGTCAGACCGGCTACATGTACACCCAGTACCTGGGCACCGAGGGTTCCATCAGCTACACCCGCTATGTGAACACCAACACCCGCGGCCTGAACCTGCGCAGCGAGCCGAACGGCACGATTCTGGGCTCCTATCCGCGCGGCACCGCCGTCACCGTCCTTGCCGAGGAGAACGGCTGGAGCAAGGTGCAGGTGGGCAGCCAGACCGGCTACATGTCCACCCTCTGGCTGTCCAGCCACATCCCGACCACGCCTTCCATCCCTTCAAGCCCGTCCTCTTCCATCGGTACCGCCGTGGTGAACAACCCGTCGGATACGCAGGTGCTCTTCCTGCGCAAGGAGGCTTCCACCTCCAGCGAGGCGCTGGGCTACTACCGCAACGGCAAGACCGTGACCCTGCTGGCCAAGCTGGACGGCTGGTACAAGGTTCAGGTGGACGGCAAGACCGGCTACATGATGGCCAAGTACCTGAAGGTGACCAACGAGATCTCCTCCGGCACGGCGACCGTCTACAACCCCAACGGCAACAGCTACGTGAACTTCCGCAAAGCGGCCAGCCTGAATGCGTCCGTGATCACCACCGTCCCGGTCGGCACGAAGATTCAGGTGCTCGAGAAGGGCACCGACTGGACCAAGACCCAGATCGACGGCGTGACCGGCTACATCTCCACCTGGTTCCTCAAGTTCTAAGCTTTTTCCGCTCCTTTCTGTCTCTATCGCGGAGCCGGCATTCGCCGGCCCCGCTTTTTGTATAACACTGCCGCAATTCGTCCATGATAACGCCAAACGAATCGCGGAGGGATCAGCCATGGTCAAAACAGAGATCGTCAGTGTGCTCGGACGCGAGGTGCTCGATTCGCGCGGAAACCCAACCGTCGAGGCGGAGGTTCACCTGGCGGGCGGCGTCACCTGCACCGCCATCGCGCCCAGCGGCGCATCCACCGGCAAGTTTGAGGCGTTGGAGCTGCGAGACAACGACATGCAGCTCTTTGGCGGCAAGGGCGTACGCCGCGCATGCAAGAACGTCTCCACCAGCATCGACAAGGCGCTGCGCGGCATGGACGCTGCCGATCTGTTCGCCGTGGACAGCGCCATGATCGCGCTGGACGGCACGGAGAACAAGTCTGTCCTCGGCGCCAATGCGACCCTGGCCGTCTCCATGGCCTGCGCAAAGGCTGCGGCCAGCAGCCAGGGCATCGCGCTGTACCGGTTCCTGGGCGGCGCGCAGGCCGTGACGCTGCCCATGCCGATGATGAACATCCTCAACGGCGGCGCACACGCGGGCAACGGGCTGGACGTGCAGGAGTTCATGATCATGCCTGTGGGCGCTAAGACGTTCCGCGGCGCGCTGCGCATGTGCGCAGAGGTCTACCATGCGCTTTCCGCCCTGCTGAAGAAGCGTCACTTCTCCACCGGCGTCGGCGACGAGGGCGGCTTTGCGCCGGACGTGAGCGATGAAACCGAAGCCATCGAGCTGATCCTGGAGGCTGTCACCCGCGCCGGCTACGCGCCCGGGAGCGATTTTACCCTCGCGCTCGACGCCGCCGCCAGCGAGTGGAAGGACAAAAAGGGCTACACCATGCCCAAATCCAAGCGCAGCTTCACCAGCCACGAGCTGACCGAGCACTGGCGCGAGCTGCAAAGCAAATACCCCATCTGCTCCATCGAGGATGCGCTGGGCGAAGAGGATTGGCCTGCCTGGCAGGCGATGACGCTGACGCTGGGCGGCAGCTGCCAGCTGGTGGGCGACGACCTGTTTGTGACCAACACGCAGCGGCTTTCAAAGGGCATCTCCATGGGCTGCGGGAATGCCATTCTGCTCAAACCGAACCAGATCGGCACGCTGAGCGAGACCATCCGCGCCGCACAGCTCGCCCAGCGAAGCGGCTTCAAAACCGTCGTTTCCCACCGCAGCGGCGAGAGCGAGGACACGACCATCGCCGACCTGGCCGTAGCGCTGAACGCCGGACAGATCAAGACCGGCGCGCCCTGCCGCAGCGAGCGCGTCGCCAAATACAACCGTCTGCTGCGCATCGAAGATGCGCTGGGCGAGGCAGCGGTCTTCGGAAAGGCCGCGACGGGCACATGATCTATTTTCTCTTCGCCGGGGCCAGCGCATTCTTCGGGCTGACGGCGGGCCTGGGCGCGACGACGCTGCTGCGCCCGCTGCTGGACGCCGTGTCGCCGCTTGCACCCGCGTCCATCGCCATGCTCTGCACGATGGCCACGCTGGCAGCGGCGCTTGTCAGCGCGTTCTTTGCCCTTGGTCAGCCGCTTCCGCTGCACCAGGACGAGCTGCTTCTGCTGGCCGTCGGCAGCGCACTGGGCGGCATTCTGGGCGATCTGGCTGCCAACCGGTTCGTCTCGGTCATCCCGCGCGATACGGCCATCCTGCTGCAGAATGCGCTGCTGTTCACACTCGTCGCGCTGCCCGCGGTCTATTTCCGCACGCTCTCGCGCACCGTTCGCCCGCTGTCGCTCACGCGGCTGATCTCCTTTCCCGTGGCGCTGGTGGTCGGCCTGCTCGCGTCGTTTCTTGCCTTCGGCGCGGAGCCGCTGACGCTGATGCTCTATTTTCTGCTGTTTGACGCAGAGAACGACGAGTCCTCCATCGCCGCGCTGACGGTTTCGCTGTGCGCCATGGCGGGCAAGCTCGTCATGCTGCTCATCCGCAGCCGGCTGAGCATCCCCGATGCGAACGTGCTGCTGTGGCTGCTGCCGGGCGCCATCGGCGGCGCGCTGCTGGCCATGGTGCCCGCCGTGCAGCGGCAGACCACCCGCGCCGGCGAAGCGCTGCTGCGGCTGAGCCTGTTCACCTCGCTGATCAACATGGCGGCGGCGCTGACATAAGTACACGGTACAAGCGTTTGAATCCTCAAAAAAGCCCACGCATCACGCGTGGGTTTCTTTGTCATTCCCTTGTCAGCATGAACGCGGACAGCGTCTCCTCGAGCGCCTCGAGCGTGAGGATGGTGTTGACCTGCGTGCGCAGCCTGGCCGCGCCGCGCATGCCGCGCACATAGCAGACGATGTGCCTGCGCATCTCGCGCACCGCCACGCCCTCGCCCTTGAGCGCGGCGAGCATCCGCGCATGGCGCAGCAGGACGTCGAGCTTTTCTGCGGGCGAAACCTCACGCAGCGCTCTGCCGGCCATGCCGTCGCGGATCTGCCCGAAGATCCACGGGTTGCCCTGCGCCGCGCGGCCGACCGCCACGCCGTCGCAGCCCGTCTCATAAAGCATCCGCTGCGCATCCTGCCAGCCGGTCACGTCGCCATTGCCCACGACGGGGATGGACACGCGCTGCTTGAGCCTTTTGATCGCTTCCCAGTCGGCATGTCCCTCGTAAAACTGGCTGCGCGTGCGCGCGTGCAGCGTGATCATCGCCGCGCCGGCCTGCTCGAGCATCGGCCCGAGTGTGAGATAGGTCTCGCTCCCCGCCTCAAAGCCCAGGCGCATCTTGACCGTCACCGGGACACGGGAAACATCCGCCACCGCGCGCACAATCTGTGCTGCCAGCTCCGGCGTTTTCATCAGCGCGCTGCCCTCGCCGTTGCCGGCGATTTTCGGCACGGGGCAGCCCATGTTGATGTCCAGCAGCGCGTAGCGCCCCGTGGCCGTCAACTCTTCGGCGGCGCGCGCCATGATGTCCGGCTCACAGCCAAAGAGCTGAAGCGCCACCGCGCCTTCTTCCTCCGGCGCGACAGCCAGCAGCTCGCGCGCGGCACGGTTGTCCCTGGGGGAGAGCACATAGCCCTTGGCGCTCACCATCTCGCTGACAGCCATCGGGCAGCCCATCTCGTGGCACAGCACGCGGAAGGGCATGTCCGTCACCCCGGCCATCGGGGCGAGCATGGCGCCGC
>JBJEUI010000279.1:0-24269 GCA_051883755.1 Candidatus Ventricola sp.
GAGCGGGTGCTCGACCTGTGCGCCGCGCCCGGCGGCAAGAGCACGCAGATCGCGGGCCTGATGCAGGGGCGCGGCCTGCTCGTGTGCAACGAGCCGGCGCCCTCCCGCGCGCAGATTCTCTCGCGCAATGTGGAGCGCATGGGCGTGCGCAACGCCGTCGTGACCAGCGCGATGCCCGCGCAGCTTTCGCCGCGCTTCCCGGCGTTCTTTGACCGGATTCTGGTGGACGCGCCGTGCTCCGGCGAGGGCATGTTCCGGCGGCAGATCGAGGCCCGGGATGAGTGGGGCGAAAACAGCCCGCGCGGCTGCGCCGACCGGCAGATGGAGATCCTTGAGGAGGCGGCGAAGATGCTTGCCCCCGGCGGCGCGCTGGTGTATTCCACCTGCACGTTCAACGACACGGAGAACGAGGGCGTGCTCTCGCGCTTTACGGCGGCGCACCCGGAGTTCGCTTTGGAAGCGTTTGAGCTGCCGGGCCTGCCCTCGGGCAGACGCGGCTATGCGCACCTGTATCCGCACGAGATCCGCGGCGAGGGCCACTTTGTCTCCCTGCTGCGCAAGTCCCCGGACGCGCCCGGCGCGCCGGAGGCGGAGGACAGGCCGCGCCGCGCGGCAAAGCCTGCGCGCGGCAGGGGCGAGAGCGCGAAGAAGGCACAGCCGGTGATCCCTGTGCCGGACGTGCTCGCGCCCGGCGTTGCGTTTGACCGGCTGCACGCCGCGGGCGACTGCCTGTGGGCGCTGCCGGAGGGGCTTGACGATCTGTCGCGTCTTGACGGCCTGCGCGTGCTGCGCACGGGCCTGCTGCTGGCCCATCTGGAGGGCAGGCGCGCGGAGCCGGATCACGCACTGGCCATGGCGCTGCGGCCGCAGGAGGCGGCGCGCACCGCCGAGCTGACGCCGGAGCAGGCGCTTTCCTATCAGGCGGGCGAGGCGCTCGATCTGGGCGACGCCCGGCCGGGCTATACGCTGCTCACGCTTTGCGGCGTATCGCTGGGCTTTGGCAAGCAGGCCGGGGGCGTCATGAAGAACCACTATCCCAAGGGCCTGCGCAGACGATAAAGGGATTCCGTTTTCCCGGGTGTTCGTGTATAATGGGGAGCGGAAGGAAGTGTGCAGATGTTCACGCCAAATGCCTACGGCATCTTTTCGATGCCCACGCTTGAAACCGAGCGCCTCATCCTTCGCAGGATCGCTATGCGGGATGCGAAGGATATTTTTGCGTACAGCAAAGACCCGGAGGTGGCGCGCCATGTGCTCTGGTCTGCGCAGAAGGACGTGAGCGAAGCGCGGGACTATTGCCGCTTCATGATGAAGCGCTATCGCAATGACCTGCCCTCGAGCTGGGGCATCGTGGAAAAGCGCACGGGCCGTCTGGTGGGCACCATCGGCTATATGGATTACAATGAGGACAATGCGACCGTCGAGGTCGGCTATTCCCTGGCGCGCTGGCTGTGGAACGGCGGCTATATGACCGAGGCGCTGCGCCGCGTGGTCGCCTACACGTTTGAGGCGATGGACGTCAACCGCATCGAGGCGCAGCATGAGCTTGACAACCCCGCCTCCGGCCGCGTGATGGAAAAGTGCGGCATGCGCAGGGAGGGCGAGCTGCGCCAGCGCCTGTACAACAAGGGCAAATACGTCGATGTGGCGCTGTACGCGATCCTCAGGCAGGACTACGATACGATCAAGGAAAAGCAACATGATTAAACTGATTGCCACCGATATGGACGGCACGCTGCTGACGACGGACAAACGCATGCCGGAGGAATTCGGCGCGACCGTGCGCGCACTCAAAGAGAAGGGCGTTGCCTTCTGCGTGGCCAGCGGACGGCAGTATGCCTCGCTGCGCCGCGACATGCCGGACCTCGTGTCCGATCTCGTCTTCATCGCGGAGAACGGCGCGCTGATCGTGGAAAACGACCGGCGGCTGTTCATCGACCCGCTGCCCGCCGGCGCACTGCCGGAGATCGTCCGCGCGGCGCAGGGGCTGGAGGGCGTGTATCCGATCATCTGCCGGGCGGGCGAGGCGCTGGTGGACGCCAAGGCTGCGCCGGACTTCATCGGCGGCGCGCAGATGTTCTACCAGAACACGCGCGTGGTGGAGAACCTGGAGGACATCTGCGGCACCTTCGACGACGTGTGCAAGGTGGCGTTCTACGACGAGGGCGACGCCAAGACGCACGAGCTGCCGGTGCTTCAGCAGCGCCTGGGCGGCCGCCATGCGGTGATTCTCTCCGGCGAAAAGTGGGTGGACATCATGCGTCCGGGCGTGAGCAAGGGCCGCGCGATGCGGATGCTCCAGCAGATCAAGGGCCTGACGCCGGACAACTGCATGGCCTTTGGCGACTACCTCAACGATCTGGAGCTGCTGGGAAGCGTGACGGAGAGCTATGCGATGGCCAACGCGCTGGAGGAAATCAAGCGCGCCTCCAAATACATCGCGCCCGGCAACGACGAGAACGGCGTGATGCGCGTCATCCGGGAGAGATTTGCACTGTGAAATCGATACAGGTGGACAGGAGCTGGGACGGCCGCAGGCTGACCCGCTTTCTGCAGAAGGCCATGCCCTCGGCCTCCATGGGCCAGATCCGCAGATTTCTGCGCCTGGGCCGCGTGAAGGTGGACGGCAGGCGCGCCAATGAGGAGACGGTCCTTCGCGAAAACGCGCTCGTGGAGATGTATGTGGAGGATGGGTTCTTCGCGCAGGCGGAGAAGGCCGATCCGTTTTATTCCAAAATCCGCCCGAGGCTGACGATCCTCTACGAGGACGAGCATGTGATGCTGCTGGATAAGCGCGCCGGCCTGATCTGCCATCCGGACGAGGGCGAGAAGGTGCACACGCTGCTGACGTACGCGCAGGCGTACCTGTACCAGAAGGGCGAGTGGAACCCGGGGACGGACTTCGCGCCCGCGCTGTGCAACCGCATTGACCGCTTCACCGCGGGCATCGTGATCCTCGCCAAGACGCAGGAGGCGCTGCGCGCGATGGACGAAAAGATCCGCACGCACGAGGTACAGAAGTATTACCTGTGCATCGTCCATGGCCGCATGAAGCACAGGGACGGCACGCTGCGCCACTTCCTGCTCAAAAAGCCGGAGCAGAAGAAGGTGACCGTGCTGCGCAGAAGCGAGCCGGGCAGCAGGGAGGCCGTCACCTACTATCAGGCGATCGACGAGGCTGACGGGCTGACGCTGTGCGAGTGCCTGCTGGGCACGGGCCGCACGCACCAGATCCGCGCGCAGTTCGCGGCGATCGGGCACCCGCTGCTGGGCGACAACCAGTACGGCCAGGCGAAACAGAACGAGAAATACGGACGGGTGAACGGCCAGGCGCTGTGCGCCTACCGGCTGATCTTTGACTTTGAGGACACGCCGGCCTGCCTGAGCGGCCTTGACGGCCTGACGGTGCAGGTGCGGGACGTCCCCTTTGTGCGGGAATACTTCCCCGACGTGGTGATTCCCGCGCCGTGAATGACGTAAAGGAGGAAGACGGCATGAATCAATCCATCCGCCAGAAGCAGGAGCATGAAACCGTGCGCGGCGCGCTCATGGCGCTGGCGCTTGCAGTCGTCTTTTCGCTGATTTTTTACACCTGCAATACGCCGCTTGGCCCGGCGATCGGCAGCGACAACGCCATGTACCTGACAATGGGCACGGCGGTTGCCCGTGGCTATGCGCCCTACAGCGACATCTTTGATCACAAGGGGCCGCTGCTCTTTGTCCTGCAGACGATTCCGCAGCTGCTGTCGGGCGGCTATTCCACGCTGGCGGTCTTTGTTCAGGAGGTGCTTTTCCTCTGGGCGTGCCTGCTGCTGCTCGCGCGCACCGCGCGAAGGCTGGGCGTGAAGGCCGTGCTCGTGCAGCTGATCTATCTGGCCATCTACGCGCCGCTGACGGACGGCGGCAACCTGACGGAGGAATATACCAACCTGTTTACGCTGGCGGGCCTTGACGTGATGCTGGCGGTCTTCGGCGAGGGGCTGACGGCGGCGGCAGAGAAGCATCTGACCGCGCCTGCGCTGTGCATGGGCGCGCTGGCGACGCTCTGCTTCATGACCCGCGCGAACAACGCGCTGGTACTCGTGGGCGCGGTGGGCGCGCTGGCGCTGTATCTGATTGCCGTGAAGAAATGGGCGGGTCTTGGCCGCTGCGCGCTGGGCTTTGCGCTGGGCTGCGCGCTGGTGACGGCGCCGATCGTCCTCTGGCTGGTTTCACAGGGGGCGCTGCATGATGCCGTCTACGGCTCGCTGCTGCACAACATGATGTACGCCGAGACGCAGGGAGGCAGCCGTATCCATATGCTGCTCTTTGACAGCTACGGACATCATGCCATCTTCATGGCGGCGCTTGCCTGCCTGGGCGCCGCGTGCGCCGCGGTGCGCACCAGGCGCGTTCCGCTGGCGCTGGCGATGGTCGCGGGCGCGGCGTGCGGCGGCTTTGCGGCGTTCATTTCCCACAAGTTCTACAACCATTACCTGATGCTCAGCGTGCCGATGGCTGCGCTGGGCGCGGCGCAGCTCCTGGCCTTTGTCCGGGAGCGGTTCGCTGCACGGCTGCGCGTGGTTTCCTGCGCGGCTGCGGCGGCGAGCGTGCTGGTGCTGGCCGTCTCCGGTACGGCGGCCAATGCGCAGCGCGAGGCGGATAATAAGGTGATGCAGACGTTTGCGCCGGACGCACGGGCGCTCTACGCGCAGGTGCCGCAGGAGGATCGCGATCGGTTCATGGCCTACCGCGTGGAGCCGAAGTGGTACGTCGCCACAGGGGCGCTGCCCTGCATGCGGTTCTACTTCCTGCAGGAGATCCTGGCGGACGCGGATCCGGCCGTGATGGACGAGATCGTGGCGGAATTTGAAAACGATCCGCCGAAGTGGCTGGTGCTCTTCTATAACCGCGCGTTCAGCCCGCCGTATGATGCGCGCGTGGCGGAAATCTTCGACACGCAGTATGAATTCGTCGACGCGTGCGGCGAGTATCAGCTCAAAAAGCTCAAGGAGGCGCCATGAAACTGAAGAAATGGCTTCATGCGCTGCTGCTTTTCGGCATGGGGCTGATGATTCCGTGCTATGCCTTCACCGTGCTCAACGTGACGCTTTCGCCGTGGCCGCTGTACGAGCGCTCCCGCTGTGTGCTTGTGCTGCTGACGGCGGCGTGCATCGCGGCGCTGCTGTGGGCCCTGCGCGCGGCGGACCGGCATGAGGCGTTCTTCGCGCGGCACGAGCGCGGCATGCTGCTGCTGGCGGCGGCGCTTTACTTCGCCGTGCAGATGACCATGGCGCATGTGCTGCGGTTCGTGCCCGTCACGGATTCGGAGCAGTGCTTCACCGCCGCGCAGCTGATCGTGGACACGGGCACGTTTGGCGATGCCGAGCGGTCGTGGGTGTACTTCACGCGCTACCCGTTCAATCTGGGCTTTGTGTACGCGCTGGCGGGCATTTTCAAATGCTTCGGCCTGCTGAGCTGGGGCGACCGGTTCATGCAGGCGGCGCTCGTGTGCAGCGTGCTCTTTACGCTGGGGCTGCTCGCCGGCGCGCGCGTGTGCCGGCAGATGGGCGGCGTGAAGGCGCAGACGCGCATGCTGGTGCTGTGCGCATCCTGCCTGCCGTTTCTGTACTGCACGACGGAACTGTACACCGACGCGTTTTCTCTGGCCTTTCCGACGATGACCCTCTATTGCTTCTGCCGTCTCAAACGCGCTGAACGGCCGCGCAGCCGCGTGCTGTGGGCGCTGGCGTTTGCGCTGGTCGCCTTTGCCGGGGCGCAGATCAAGTTTACCTCCGTCATCGCGGCGATCGCCTGCATGATCGTGCTGGTGTTTGAACGGCGGGGCAGGGCGGCGCTGTGCGCGGGCGCAATGCTCTTGGCGGTGTTCCTTAGCGGCAACGCGCTGGTGGACGGCTATACGGCGCGGCACCTGTCCGCGGAGGATATTGAAAAAAACGAGCTGCCGCGCCTGCATCACATCGCGATGGGCCTGCCGATCCATGAGGACGAGGGCTACGGCCAGTACGGCGACGGCGGATGGCTGATCTTTTCCACGTCCTTCGAGGATCCGCAGGAGCGCAGGGAGGCGCTGCTTGAGGAGATCATCGACCGGGTGTACTACCTGCGCTATCCCAGCCGCCTGCTGAACATGATGTCCCGCAAGAACCTGTCGACCTTCGGCGACGGCACGTTCCGGCTCAATGAGATCATCGAGGCGGACGAGCACGCGCCGGACAACGCGGTCAAGCAGGTGGTTTTCGCGCAGGGCAGGCTGTATCCTGCATACTATCACCTGTGCACGGCGCTGTTTATGGCGCAGATGGTGATTGCGATGCTCTCCTGCGCGCAGGCGATCCGAAGAAGGGATGCCTCCGGCGCGCCGCTGTTCATCGCGCTGCTGGGCATGTTCCTGCTGCTGTGCATCTGGGAGACGCGCGCAAGGTATTTCTTCCAGTTTGAGCTGGTGCTGCTGTGCGCGGGCGCGCTGCTGGAGACAAAGCGGCAGCGCTGAAAAGGGCGGCGGCAGAGCGCACTCCCTCAGTCTGCCTTCGGCAGCCAGCTCCCTCAGGAGGGAGCCTTTGGCGCGATGGATCAGCCAGAGAAAGCCTTTTTCTGACAAGATTCATGATGCCTCCCTCTTGAGGGAGGGGAACCATCCGAAGGATGGTGGAAGGAGTCCGGCAACAGCAAAGAATGCGTCTTCGCGCGAAGACGCTTTTCTGTTTCCTAAGAGATTGCGCCAAAACCGCGCGGCGTGCACTGCTCGCTTTTTCTTAAATAAGGGGTTGACAAAAAGTCAAAATAGCGCTATGCTATGTACAGCACAAGACATGGGAGGAAACCACGATGGCTCGCAGCATGACCGCGTACTTTTACGGCCTGTATCCGTATGGATTGACGGGCTGTTTGCGCTGCGAGGCATAAAACCAGGCAGGAAGCACAGGCGGCCCGTCCAGAGATGGACAGGCCGTTTTTTGATGGAAATCCCCTGACATCAAATTGACAAAAAGTTGAATTGGAGGCGCTGACATGATCGTCATTCTCAGACCGGAAGCATCGCAGGAGGCCGTAGGACTGCTGATGGAGCAGATCCGCAGCCAGGGCGTAGAGATCCATTACAGCCGCGGCACGCAGGAGACCATCCTCGGCCTTGTCGGCGATACCACGCATGTGGACGAGGACTGGCTGCGCGCCAGCGGCGTCGTGGCCGATGTGCGGCGGGTGTCCGAGCCCTACAAGCTGGCCAACCGGCGCTTCCATCCGGAGGATACGAAGGTGGATGCGGACGGCAGGACGATCGGCGAGGGCACGTTCACGGTGATCGCCGGCCCGTGCTCCGTGGAGAGCGAGGCGCAGCTGCTGGAGGTGGCTCAGGCCGTGAAGAAGAGCGGCGCGACCTGCCTGCGCGGCGGCGCGTTCAAGCCCAGGACGTCGCCGTACTCGTTCCAGGGGCTGGAAAACGAGGGCCTTGCACTGCTGCGCGAGGCGAGGCGCGTCACGGGACTGCCCATCGTCACCGAGATCATGAGCGAGACGCAGCTGGATGACTTTGCGGACGTGGACGTCATCCAGGTCGGCGCGAGGAACATGCAGAACTTCCGCCTGCTCAAGGCGCTGGGCCACAGCAGAAAGCCGGTGCTGCTCAAGCGCGGCCTGTCCTCCACGATCGAGGAGCTGCTCATGAGCGCGGAGTACATCCTCGCCGGCGGCAACCCCAACGTGATCCTCTGCGAGCGCGGCATCCGCACGTTTGAAAAGATGATCCGCAACAACCTCGATATCTCCGCCGTGCCCATCATCAAGCAGAAGTCGCATCTGCCGGTGATCATTGATCCCTCGCACGCGGCGGGCATCGCCTGGATGGTGGAGCCGCTCGCGCGCACGGCCATCGCCGCCGGCGCGGACGGCCTGATGATCGAGGTGCACAACGATCCGCCGCACGCGCTGTGCGACGGCGCGCAGTCGCTCAACCCCGCGCAGTTCGACAGCCTGATGCAGGATGTGCGCAGGCGCGCGGCGTTTGAGGGCAAGGCGCTGTCCTGAAGTGCCCGGAACCATTCAGGAGCAGTCAATCCTCCGCAGGGCAGGCTGTGCGGAGGATTTTTTTCCGATTTATTCCATAGAATCGCTGTCTCTGCCTTGAAAAAACGGATGCATATCTGATATAATTGACTGGAAAAAACAGGCTGCATCACGGAAACATGATGAGGGAGCAACGCCGTGCAGCCGCCTGCGCGGGAGAAGGAGAGAAAACATGATGAAGAGACGAGTTTTCGGCATGCTGCTGAGCCTGTGCCTGGTGCTGGCGCTCATCCCGGCCGCGGGCCTTGGGGATGAAAAAATTTCCCTGACCGTGCCCTATACGATCACGGTGGAGCAGCGCGGCAGCGCAGAGCCCGGTGAAGCTAAATTTTGGGTGGGTCTAGTGAAAGATACGGGGGAAGGTCCAGTTGCGACTGGCGGTGAATTTGCAGTTGAGTGTGACAACGTCCGCACCAACGGTGTGGGTGACTATCCCGGCGAGGTGGTCTTGAAAGGAACCCTTGAGAATTTATCAAATTTCACCAAAGGCATGTTTGTACGGCAGTGTGAGCCCCAGGTCAAGGACGGCTGGACACGTGACCCCCGGGTGTGGTACGTGAAGATAGTCCCAGTTGCAGCCCAGGATGCGGTGACATCGGTAGACTATGTCGTCTACCCGACAAAGTACGATTCCAAGAGCGGCAAATACATCCCGGATGAAAAGAATCCGCAAAGAGCGATGGCCTTTACCTACATCTATGGCAGTGAGCCGGCCGCTCCGATTCCTGACACGACAAAACTCCCGAAGACCGGCGACAGCAGCAATCTGGCTGCATGGCTTGTGCTGCTGGCCGTATCGGCGGCCGGCGTGACGGTGTACGGCATGCGCAGGAGAAGCGCCCGATAAGAACAAACAGAACCCAACATAAAGACAACAGCACCCTGCAGGACAGCAAAACCCTGCAGGGTGTTTTGATATACCGTTTTCCCTGACCAATCCCGGTCTGTTCAGATCACCGGGGACTTCATCCTCCGATGATCCTCTGCACCGCCCGCCTGCTGCACAGCCAGACGACCTTATCGCCATAGGGCGACAGCATGTCCCGGATTTCCTTCATGTTCTTGTTCAGGAAGGTGTCCGTCCATTTGAGGAGATCGCAGATTGATTGCAGCGTTTCCCGCTTGCCCGGCTCAAGGCCCAGCTTCCGCCTGATGGAGCGCAGGATGATCCGGGCTTTGCAGACGCGTCCGGGCATGTCCAGCACATAGATCAAATCGGCGCCTTCAAAGCTCTGCCGCACCCACTTGTGATAGACCCCTTCGATGATCCAGTCGGGCCTTGCCAGAATCTCCTGCAAAAGCGCGCTTCGCTCTTCGGGCGGCCTTTTGACGCCGTAGCCCTGCGCGCGGTTGTCCCACTGGAGATCGTCGAGGTCAAAGTGGGGGATATCATATTTCTGCGAAAGCGCCCTGGCCAGATACGTCTTGCCGGAGCCGCTGCAGCCGATGATGTGGATTTTCAACAACAGCACCTCCGTCAGATGGATCGAAGCTTTTCTTCAATCTCCCTGTCCGGCCAGTAGCCCCAGGACTCGGCGATTTTTCCGCCTGCAACCCTGAAATGCTCCAGCGCCTCAAAGGAAATCCGCCTGCCGGTTGCGGGGATGCCCATCATGACGCCGGTGTGGACGCCCTCAAAGCGCACCCGCGCGGCGACCCTGTCGCCGTCTGCAAAGAGATCGAGGATGTCGACCGTCAGTTCGGAAAGCTGCGAGGCGACAATCCTGAGAATCTCCACGGCCTGCGCGTTTCCCCGCGCGCCCGCCGGACTGTGGTCGATGTAGTCCTCGGACAGACAGGCCATGACGGCGTCGTAGTTTTTGCGTTCATAGCCCTCTTTGAAGAATTGGCGGACGATTTCAGTCATGCTGCGCCTCCAAACATCCTGATTCGTTTTCTGTGCTTCCCTAAGCATATCAGAAAAACGTCAGAATTTCCACCGTTGCCGGAAAGAATGTGCCGTGCATTTCGCGCGGCGCAATGGACAGACTGCCCGAAGGCGGAAGAGCGTTTTTTGACGGCGGCGGCAGGATCATCAGGCAGGAATCCTTTCCCGGCCGCAGAATTATAATTAGGTTGGTCAAATTTGTTATGTAAATCCTTCCGCACAGTGTCGTTCTCGGGCACAGAGCAGCGGAATCTACAGACGTTTGTCGGGAATGCCGACGGCAGCATGCCGGTGAATTTGGAAGAGGAATGCTTGTGGCAGCAGAAGAGATGATGGAGATGATCCGGCGCATCACGCCGGAGGAGGAATATACGGCGGGCCTGGCGCTGTACCGGGCCGGCGGCGTGCATCCGCTCGAGGAAGAGGCGGGCATGCTGCGCTTTGTGGTGGACGACAACCCGCGGCGCGTGGTGCGCGTGGCTGCGGGCGGCAGGCTCAGCGGCCGCTGCTCGTGCGACTTCTTCGGCAACGTGCACAAGCCCTGCCGCCATCTGGCGGCGGCGATGATGCAGGCGATGGCCTCCGGCGCGATCGAGGAGATCCGCCGCAGGCGCGCCAGGGAGAACGCCGGCAAGCTGATGGGCACCCTTCAGGCGGCGCTGCCGATGGAGACGCCGCTGGAGCTGGAGGTCACGCTGCAGCTGATTGGAACGCAGCCGGTGCGCGTGTCCCTGCGCGTGGGGCAGGAGCGCATGTATGTCGTCAAGTCGATGGCGCAGTTCCTGCACGCGCTCTCACATGGCGAGACCATGGCCTTCGGCAAGGGCTTTGTGCTCGAGCCGCAGTGGATGGGCTTCACCGGCGTGGATGAAAAGATCATCCGCGTGCTGCAGGACGCGGCCTACGTCTGCCAGCTGGAGGGCAAGCTGGTGCAGACGGGCCTTGAGGCCAAGTGGCTGAGCCTTTCCGAGCGCTTTGTGCCGCGGCTGATGCAGCTGCTGATGGCCAAGCCGTTCAAGCTCTCCTTCGGCGAGGAGGTCTTCCGCATCCCCGGCGTGTTCGACGGACAGGCGGAGCTGCTCTTCGGCGTGTCCAGAAGTGGACGCGAGATGGAGGTGCGCGCGCAGATGCCCAGATCCCTGCGGCCGCTTGGCGAGGACTGCCGCTTCGTCTTCTGCGAGGGCGACGTGCTGCGCCTGCCGCCGGAGCAGCAGGGCATCGTGCGCGTGATGCTGGAGGCGGGCAAGGACGGCCAGGCGGCCTTCCGCTTTGACGCGGAGCAGAGCGCGCGCGTGATCTCCGAGCTGCTGCCGGCGCTGGAGCGGGCGGGCACGGTGACCATCGACGGCGCGCTGGCCGAGTGCATCGTGCGCCGTCCGCTCACGGTCAAGGCGTACTTTGACCGCGAGGAGCGCACGGTGCTCTCCAGGCTGACGTTTGGCTACGGCGACGAGGAAATCGATCCGTTTGCGCCGACGCCTGTCCGGGGCGGGGATGACGAGCGCGTGCTGATGCTGCGCGACGCGGCGGGCGAGCGCGCGGCGCTCGACCTGCTGGCCAGTGCGGGCTTCCGCATGCAGAAGGGCCGCGTGATCCTCAGCGGCCAGGAGCCGATCTACCGCTTCCTGACCGAGGGCATCTACGAGCTGCAGAAGACGGCGGAGGTCTACTGCTCCGACGAGTTCCGCAAGCTGACCCCGCGCAGGCCGCACTTCACCGGCATGCTGCGCATGCAGGACGGCGCGCTGCAGCTGCAGCTGAGTGAAAACGGCGAGCCTGCGCCGGAGATTCTGGCGATTCTGCAGGCGCTGCGCGACAACCGCAAGTACTTCAGGCTCAAGGACGGCTCGTTCCTCGATCTGACGGAGATGGACGAGTGGCGCGAGCTGGCGGAGGCGGCCAGCGGCGCGCAGGAGGACAGCGAGGAGGAGGGTGAGCGCGGCCGCGGCCTGCTGGAGATTCAGTCCTTCCGCGCGGCGTACATGCTCAGCCTGCTGGAGAACGGCAGCCTGCCCGTGAATGCGGACAAGTCGGTCAGGTCGTTCGTCTCCTCCATGGACGAGGAGGGCGAACCGTGCCCCGAGCCGCTGGGCAGCCTGCTGCGCCCGTATCAGACGCGCGGCTTCATGTGGATGCAGGCGCTCGACCGCCTGCACATGGGCGGCATCCTGGCCGACGACATGGGCCTGGGCAAGACGCTGCAGGTCATCTCGCTCCTGCTGTGGGCTAAGCGCCGCGGCGGCGAGCACAGGCCGTCCATCGTCGTCGCGCCGACGTCGCTGGTCTACAACTGGATGGCGGAAATCAAGCGCTTTGCGCCGGAGATCCGCGTGGTGGCCAGCGAGGGCACGCAGAGCGCCCGCGCGCAGACCATTGCACGTCTGGCGGAGGAGGACTGCGGCGTGGACGTGTACCTCACGTCCTATCCGCTCATCCGCCGCGACATCGGCCAGCTGAGCAGCGTGCAGTTCCGCTTCGCGATCCTCGATGAGGCGCAGTACATCAAGAACGCCATGAGCGTGGGCGCAGGCGCGGTCAAGCAGCTCAAGGCGCAGACGCGCCTGGCGCTGACCGGCACGCCGATGGAGAACCATCCGGGAGAGCTGTGGTCGATCTTCGACTTTGTGCTGCCGGGCTATCTGCTTTCCTTTGCGCAGTTCATGCACCGCTTTGGCACAGGCGAGGAGAGCGACGTGCTGCGCCAGCGCATCCGCCCGTTCCTGCTGCGCCGCCTCAAGGGCGACGTGCTCAAGGAGCTGCCGGAGAAGAACGAGATCCAGATGATGGCGGACATGACCGAGGAGCAGAGAAAGGTCTACCAGGCCAGTCTCATGCGGCTGCGCCCGCAGGTGGAGACGATGCTCGCGGGCAGGAACCGCATCGAGGTGCTCTCCGCGATCACGGAGCTGCGCCAGATCTGCGGCCATCCGTCGCTGGTGCTGCCCTCCTACGCGGCCTCGAGCGGCAAGCTCGACCTGCTGCTGGACATCCTGCCGGGCTCCCTGGAGGCGGGCCACCGCGCGCTCATCTTCTCGCAGTTCACGCGCATGCTCAGGATCCTGCAGCGCAGGCTGGAGGCCGTGGGCATCGAGTGCATGTATCTGGACGGCGAAACGCCGCCCAAGCGCCGCATCGAGCTGGTCGACGAATTCAACGGCGGCAAGGCGCAGGTGTTCCTGATCTCGCTCAAGGCGGGCGGCTCGGGCCTCAATCTGGTCGGGGCGGATACGGTCATTCACTTCGACCCGTGGTGGAACCCCGCCGCGGAGGACCAGGCGACCGACCGCGCGCACCGCATCGGCCAGAAGAACACGGTCAACGTCATCCGGCTCATCACGCGCGGCAGCATCGAGGAGCAGGTCGTGAGGCTCGGCGCGCGCAAGCGTGAGCTGTTTGACCAGATGATCACCGCCGGCGAGGCCATGCCCACGCAGCTGACGCAGGAGGATATCCGCGCGCTGTTTGAATAAAGGATACTCCTTCCACCAGCCTTCGGCCGGTCCCCCTCCCTCAAGAGGGAGGCATGAATCTGATCCAGGCTCCCTCCTGAGGGAGCTGGCGCGGCGAAGCCGTGGCTGAGGGAGTGTATCCCCCGGTTGACGGCTCTTCGCGCCTATCGTATAATGATCCCGGGAAGGAGGCGGCACGCCATGGCGGAAAGGGAAAAATCCATTCACGCGGGCCACAGGGAGCGCCTGCGCGAGCGGCTGCGCACGGCGGGCCTGAACGCCTTCTCCGAGCACGAGGTGCTGGAGCTGCTGCTCACCTATGCGATCCCGCAGCGGGACGTGAACCCGCTGGCGCATGAACTGATCGCCGTGTTCGGCAGCCTCAACGCCGTGCTCAGCGCGGATGAAAACGAGCTGATGCGCGTGAAGGGCATGGGCAGAAGCGCGGCGCTGCTGCTGACGATGATGCCCCAGCTGATGCGCTACTGCCAGATGCACTTGCTGGGTGAGCACCCGAGGATCACGACGATGGAAGAAGCGCGCGCCTACTGCGCGCCGCTGTTCTTCGGCGTGACGCAGGAGCAGATCTACATGGTCTGCCTGGATCAGGCGGGCCGCGTGCTGCACCGGTCGCTGCTGCACACGGGCACGGTGGATCAGGTGGCGCTGCATCCGCGCACGGTCGTGGAGACGGCCATCCGCCACAAGGCGCATGCCGTCCTCCTGGCGCACAATCACCCCAGCGGCGTGGCCGCGCCGTCCCAGGCGGATATCGACGTGACCCGGCGCATCACCACGGCGCTGTACCTCATCGGCATCCAGCTGGTCGATCACCTGATCTTCGCCGGAAGCGAGGCGTACTCGATGGTTCGCGGGCGCTGCATGGGCGATGCCGGAGAGGACGCGGCGTTCAGCTATGTGGCGCGCGCCGGGGAGAAGCATGGGAGCGGCCTCCGGGACGAGGAATATGAATGGGTGTCGCTTGCGCCGGACGGCATAGAATGAGAAGGAGACAGACGTTGAACAAAATCATGAGGAGGCTGCTGGTGGGACTGGTGCTGCTTGCGTGTTTGGGTCTTGCCTGCGCGGCGGGGCTGATGGGCTTTGTCTGGTACAAGGAGACGCATCTGCCGCCGGTAAAGGATTCCGACGTGATCATCGTGCTGGGCGCGCAGGTCAAGGAGGACGGCACGCCGTCCGTGGCGCTGGAGCGCAGGCTGACGGCGGCGCTGGAGAGCTATCTGGAAAAGCCGCAGCTCATCATCGTCTGCGGCGCGCAGGGAATCAACGAGCCGCGCGCCGAGGGCGACGTGATGCGCGACTGGCTGATCGCGCGCGGCGTGCACTCGGAGGACGTGGTTGCGGAGACGGCGTCGTTCAACACGCGGGAGAACCTGATTTACGCAAAGGCCATCATGGAGCACCGGGGCCTCACGCAGGCGCTGGTGGTGACCAGCGACTACCACGTCGCGCGGGCGCTGGAGCTTTGCAGGCAGACGGGCATTTCCGCCACGGGCAAGGGCAGCCCGTCCAAGCCCGAATACTTCATCAAGAATCACTTCAGAGAGGGGCTCAGCTGGATCAAGCTCTGGCTGGAAAGCAGATGATGAACAGAGAACGACTGATGGGTGGCCTTGACGCGCTGGGCATTGCCTATGATCAGACCGCCATGGAGCGCTTTGAGGCGTTCCACGCGATTCTGGACGAATACAACCAGCGGATGGACCTGACGGCGGTGCTCGACGAGGACGAGCGCGTCGACCGGCACGATCTGGACAGCGCCGCGCCGCTGGCACAGGGGCTGCTTGCGGAAGGCGCGAGGGTGATCGACGTGGGCACGGGCGCGGGCTTTCCGGGCATGCCGCTGCTGATCCTGCGGCCCGATCTTCAGATGACGTTTCTGGATGCGCTCAGCAAGCGGATCGCGTTTCTTCAGGATGCGCTGAAGCGTCTGGGGCTGTCGGCGGCGGCGCTGCATGCGCGCGCGGAGGACGCGGCCCGGATGGAGGCGCACCGGGAGGCGTACGACGCGGCGGTCTCCCGCGCGGTGGCCTCGAGCGCGACGCTGCAGGAGCTGACGCTGCCGTTTGTGAAGACCGGCGGGCTGGCGATTGCCTGGAAGGGCCCGGGCGTGCAGGACGAGCTGGTCGCGGCCAAGCGCGCAGCGTTCGTGCTGGGCGGCACGGTGCGCGGGATCTGCCCGGCGCCGGTGCCGGGCCGGGAGGACTGGGCGCACTGCCTGCTGATCACCGACAAGACCGGCAAGACGCCCAAGGCGTATCCGCGCAAGGCGGGCACGCCGGGCAGGAAGCCGCTGGCGTGAGGGGTGCTTTGTTAGCAAAAGGATGCTAATGTTATTAAGACCTCATCCGTCTTGCCTGCGGCAAGCCACCTTCCCCATAGGGGAAGGCTTACTTCGCCCTCCCCTATGGGGAGGGTGCCCCGAAGGGGCGGGTGAGGTCTTCATTCGCATCCTCATGTTCGCTTCAGAAAAACCACCTCGAATCAAAATATTTCCCTCATTTCTTTTTGCTGTTCGGCGCAGACTGGTGGCAAAAGGAGATGAGGGCGTTTTGTTTGCAGAGATTTGGGGAAGTCCGTACCGATTCCTGATTGCGGCGGCGGTGCTGGCGGCGATGCTGTGCCTGTTCCCCGTGAAGGTGGACGCACCGGACGAGCCGCAGACCATGCTGGCCTCGGAGGCGACCGTGCCGCCGCCGGCCTCCGCAAAGGAGGATGTGCAGGGATTTCCTGCCGCGCAGGAACTTCCTGCGGGAGCGGATCTGTCCGAGCGCACGTCGGCGGGCTGCTATCTGCACAGGACGCTGTACTATGCGCCCTGCGGCCACAGCGTGCAGCGGCGCGAGGAGCTGCCTGCGCAGCTGACGGGCATGTCCCGCGCGCTGCTGGAAAAGGAGATCGGCAGCGTGATTCCCGGCGCGGCGGTGACCGGGTTTTCCGCCTCGGAGGTGGATATCGCGCTGAGCACGGATATCCCCTGTCCGCTGCACTGGGTGCTGCGGGGCGGGGAGGACGGAAAGCTGGCCGTTTTGCAGAACCGCAGCGGCGAGGCGCTGGAGGTGGTGCGCGTAACGGATGTGCCGCTTGACAAGGCCCCGCAGGACGATCAGGCACAGCTGCGCACAGGGCGCATCTTTGACGACGTGCAGGCGCTGGAGGGATATCTGGAGAGCCTGAGCAGCTGAAGGAAAATGCCTCACAGTATGAGAGGAATCGCTCAAAGTGACATTTGAGACACGCAGACGTATCATTGAACGGGTATCCCTTGTGGAGCGCAGCGCGCCCTGATACAATACCACCATCGCAAGAAACCAGAAACAGGGCAGACAAGAAGGCCCGCTGTGACAGAATGCAAGGAGGAAAACGCGATGCGCGTCGTCAAGAAACCGGAAGAACGCAAGGCGGAAATGGTGGCCGCCGCGTCGAAGCTGTTTGCTCAGCAGGGCTTTGTGAGAACGTCCGTGGCGGAGATCGTCTCCGCGGTGGACGTGGCAAAGGGTCTGTTCTACTATTACTTCACCACCAAGGATGACATGGTCAAGGCCGTCGTGGAGGGCTATTGCTCCTACCTGGGCAGCGAGGCACAGAAGATCGCGGACAGCGAAGGCAGCGCGCGGGAGAAGGCCAACCGTCTCCTGAACCACGAGGCCTGGCAGCAGTGCTTTACGCAGCCGCTTGTGGCAGACCTGTGCCTGCCCCAGCACGCGGCGCTGTACAGCGACATGTGCGACCGGCTGGTCGATCACATGCGACCGGCCGTCGAGAAGATCGTGGCGCAGGCCATGGAGGAGCACGGGCATAGCAGCGCGCAGGCTGGCCGTATCACCGGCGTAAGCATGTACGGCGTGCTGATGATGGCCCGCCGCGGCGAGATGGACATGAAGAGCGTGGCGGAGATGTTCACCCGCGTGTCCGGCGTGGATCTGGTGGCCTGACAGACCAGGGGTATCCCCTTTTATCATACATCAAGTTCCCCCTCCCCTCTCCGTAATCGGGAAAGGCCGGCGCGATGGTGCGCCGGTCTTTTCTGTGCAGGGGAATCAAGCGTGCATACGCGCAGATCACGGCTGCTTTTCCGTTAGTTTGTGCTAATATATGCCGCATAAAAATGCCGAAAACTCCGAAAAACCGGCAGAGCGATTGACAACGCTTTCACAAAGCTATACAATAGAGTGGACTTGCAAGAAGGAGGTATGATTTCACTATGAAGAAGCTTGCATCGATTCTTCTTTCCGTGCTGATGCTGACCAGCCTGATCGCCGGCGCGTCCGCCGAGACCTTTACCGGCGATGACAACGGCATCGGCCCGGTGACCGTCACCCTGACCGTTGAGGACGGCAAGATCACCGAGGCTGTCGTCACCGGCGACAGCGAGACCCCGGGCTTTGGCTATGAGCCGTGCACCGACGGCACCTATGCGGCGGCCATCGTGGCGGCGCAGGGCGCGGACATCGACAACATCTCCGGCGCGACCGTGACCACCAATGCGGTCATCGCGGCGACCGAGGAAGCCATGATCGCGGCGGGCCTGATGACCGCCCAGACCGTGGTCGTCGAAGACACCACCTGCGATATCGTCATCGTCGGCGCCGGCGGCGCGGGCATGACCGCTGCGCTGCAGGCCGCTGACCTGGGCGTGGAGAACATCATCGTCGTGGAGAAGACCGGCTCCACCGGCGGCAACACCTCCCGCGCGACGGGCGGCATGAACGCCGCGAAGACCGCCGCTCAGGACAAGAACGAGTGGAAGGACGCCACCACCGCCGCGGTCGAGAAGACCATCGCCGGTGCGAAGGAAAAGTATCCGGAGCTGGCCGATCTGATTGCGACCGTCGAGGCGCAGTTTGAGGCGTACAAGGCCAACCCGACCGGCTATTTCGATTCCCCGGAGCTGTTCGCCCTGGATACCATGGTCGGCGGCAAGGGCATCAACAACCTCGACCTGGTCATGACCATGGTCAATAACTCTGCGGACGCCATCGACTGGCTGGCCACCAAGGACGCGAACCTCGTGTCCGTCGGCTCCTTCGGCGGCGCGTCCGTCATGCGTATTCACCGCGCCCTGACCGCCGAGGGCAAGACCACGCCGGTCGGCGCGTACCTCGTCAAGACCCTGACCGCCGCGGTGGACGCGGAGGCGAAGGTTGACCTGCGCCTGAACACCGCCGCGACTGAGCTCGTCGTCGAAGGTGGCAAGGTCACCGGCGTGAAGGTCACCTCCGAGAACGGCGACTACACCATCAACGCCAAGGCCGTCATCCTGGCCTCCGGCGGCTTCGGCGCGGACCTCAAGCGCGTGGCGGAGCTCAAGCCCGAGCTTGACGGCTTTGTGACCACCAACTCCACCGGCATCACCGGCGACGGCATCGATATGGCCGTGGCGGTCGGCGCGGCGACCGTGGACATGGAGCAGATCCAGATTCACCCGTCCGTCTACACCGAGACCTCCGCGCTCATCACCGAGGGCATCCGCGGCGACGGCGCCATCCTGGTCAACCAGGGCGGCAAGCGCTTTGTCAACGAGCTGGAGACCCGCGACGTGGTCTCTGCGGCGGAGCTGGCCCAGGAGGGCGGCTATGCCTGGACGATCGTCGATCAGAAGATGATGGACGCCTCCTCCACCTACAACGGCTACTACACCAAGGGCTACGCGCTGATGGGCAACACCGTCGAGGAGCTGGCTGCGGCCATGGGCACCGACGCTGCGACCCTGCAGGCGACCCTGGACACCTGGAACGCGGCCGTGGCCGCGCAGAAGGATGACGAGTTTGGCCGCATGTCCTTTGCGAACGCGCTGGACACCGCGCCCTACTACGCCATCAAGGTGGCCCCGGGCATCCATCACACCATGGGCGGCGTGAAGATCAACACCGCGGCTGAGGTGCTGACTGAGGCCGGCGAGGCGATCCCGGGCCTGTTCGCGGCCGGCGAGGTCACCGGCGGCGTGCACGGTGCGAACCGTCTGGGCGGCAACGCCGTGGCTGACATCGTCGTCTACGGCCGCATCGCGGCGGGCAGCGCTGCTGCGTACATCGCGGAGTAATTCCATCATACTGCCTCATACGGGCCCGCAGCTTCGGCTGCGGGCTTTTGCTTTGTGGCTCCTTCCTGAGGGAGCTGGCTGCCGCAGGCAGACTGAGGGAGTATCGACGGAAGATTTGTCGATTTTATTCAAAAATCTCCTTCCCTGTCGGGACAGGCTGTCGTATAATGGACACAGAAATGTGACCGCATGTTTAGCCGATCAATTGTGAAATGGACGCTGAAAGGAGCGACTTCTCATGACCAACCGGATCGCAGCGCTCAAGGAGGCTCAGTGGGCGCGCATGCATCATCAGGCGCGCCGCGCCCCCGTGGAGGATGCCGCGCTGCCGTACCGTGATCCCGCCCTGACGGACGTCAGCCGCACCGCGCTGCGCCTGAAGACGGCACTCGAGCTGGAGACGCCCTACCTGTTTCCTCAGGAGCTGATCGCCTTCACGCGCACCGTGCCGAATCTGCCCATGATCTACGATGAAGCGGAATGGGCCAGAATCAGCGGCGGGCACTATATTCACGAGCTGGGCAATGTGAGCAACCTGTCCCCGGACTACGGCAGGGTGATCGCCTCGGGCCTGCTGGCGATTCGTGAGCGCCTGGGCGGCGGAGAGCTGCACAGCGCGATGCGCATGTCCATCGACGCCGTGCTGGATCTGACGAAGCGCTATGAGCAGGCCGCGCGCGAGGCGGGCGACGAAGCGCTGGCAGCCGTGCTGGCCAGGGTGCCGGCCGGCCCGGCGCATACCTTCCGCGAGGCGCTGCAGTCCCTGCGTATCCTGCACTACGCCATGTGGTGCGAGGGCGACTATCACAACACGCTCGGCCGCTTTGACCAGACCATGATGCCCTATCTGCAGGCCGACCTCGACGCGGGCAGGGAGACGCAGGAGAGCGCGTTTGAGCTGCTGGAGGCGTTCTTCCTCGCCTGCAACCGCGACAGCGACCTGTATCCCGGCATGCAGCAGGGCGACAACGGCCAGAGCATCGTGCTGGGCGGCATGACGCCGGACGGCGGGGATGGCTACAACCTGCTCTCTGAGATGTGCCTGAAGGCCAGTGCTGAGCTGCGGCTGATCGACCCGAAGATCAACCTGCGTGTGAGCAAGGATACGCCGCTCAGCGTCTTTGAGCTGGGCACACAGCTGACGAAGCTGGGCCTGGGCTTCCCGCAGTACGAGAACGACGACGTCGCCATTCCCGGACTGACGGCGCTGGGCTATGATGAACGGGATGCGCGCGACTATGCGATGGCCGCGTGCTGGGAGTTCATCATTCCCGGCAAGGGCATGGAGATCCCCAACATCGGCGCGCTGCCCTTTGCCAACACGGTGGACAGCGTAATCCGCAGCAAGCTTGGAGACTGTCCGGACATGGACGCGCTCAGGCGCGAGATCCGCGAGGCGATCTTCGCCTCCGTCCGTGAGACGCTGGCGGAGCGCAGGAACCTGTACGTCATCCCCTCGCCGTATCTGTCGCTGTTCTTTGACGGCTGCGTGGAGAAGGAACGCGACATCTCCCTGGGCTGCACCTACAACAACTGGGGCCTGCACGGCACCGGCCTGGCGCCTGCGGCGGACATGATGGCGGCGGTGGAGCAGCTGGTCTTCGGCGGCGAAATCACCGCACAGACGCTGGTTTCGGCGATGGACGCGGATTTCGTGGGCCATGAGGCGCTGCACAACCGCCTGAAGACGGCCTGCCCGAAGATGGGCAATGACGATGACCGCGCCGACCGGCATGCCGTGTGGCTGCTTGACACGTTCGCCGACTCGGTCAGGGGCCTGACCAACGAGCGCGGCGGCTGCGTGCGCGCGGGCACGGGCTCGGCGATGTACTATATCTTCCACGCCAACGAGCTGGGCGCGACGGCGGACGGCCGCGAGGCGGGCGTGCCGCTCCCGGCGAACTACGCGCCCTCGCTGAACGTGAAGCTCAGCGGCCCGGTGTCGCTGATCAAGTCCTTCACCAAGCCGAACCTGGGCCGCGTCATCAACGGCGGCCCGCTGACGATCGAGTTCTCCGACAGCGTGTTCACGCAGGCGGAATCGATCACCAAGGTGGCGCAGCTGGTGCGCCTGTTCGTGCTGCGCGGCGGCCATCAGCTGCAGCTCAACACGGTCAACCACGAGCGCCTGCTGGATGCGCAGCAGCACCCGGAGAACTACCGCAACCTGATCGTGCGCGTGTGGGGCTGGAGCGGCTACTTTGTGGAGCTGGACAAGTGCTATCAGGACCACATCATCCGCCGCGCGGAGCTGAATCTATGAGCGGCAAAGCGGGCGTCGTCTTTGACGTCAAGGAGTTCGCGGTGTTCGACGGCCCGGGCATCCGCACGACGGTGTTCATGAAGGGCTGTCCGCTGTCCTGCATGTGGTGCCACAACCCGGAGGGACTCTCCCCCAGGCCGCAGCTGATGGTCAGCCGGGCTGCCTGTACGGGCTGCGGCGCATGCCAAAGCGTCTGCCCAAGCCTGGGACACTGCACCGCCTGCGGCGCGTGCGTGCCGGTCTGCCGGGGCGGATACCGGAAGATCGTGGGCACGCCGTGGACGGCGGAGGATTTGGCCGCGCGGCTGCAGAAGGATGCGGACGTGTACGCGCTGTCCGGCGGCGGCGTGACCTTCTCCGGCGGCGAGCCGCTGATGCAATGGGGCTTTGTCTCCGATGTGATTGCCCGGCTCCGCGGCGTGCACACCGCCGTGGAGACCAGCGGCTTTGCACTGGACGCGGTCTTTGAGGACGCGATGGCGCGCTGCGACCTGATCATGATGGACTGGAAGGTCTCCGATCCCGCGCTGCACCGACACTACACGGGCGTGGATCAGGCCAACATCCGCCGCCATGCGCAGATGCTCTGCGCGGGCAGCACACCGTTCATCCTGCGCATGCCCATCATCCCCGGCGTCAACGACAACGAGGCGCACTTTGAGACCGTCGCGCAGCTGGTGAAGGATGCAAAGGCCCTTGTGCGCGTGGACGTGCTGCCGTATCAGCGCGCGGCGGGCGCGAAGTATGAGATGGTGGGCAGGACGTACAGCGTGGACTTTGACGAGGCGCGCCCGCCGCGGATGTATGCCGAATGCCTTGAGCGGGCGGGGATCCCGGTGCAGGTGTTCAGGTGACGGGAAGGAAGCAGCAGATCGGGATTTGAAAGGAACAAAGCACAATGAGCAAATATCACGCTTTATGGGAATATATACAGAACAGCGGAAGTCCATCGTTGAGGCTGACATTTGAAGAAATACAGGAGATTGCGGGCGTTCCGCTGGACCATTCATTTCTGAAATACAAAAAAGAACTGACAGCGTACGGCTATGAAGTTGGTCAAATATCCATGAAGGATCAGATGATTGTTTTTCATAAACGTCCTTAACCCTTTCCCGGTTGATCAGCCTGTCTGAAGGACTTCTTTTTCAGCATCCTCCCGCTTCGGTTTTTTCACACTCATCTAAATTACCTATTGACACGGTAGGCAAATGCGCGTATAATTCCAACCAACCGATGTGATTGGTAATACATGGGAAGGAGGGCGGAGAGATGATAAATGTCTTTGAGGCGCTCGTCCGCGCCAACTTCCGTTTCGGCCGAATGTGCTGCTGTCTGTGAGAGGCAAGCGAACACATCGACCGAAAGGAGAAACGGACATGTCTGATTATCGATTCGAAACCCTGCAGCTGCACGTTGGCCAGGAGACCGCCGACCCGGCGACCGACGCGCGCGCCGTCCCGATTTACGCCACGACCTCCTATGTCTTCCACAACTGCGCGCACGCCGCGGCGCGCTTTGGCCTGCAGGACGCGGGCAATATCTACGGCCGCCTGACCAATTCCACGCAGGATGTGCTGGAAAAGCGCATCGCCGCGCTGGAGGGCGGCGTGGCCGCGCTGGCGCTGGCCTCCGGCGCGGCGGCGATTTCCTACACGATCGAGGCGCTGGCGCAGGACGGCGGCCACATCGTCGCGCAGAAGACCATCTACGGCGGCAGCTACAACCTGCTGGCGCACACGCTGCCGGGCTTCGGCATCACGGCGACGTTCGTGAACATCCACGATCTGGCCGAAACCGAGGCAGCCATTCAGGAGAACACCCGCGCGATCTACGTGGAGACGCTCGGCAACCCGAACAGCGATATCCCGGATCTCGATGCGCTGGCGGCGCTGGCGCACCGGCACGGCCTGCCGCTGGTGGTGGACAACACGTTCGGCACGCCGTACTTCATCCGGCCCATCGAGCACGGCGCGGACATCGTCGTGCACTCCGCGACCAAGTTCATCGGCGGACACGGCACGACGCTCGGCGGCATCATCGTCGATTCCGGCAAATTCGACTGGAAGGCCTCCGGCAGCTACCCGGCGATCGCGGCGCCCAATCCCAGCTACCACGGCGTGTCGTTTGCGGACGCCGTCGGCCCGGCGGCGTTTGTGACGTACATCCGGGCGATCCTGCTGCGCGATACCGGCGCGACGATCTCGCCGTTTGCGGCGTTTCTGCTGCTGCAGGGCGTGGAGACGCTGTCCCTGCGGCTGGAGCGCCACGCGGAGAACACCGCCCGGGTGCTTAAATTCCTGAAGGATCACCCGCTGGTGGAGCATGTCAATCACCCGGCGCTTGACAGCCACCCGGATCACGCGCTGTATGAGCGGTATTTCCCGCACGGCGGCGCGTCGATCTTCACGTTTGAGATCAAGGGCGGCGTGAAGGAAGCCCACAGGTTTATCGACAGCCTGAAGATCTTCTCGCTGCTGGCGAATGTCGCGGACGTCAAGAGCCTGGTCATCCATCCCGCGACGACGACGCACAGCCAGCTGA
>JBJEUI010000280.1:0-4605 GCA_051883755.1 Candidatus Ventricola sp.
CTGACGGTGGAATCCGGCGGCATCGGCGGCTTCCCCGCCTCCGGCAAGGTGTTCGGCGCGATGATCGGCGCGGCCTCCGTCTACGACATGTCCAACCAGTTCGACCTGTACAACCACGGCGGTCTGGACATCTGCTTCATGGGCGCGCTGGAGGTGGACCGCTACGGCAATGTGAACGCCCACCGCGGCCCCGGCGCGTACGCTGGCATCGGCGGCTTTGCCAACATCACCGCCAAGACCCCGACGGTCGTCTTCTGCCTCACCTTCAGCACGAAGGGCCTGATCGTCGCCAGAGACGGCGAGAACGTCACCATCGAGCGCAACGGCGCCGTGCCCAAATTCGTGCAGACCGTGCGCTCCATCAGCTTTTCCGCACGCAACGCCATCAGGAACGGCCAGAAGGTGCTCTACATCACCGAGCGCTGCGTGTTCATCCTCACCGCACGCGGCCTCAAGCTGCTGGAGGTCTATCCCGGCGTGGACATGCAGCGGGATATCCTCGATCTTCTGCCCTTTGAAGTGGAGCTGCCCGACAGCTATCACAACTGATTTTCATTCTTCAGCCGCGGCGAAATGCCGCGGTCTTTTTCATCTCTTCAAAACCCGAACATTTTCCGAAATGCCGCCGAAAAGAATCCCAAAATCTGTTGCTTTTATGGCTGATTTGGGTATAATGGGTTTGTTTTGTTCACCATGTTCGTGCCCGCATCGCAGAGGATGCCGGCACGAAACACAACAGAGAAAATTTGGAGGTTGTCACGATGCGCAAACTGCTCTCTCTGGCGCTTGTTCTGGCGCTGGCGGTCATTCTGCCGGCCGCCGCGTTCGCCGAAGGCTCCCTGGTCGTCTACACCCCGAACCCCGACGAGGAGATCACCTACATCCTCAATACCTTCGCTGAGAAGTACGATGTCGAGGTCGAGCTTCAGTCCATGGGCACCGGCGTGTGCTACACCCGTCTGGACAGCGAGAAGGCCAACCCGCAGGCCGACGTGATGTTCGGCGGCGTGGAGACCACCTGGACCCACGATTATCCGGACCTGTTCGAGACCTATGTCGCGAGCGGCAACGACAAGCTGCCGGCCGAGTACCAGAATCCGGACGGACTGATCACCTACTACATCCTGGGCGGCAGCTGCGTGCTGATCGTCAACGACGAGCTTGAGGCGGAGCTGGGCATCGAGATCAAGTCCTACGACGACCTGCTCAACCCGGCGCTTAAGGGCAAGATCGCCTGCGCCGATCCGGCGGCCTCCTCCTCCTCCTTTGCGCACCTGTGCAACATCCTGCTGGCCAAGGGCGACGGCGAGAATCCGTACACCAGCGACGCGGCCTGGACCTATGTCGAGAGCCTCATCGGCCAGCTCGATCACAGCCTGACCAGCGGCTCCTCCGCCGTGTACAAGGGCGTGGGCAACGGCGAGTACGTCGTCGGCCTGTCCTACGAGGTCGGCGTGGCCGGCTTCATCCGCAACGGCGCGCAGGGCGTGCACGCCGTGTACCCGACCGAGGGCGTCTGCTGGACGCCGGTCGGCTCCTCCATCGTCAAGGGCGCCAAGAACATGGACAACGCCAAGCTGTTCATGGACTGGCTGATCTCCGACGAGTGCCAGACCATCATGGCCGAGAAGACCGTCTGCCGCGGCGTGCGCACCGATCTGTTCCAGGCCACCGAGTACATGCCGTCCTTTGATACCCTGAACCTCAAGCAGGAGGATGACGAGTACACCTCTGCCAACAAGCAGACCATCGTCGATCACTGGACCGAGCTGTGGACCAAGTAATGATCTGAACAGTCCTTCCTCATCATCCAGAGAGGCTCGCTTCTCTGGATGTTTTCTTCATTCGCGAAAAACCGTACATCGGACAGCATCAGCGCTTTTGCAAAAGGAGACTGCATATCCATGAGCGTCAACATCCGCATCGACCACGCCCGCAAGTGCTACGGCAGCAACGTCATCATCGAGGACCTCTCCGTTCATATCCGCGAGGGCGAATTCTTCACGCTGCTCGGCCCGTCCGGCTGCGGCAAGACCACCCTGCTGCGCATGATCGCCGGCTTCAACTCCATCGAGGGCGGCGACTTCTACTTCAATGACACCCGCATCAACGACATCGACCCCAGCAAGCGCCGCATCGGCATGGTCTTCCAGAACTACGCCATCTTCCCGCACCTGTCCGTCGCGGACAACGTCATGTTCGGCCTGAAGAACCAGCCGGGTAAGCTGCCCAGGGCGGAGATGAAGGCGCAGGCCGAAAAGTTCATGCAGCTCATGCACATCGACGAGTACGCCGACCGCATGCCCGAGCGCCTCTCCGGCGGCCAGCAGCAGCGCGTCGCGCTGGCCCGCGCGCTGGTCATCCAGCCAGACGTGCTGCTGATGGACGAGCCGCTGTCCAACCTGGACGCGAAGCTGCGCGTGGAGATGCGCGAGACCATCCGCGAGATCCAGCGCAGCGTGGGCATCACCACCGTGTATGTCACGCACGATCAGGAGGAGGCCATGGCGGTTTCCGACCGCATCGCCGTCATGAACCTGGGCAAGATCCAGCAGATCGGCGCGCCCAAGGCGATCTACCAGCGCCCGGCGAACCTGTTCGTCGCCAGCTTCATCGGCCGCACCAACCTGCTCCCGGGCGAGCTGCGCATCGCAGGCGGCAAGGCCGAGCTCACTGTCGGCGGCCGCTGCACCATGACCCTTGACAACCTGCTGGAAAGCGAGATGCACGACCAGAAGGTCGTCGTCTCCGTGCGCCCGGAGGAGTTCGTCATCGCCAGGGACGGCGAAGGCGTCGCCGCGACGGTCACGGGCAGCACGTTCCTGGGCCTGAACATGCACTACTTCCTGACGCTGGAGACCGGTGAGCACGTGCAGGTCATCCAGGAGGCGGAGCTGGATTCCGTCCTGCCCGAGGGCAGCCGCGTAGTGCTGGGCATGAAGAAGCACAAGCTCAACATCTTCTGTGAGGACGGCAGCCGGAACCTGGTCCGCGGCGTGGTCAACGACGCCGCCCCGGCGCCGCAGGAGGGCTGAGTATGAAGCAGAAGCGTCCCATGGACGTCTGGCAGGTCATCTCGTTTGTGATCCTCGGCCTGTACGCCCTGTTCCTCATCCTGCCGATGTTCCAGCTGCTGCGCAGCTCGGTCGTCGGCGCGGACGGGCAGTTCAGCCTGGAGTATTTCAAGGAGTTCTTCACCAAGGAATACTATTACGGCACGCTGCTCAACAGCTTCAAGGTCAGCGTGGCGGTCACGGCCGTCTCGCTGGTGCTGGGCATCCTGTTCGCGTATTTCTACAACCTGTTTGAGATGAAGGGCAAGGCCCTCCTGCATACGCTGGCCATCCTGTGCAGCATGTCCCCGCCCTTCATCGGCGCGTACAGCTGGATTCAGATGTTCGGCCGCGGCGGCATGTTCACCAAGCTGTTCAGCTCGCTGTTCGGCATCAAATTCCCGGATATCTACGGCTTCACCGGCATCGTCATCGTCATCACCTGCCAGCTCTTTCCGCTGGTGTTCCTCTACATCACCGGCGCGCTGCGCAACATCGACAATTCGCTGATCGAGGCGGCGTCCGGCCTGGGCTGCTCAAGCCTCAAGCGCTTCTTCGTGGTCATCCTGCCGCTGTGCATGCCTACAATCCTCGCCGCCGCGCTGCTGGTGTTCATGCGCGCGTTCGCGGACTTCGCCACGCCGCTGCTCATCGGCAAGGGCTACCAGACGTTCCCCGTGCTCATCTACAACCGCTACGTCGGCGAGACCTCGATGAACCACAACTTCGCCGCGGCGATCTCCGTCATCGGCATCGTGGTCACAGCGGCCATCTTCCTGGTGCAGAAGTTTGCGACCACCCGCTTCAGCTTCACCATGAACGCGCTGCACTCCATCGAGACGCACAAGCCCAAGCGCCTGACCAGCGTCCTCATCCATTTCTATTGCTACGCCATCGTCGGCATCGCGATGCTGCCGCAGGTGTTTGTCGCCTGGCAGTCCTTCCGCAAATGCAAGGGCGGCGTGTTCCAGCCCGGCTACAGCCTGGACAGCTACCGCGAAGCCCTCGGAAAGATCATGAAGCGCAGCCTGCCCAACACGTTCACCATCGGCCTGGCCGCGCTCGCGCTGGTCATCCTCCTGGCGATCCTCATCGCCTACCTGGTCGTGCGCCGCAGCAACGCGGTCAACAACGTGATCGACACGCTCTCCATGGTGCCCTACATCATCCCGGGCGCGGTCGTCGGCATTGCGCTGGTCATCACGTTCAACGACGGCCCGCTGGTTCTCACCGGCACCGCAGCGATCATGGTCATCGCGCTGATCATCCGCCGTCTGCCCTATACCATCCGCTCCTCCGTCGCGATTCTCCAGCAGATCCCCATGTCGATCGAGGAAGCCGCCATCTCCCTGGGCTGCTCCAAGCTCAAGGCGTTCTTCACCGTCACCGTGCCGATGATGACCAACGGCATCATGTCCGGCGCGATCATCAGCTGGATCACGATCATCACGGAGCTGTCCACCGCGATCATCCTCTACAGCGTGCGCACGGAGACGCTGACGCTGGCCATCTACACCAACGTGGTGCAGGGCAACGACGGCGTCGCCTCCGC
>JBJEUI010000281.1:0-4576 GCA_051883755.1 Candidatus Ventricola sp.
CAGACGGACATCGCGGAGATCGTCGAGGGCGGCGTGATGTACACCGGCATCGTCACCGTCGGCTGTCTGGGCCTGTTCATGCAGATCCTCTTTGAGCGGCTGCTGCAGAGCACGGGCCGCACCGTGCTGACCATGTACAGCCAGCTGACCGGCACGGTGATCAACATCGTGCTCGATCCGATCCTGATCTTCGGCCTGTTCGGCATGCCCAGGATGGGCGTGGCCGGCGCTGCGCTGGCGACGATCCTGGGCCAGTGGGTCAGCGCGTGCGTGGGCCTGACGATGTGCCTGCGCAGGAACCCGGAGGTGCCGTTCTCCCTCAAGCGCTTCCGGCCGGAGGGCGCGATGCTTCGGCGCATCCTTTCCATCGGCGTGCCCTCGGTCATCATGCAGTCCATCGGCTCGGTGATGACCTTCCTGATGAACCAGATCCTCATCGTGTTCTCCTCGACGGCGGTTGCGGTCTTCGGCGTGTACTTCAAGCTGCAGAGCTTCGTGTTTATGCCGATCTTCGGCATGAACAACGGCACCGTGCCGATCGTCGCCTACAACTACGGCGCGCGCCGTCCGGACCGCATGACCAAGGCGATCAAGTATTCGGTCACCGCGGCGATCATCATCATGATCTGCGGCACGGTGCTGTTCCACACGGCGACCCGCCAGCTGCTGGGCATCTTCGATGCGTCGGAGGAAATGCTGCGCATCGGCGTGCCGGCGCTGCGGATCATCTCGATCAGCTTCCCGGTTGCGGGCTTCTGCATCGGCGTGGGCACGGTCTTCCAGGCGCTGGGATACAGCATCTACTCGATGATCGTCTCGCTGGTGCGCCAGCTCTTCGTGCTCATTCCGTGTGCGTATGTGATCGGCAGGGTCACGGGCGATGTGACGATGGTGTGGTATGCGTTCGTCATCGCGGAGGTGTTCTCGCTCGCGCTGAGCAGCATCTTCTTCAGAAAGGTCTATAAGAACGTCATCAAGCCGCTGTTTGACAGGGAATGACAGAAAGCCGGACTTCTTCGGGAGCCCGGCTTTTCGTTTATGTATGGCAATCCTCTTTCAGCGAATCGATCGTCTCCTCAAGCAGGATCTGCCATTTGGCAAAGTCCATGTTCGGCACGTAGAAGGTCTCCAGCTCGTCGTGCAGCTGTTTGGCCTGCGTCATGGCGCCCACAGCGCGCTGCATGTGCCGGGCAACGTCGGCGCGGCTTTGCGCCAGCGCGCACTCGCGGCGCAGCAGCCGGGCGGCAGGCACGCAGGCGGCAAAGTCAAACGTCTGCTCGCAGGCGAGCGTTTCGTTCGTGGTGACGAGCGTGTGCAGCGCCGGGATTGTCAGGTGCAGCAGGCTGCCCGGCGACATGGGCGAGAGGTGCTCCTCCACGTCGTAGCCTGCGGCCTGTGCGGCACAGCTGAGCGCGCGCAGCACGGGCGTGAGGTCCATGGCGAAGTGCCTGCCAAGGCGAATGACGCGCCGCTGCGCGCTGTCCGTCAGCAGGCACAGCTCGCCCTTGGGCGTGAGTGCATCGGTGATGACCGGGCGGACGGAGGGCGTGCTGCTCTTCTCGCCCTCGGCCTGCAGCACGGCGGCAATCAGCGCGCTCTGCATGCGCGTCCTGTGCGCCTCGTCCGTGCAGGCGGCAATCGCGGAAGCGCTGTCCTGACGCAGCGCCCAGGCCGAGCGCATGTACGCGCGTGCCCGCTGCGAGCAGGCGGCATGATCTGCCATGCAGGCGCGGATGTGCGGCAGACGCGGACGCATGGCGGCTTCGTCCAGACACACCCCCAGGTTGATGAGGCTGTCGCGTGCGCCGGGGATGATCGGATCGACGATGTGCGGGGCTGTACCGTCCAGGATCAGGATGCCGGCCTGCGGCGCGGCGACGGCGTCCAGGCTGTCCGGATCACCGGAGCAGAAGTACAGCGTCGTCTCCTCATCCTGGCTGCTCAGCAGCGCATGGATGCGGCGCATGAACGTGGATTTGCCCACGCCCGGGCCGCCCTTGAGGATGAGCAGGCGGCGCAGCCTGGCTTCGGGAATCAGGTGATCGAAACAGGAGATAAAGCCCTCGGGGCCCATGGCGCCCGGAAACAGTGCCCTGACAGTGCTCAAAAGCATCCCTCCCATCACGGATTGGTGATTTGCCATCGACCACAGGATATGAGCACAGGGCGGATGCCATGCAAAAAAGCTTGTTCGGCGTGCGAAAGAAAAAGGAGGACGCTTGTGCGTCCTCCCTGAGCAACGAATTACTTCTTCTTCTTGCGCGCCACGCAGACAATGACGATCACCACGACGATGATCAGCAGCAGAATGATCAGCCAGAGCGCGATGGAGAAGCCGCCGTTGTTCGCCGGCGCGGGCAGCTCGGTCGGCTCGGCGGTGGGCTCAGCCGTCGGCTCGGCGGTGGGCTCAGCGGTCGGTTCGGCAGTGGGCTCAGCCGTCGGTTCGGCAGTGGGCTCAGCCGTCGGTTCAGCGGTGGGCTCAGCGGTCGGTTCGGCAGTGGGCTCAGCCGTCGGTTCGGCAGTGGGCTCAGCCGTCGGGGTGGCGGTTGGCTCAGCCGTCGGAGTGGCGGTGGGCTCAGCGGTCGGGGTGGCGGTGGGCTCAGCGGTCGGAGTGGCGGTGGGCTCAGCGGTCGGAGTGGCGGTGGGCTCAGCGGTCGGGGTGGCCGTCGGCGTCGGAGTGGGAGTGGGGGTCGGAGTGGGGGTCGGAGTGGGAGTGGGGGTCGGCGTCGGAGTGGGGGTCGGCGTCGGGGTCGGGGTCGGCGTCGCGCTGAGCTTTACGAGCGCGTCGTCAAGCTGCGCAAGCAGCTCGTCCATGCTGCCGGGCAGGACGCTCAGCAGCGTGCTGCCGTCCACGGACGCGGCATGCAGGCCGGCAGTGGTCTGGGTGCCGGGCACGATTTCGATGTTGTTTTCCGCGGCGACCAGGCCGGGCACAGCAGCGTCGTCGCCGAAGGTGGCGGCGAAGGAGTCCTTGAGGGTATCGGCCTTGAGGATCTTGTCGATCGCCTCGAGCAGCTCGCTGCCGGAAGCCTCGGCGCCCGGCGCAAGCACGAGGGCCTGCACGCCGCTCTCGTCATAGAGCGCGAGCGCCTGGGCAACCTGCGCATCCTGCGCGGCGGTTGCGTCAAAGACGTCGGCCGGCTCGGCAGTTTCGCTCGCCTGCGCATCGCCGGAGGCCATGGCCTTGAGCTGCGCGTAGGTCAGCGGCGCGGGCGTGGGCGTCGCTTCCGCCGTGATGGAGACCTCGCCGGAGGCGATGGCATCCTGCACCGCATTCACGCTGACAGCCTCCCCGCTGGCGGCGCGCAGGAGCGTGCGCAGCACATCGTCGGAGAGCTCGGCGTTCGGCGCGAGATACAGCGTCGCGTCGCTGCCATCCGCTTCAAGCGGAGAGACGAAGGTCGCGGAAGAAGAGGCGTCGGTCTCGCCCGCGGAGGCGGCGCGGATCAGGCGGATCAGCTCGTCCTCGGACAGGCCGCAGTTCGGATCATAGCGCACGATCAGGGAGCCGTTCTCCTGCTCCTCGGCGGAGAAGACGGTCTGGCCCTCGGCGGCGTCGGAGGCAGAGGACACAAAGACGGGCAGAATATCGTCCACCGTCTGCGGGATGCGGGCAATCTCGTTGCCGTCAAGGTCGTAGAGCACGACGTCGCCGTTGGTGTCGATGATCATCACGCCCTCGTGCGCGCGGTAGACATACGTCATCTTGCTGAGCGCGAGATCGTGAATCTCGCGGGAGATGAACGAGATGCGCTGCTCGTCGCCGGGGACAGCCTTGCGCGGGAAATAGACGCGGTGCACCCACGCGCCGGTGTCGCGCACGCGCAGCGTGCGGCTGCCGTTGACGTTGATGGAGGAATACAGATAGAAGGATCGTTCGTCGGCCTGGGTATACGCGGTGACGGTCAGCCTGGCGCAGGCCGCGCCGGGCACGAGCGCAGGCAGACCGGAAAGGGTATAGTCAGCGTGGGCCGTATAGCCGCCCGCAGCGCGCGTGACGTCGAGGCTGGCGGTCTTCACGCCGCGCACCAGCTCGGTCATCTTCGCCGGGTCGGTCTCCGCAAGCGGCTGAACGTTCATCTGAACGGACGCGGGGCCGTAAGCATCGCTGGTCTGGGTCTCGACCTCGACGGCTTCCAGCTGCCAGTAGCAGAAGGTCTTGCTGTCTGCCAGCACGCAGGCCGGGAGGATCAGCAGCAGGCAGAGCGCGAGGACACGCAGAATGTGTTTCATGACGGGAGCTCCTTTCCATGCGCAGACGTGTGCCCGCGCATTCCCCGTTGGGAAAATGTAACATTATATTTATAGCATGTTGAGCCAAAAAAAGCAAGCCGTGCTTCTCAAAAATCACAAATCCGGGGCTGACCGGAGGCGCGAAATTCAAATTTCGGTGAAAATGGGGCTAGTCAGGTGTGTGGATTTAAGCTATAATGGTTTCAACTAGAAAACGTGAAAGGGAGGGATTGACCGTGATCCAGGTTATCTTTGGCAAGAAGGGTTCCGGCAAGACCAAGCGCATTTTGGATATGGCAAATGCTTCCGTGAAGGAAGCCAAGGGCAACGTGCTCTTTGTGGA
>JBJEUI010000282.1:0-4506 GCA_051883755.1 Candidatus Ventricola sp.
AATCAGTAGATGGTGTTGGCCGGGTCGAGGTACTCGTCAACATTCTCCGCAGACACGATCTGGGACGGGATGACCTTGACGGCTTCCACAGTCTCGCCGCCGACAACAGCGATGGCCACGTCCATGCAGTCCTTGATCATCAGCGGGCTGTACAGCGCGGAGCAGGCGCCGATCTGGTCAGCCTTCTCCTTGATGATGCCGAAGTACTCCTGGCATCCGCCGCCGCCGGTGATGGCCTTGATGTCGGTACGGCCGGCGTCGTCAATCGCCTGCAGCGCGCCGATGGAGGTCTCGTCGTCCAGAGAGTAGACGGCGTCGATCTTCGCGTTGGCGGTCAGGATGTCCGCCATATCCTTGAGGCCGTCCTCGCGGGTGAACGCGGTGGCGTACTCGATGATCTGAACGTTCGGCGCGATCTCGGCCATGGTCTCGGTGAAGCCCTTCATGCGCAGCTCAGAGACGGAACCGGAGGTCGGAACCGGCAGCGCCACGACGGTGCCTTCGGTGCCGATCTTCTCAACGATGTACTTCGCGCCGGCAACGCCCATAGACTCGTTGTCGCCGGTGACCTTGTAGATGCCCTCGGCCGGGATGTCCATATCGAACGCCACGACGGTGAGGCCCGCGTCAATCGCAGCCTGCGCGGCGACTTCCATGCCGGTCCACTGCGGCGCGATTACCAGCGCCTGCGCGCCCCAGAGCATCGCCTCGTCGATCTGCGTGGTCATCTCTTCCGCGTTGGAGCTGGTGTAGAGCTTGTACTCGATGGCGCCGGCGGCCTCGAGCTCCTTGCAGTACTGCTCAGCGTTGTAGGTGATGCCGCCGACCCAGCCGTGGGTCACAGCGGGCACGAGCACGCCGAGCTTGACAGCCTCAGCTTGTGCAAACGGGATCATGCCCAGGCAAAGCACGAGCGCCACAACGATAGCCATAACCTTTTTCACAACAGTTTCCTCCTTAAAAAGTTGTTTGTCTTCCGGTATCCGCCCCGGAACGGCCCTGCAGCAAACAGCATCTGCGCCGTCCCCTTTTCATGGCTCTGCTTCCGCCGCTGCGGCCCGGCCGGGGGGCTGAAACGCCGCGAAGGGATACAGAACAATTACACAGAGGAACCGCGCGATGTTTGTTCACTTGCGCTAATCGTATGATAGCATGCCGTTACAGCTTTGTCAATTCGTACGACTTGTTTTCATAAGTTTACATTTCCTTGCATCGCCTGCTTTTTCCCGCCCAATTCTCCTGAAATTCAGCGCTTGTTCAACTGACTTCATGAAAATTTATCATTGTTTGTTTGACATGGTTTACACGATCGTTCCATTGATGCTATAATGGGCTTAACTTAACCGAAAGGCGGGTGCGGCGATGAAGAAAAAAGGCTCCGAACCGACGATCAAGGATGTCGCGCGCCAGGCCGGCGTATCCATCGCCACCGTCTCCCGCGTGATCAACGACAGCGCCGCCGTGCGCCTCTCCACTGCGCAGAAGGTTGCCGAGGCGATGGACGCGCTGGGCTATGTACGCGAGCTGCCCGCAGCCGGGCGCATGAATCAGCTGGTCATCGCCGTGCTGCCCAATCTCTCCAACCCCTTCTACGCCGAGATCATCCTCGGCATGCAGACCTCGGCCAAATCCCACAATCTCGACGTGCTGCTCTACCCGGAGGGCAATGTCGAGCGCCATGCCGCCCAGCTGGCGTCACTGCTGCGCATGACCAATGCATGCGGCCTCATACTGCTCTCCCCTGTGGCGCAGTGCGCCGTGCTCGACGAGCTCAACCTGATCGCGCCGCTGGTACAGTGCGCCGAATACAACGAGGACAGCCCGCTGCCGTATGTTGGCGTTGACGACATCTCCGCCGCACGCAACGCAACCGAAACGCTGCTGCGCGCCGGCCGCAGGCGCATCGCGCTCATCAACGGTCCTGAAAAATACAAGTACGCGCGCCACCGCCGCCAGGGCTACGAGGAAGCGCTGCGCCAGGCCGGCTTTTCCGTCGATCCGCTGCTGGAAGCCAACGTCACCGAGATGGGCTTTGACAGCTCCATGGCCGTGGCGCAGCAGATGCTTCTGGCTAAGGAGCGTCCCGACGCGATCCTCGCCGCCAGCGACATGTACGCGGCTGCCGTGGTCAAGGCCGCCGTCATGGCCGGCCTGTCCATCCCGCAGGATCTGGCGCTCATCAGCTTTGACAACACCTATATCTCGCAGATGCACCATCCCAGCGTCACAAGCGTCAATCTTCCCCGCTTCCAGCTGGGCTACATGGCCATGGAGGTGCTCGCCGAGCGCATGGTCAGCCCCTTATCCGGCGAACCCAAGCAGTTCCTGCTCAGAACCGAGCTGGTGCTGCGCGAATCTGTGTAGTTTTGCAGGCTGCGCGCCTGCTGATGATGGAATTCACAAGGAGGAATGAACATGAAACTCGGTTTTGTCAGCGCGATTCTGGACGGCTGGACGTTCGAGGAGATGATCGACACCGCCAGCGACATGGGCTACGCCTGCGTGGAGGTGGCCTGCTGGCCCTGCGGCAAGGCAGAGCGCCGCTATGCGGGCGTGAGCCACATCAACGTCGACGAGCTTACCGACGAGAAGGCCGCCTATATCCTGGATTACTGCGCTAAAAAGAACGTGGAGATCTCCTCGCTGGCGTTCTATCCCAACACGATGGACGGCAACCTGGAAAAGCGCGAGGCCGCCGTGGCGCATCTCAAAAAGGTCATCTGCGCCAGCGCGAAGCTCGGCGTGAACATGGTCACCACGTTCATCGGCCGCGACCAGACCAAGTCCGTCGAGGAGAACCTCGAGCTGGTGAAGGAAATCTGGCCGCCGATTCTCGCGCTCGCCGAGGAGAAGGGCGTCAGGGTCGCCATCGAAAACTGTCCGATGCTCTTTGGCCGCGATCAGTGGCCGGGCGGACAGAACCTGATGACCACCCCCGCCATCTGGCGCAAGGTGTTCGAGATTCTCCCCTCCCCGAACCTGGGCATCAACTACGACCCGTCCCACTTCGTCTGGCAGATGATCGATTACACCCGCCCGCTGTACGAGTTCAAGGACAAGATCTTCCACGTTCACTACAAGGACATCAAGCTCTATCCGGACAAGCTGCGCGAGGTCGGCATCATGGCCTATCCGCTCGACTTTATGAGTCCGAAGCTGCCGGGTCTGGGCGACGTTGACTGGGGCAAGTACGTCTCCGCCCTCACCGACATCGGCTACGACGGCTGTACCTGCATCGAGATCGAGGACCGCGCGTTTGAGGGCAGCCGCGAGAAGGTGCTCGATTCCCTGCGCCTCTCCAAGCGCTATATGGAGCAGTTCGTCATCTGACACGAAACACTACAGCAAAAGACCATCGGTTTTGTGCCGATGGTCTTTCTCATATCAGGTTGTTTGAAAGCCGGTTACTTGCCCTCGAGCTTGTCGAGCATGTCCCACACGCCCCACATGTACATGATGCCCAGCGCGCGGTCATACAGGCCGTAGCCCGGACGGCAGTTGCCCGGGCCCTCGCCCCACAGCTGACGGCCGTGGTCCGGACGGATGTAGCCCTCGTAGCCGCAGTCATGATAGGCCTTGAGGATGTCCAGAATGCCGGTATCGCCGTCGCAGTCGCGGTGGCTGGCCTCGGAGAAGTCGCCGTTCTCAAAGTGCTTGACATTGCGGATGTGCGCAAACGCAATGCGGTCGCAGTGCTTGCGGACGATGTCGGCCACGTTGTTTTCCGGGTTCGCGTTCAGAGAACCGGAGCACAGCGTCAGGCAGTTGTACGGATTGTCGACCATCTTGAGGAAGCGGTCGATGTTCTCCGCGCTGATCAGCAGGCGCGGCAGACCGAAGATGTCCCACGGCGGATCGTCCATGTGGATGGCCATCTTGATGTCGCACTCCTCGCAGGTGGGCATGATCGCCTCCAGGAAGTACTTCAGGTTTGCCCAGAGCTTCTCGTGATCCACATCGGCGTAGGCCTTGAACAGCTCGTCCAGCTTCGCCATGCGCTCCGGCTCCCAGCCCGGGAAGGTCATGTTGTACTTCTCGGTGAAGTCCATGATGTACTTCGCCATGGCGTTGTAGTCATCCTGGATCATGTTCTTCTCGTAGAACAGCGCGGTGGAGCCGTCGCCGACCTCGTGGAAGAGGTTGGAGCGGGTCCAGTCGAAGATCGGCATAAAGTTGTAGCAGATCACCTTGACGCCAAACTTGGACAGGTTGCGGATGCACTGCTTATAGTTCTCGATGTACATATCGCGGGTCGGCAGACCAATCTTGATGTCGTCATGCACGTTGACCGACTCGACAACATCCATGTTGAAGCCGTACGGCTCCAGCTGCTTCTGCACCTCGGCGATTTCTTCGACGGTCCAGATTTCGCCGGGCATCTTGTTGTGAAGCGCCCACACGATGCTGGTCACACCAGGAATCTGTTTGATATCGGAAAGGCTGATCTTGTCATTGCCTTCGCCGTACCAGCGGAAACCCATCTGCATCGGCATAAGAATTCCTCCA
>JBJEUI010000283.1:0-76745 GCA_051883755.1 Candidatus Ventricola sp.
CAGCGCCGTAGCAGTTGACCTTCGCGCGGTCGCCGGTGGAATACGGGGTGCGGCTGACGATGGTCAGCGCATGGTCTTCCTTGACGTCGGCGGAGAGGTAATCATACTTGGTCTGCACATAGGTGAAGCCGTTGATGCGGGAGATGATCATCGCGGCGTCCTTGCCCAGGCCGCACAGGATAACGCGCAGCGGGTTCTTGCGGACCTTGTTGGCGTTGAGCGCGATCTTGATGGCGCCCTCAGCCGCGGCGAAGGACTCGTGGCCGGCCAGGAACGCGAAGCACTCGGTCTTCTCGTCCAGCAGCATCGCGCCCAGGTTGCCGTGGCCGTAGCCGACCTGACGCTGATCCGCAACGGAGCCCGGGATGCAGAAGGCCTGCAGCGCCTCGCCGATGTACTCGGCGGCCTTGGCGGCGGTCTCGGCGTTCTTCTTCATCGCGATGGCGGCGCCCAGCTCGTAGGCCCACTTCACGTTCTCAAAGCAGATCGGCTGGGTGCTCTCGACGATGCCGTAAGCATCCACGCCCATGGAATTGGTGTAAGCCTTGACCTCGTCAAAGTTCGCGAAGCCGTACTTCTCCAGAACCGGCTGGAGCTGGGGCATACGACCTTCATAGTTTTCAAACAGAGCCATTTTACGTACGCCTCCTTTTTATCACTCGTTGCGCGGATCGATCCACTTCACGGCGCCGTCCTCGGCCTTGAAGCGGCCGTAGGTGCCGATGTTCTTCTCGTACGCCTCGTTCGGGGCCATGCCCTTCTTGATCGCGTCCATCATCTTGCCCAGGGACAGGAACTGATAGCCGCAGACCTGATCGTCCTTGTCAAGCGCCATCTTGAGCACGTAGCCCTCGGTCATCTCCAGGTAACGGGTGCCCTTGGCCTTGGTGCCGTACATGGTGCCGACCATGGAGCGCAGGCCCTTGCCCAGATCCTCCAGACCGGCGCCGATGCGCAGGCCGTCGTCAGAGAACGCGGACTGGGTGCGGCCGTAGACGATCTGCAGGAACAGCTCGCGCATGGCGGTGTTGATCGCGTCGCACACGAGGTCGGTGTTCAGCGCCTCCAGGATGGTCTTGCCCGGCAGAATCTCAGACGCCATCGCGGCGGAATGGGTCATGCCGGAGCAGCCGATGGTCTCCACCAGGGCCTCTTCGATGACGCCGTTCTTGACGTTCAGGGACAGCTTGCAGGCGCCCTGCTGCGGCGCGCACCAGCCGATGCCATGGGTGTAGCCGGAGATGTCCTTGATCTCCTTCGCCTGCACCCACTTGCCCTCTTCCGGGATGGGCGCCGGGCCATGATTCGGGCCCTTGGCAACGCAGATCATTTCTTCCACTTCACGGGAATACTGCATATTGTTTGTCCTCCTTATCCTGATGAATGGAATGGAAAATTGTTGAGTATATGCAACCGTCTCATTATAGCACATTCCCCTGTCAAAAAGGAACACCTTTCGCGCAATTTTTCACAAGTAGGCCAATTTCTGCCCCGGTTTTTGGCCCGTCCGCAGGGAAAAACAGCCGGAAAATCTCATATGGAAACAATATTTTTGACCGGGGCTTGCTTTGAATTCGCGGGTATAGTATACTGCCGTATTATGGATACTAGGGATTACCATACCCACCCTGTATTCCGAGGAGGGATTCCCATGGCGGAAGAAATCAAAGAGAAAAGCAATTTTATCTGGGAAGCGATTAAGGCGGACCTGGCCGAGGGCAAAAACGGCGGCCGCGTTCAGACCCGTTTCCCGCCGGAGCCCAACGGCTATCTGCACATCGGCCATGTGAAGGCGCTCACCGTGGACTTCGCCACGGCGGAAAAATTCGGCGGCGTCTGCAACCTGCGCTTTGACGATACCAACCCCACCAAGGAAAAGGAAGAGTTTGTCGAGGCCATCAAGGACGACATCCACTGGCTCGGCTTTGAATACGGCGCCGTGTACTATGCCAGCGAGCAGTACGACCAGATCTTTGAATACGCGTGCGATCTGATCCGCCGCGGCCTGGCCTATGTGGACGACCTGACCAAGGAGGAGATGCGCGAGTACCGCGGCACCCTCAAGGAGCCGGGCAGAAACTCCCCCTACCGCGACCGCACGCCCGAGGAGAACATGGACCTCTTCCTGCGCATGAAGAACGGCGAGTTCCCGGAGGGCTCCCGCACCCTGCGCGCCAAGATCGACATGGCCTCCCCGAACATCAACCTGCGCGATCCGGCCATCTACCGCATCAAGTACGCCACGCATCACCGCACCGGCGACAAGTGGTGCATCTACCCGATGTACGACTTTGCGCACCCGATCGGCGACGCGCTCGAGGGCGTGACCCACTCCCTGTGCTCGCTGGAGTACGAGATTCACCGCCCGCTGTATGACTGGGTCGTCGAGGCCTGCGGCTTTGAGCACAAGCCGCGCCAGATCGAGTTCGCGCGCCTGAATCTGACCAACACCGTCATGAGCAAGCGCAAGCTGCGCTACCTGGTGGAGAACCACATCGTCAGCGGCTGGGACGATCCGCGCATGCCCACGCTGGCCGGCATGCGCCGCCGCGGCTACACCTCCGCCGCCGTCCGCGATTTCATCGACCGCGTCGGCGTGGCAAAGACCGACTCCATCGTCGATCACCGCATGCTCGAGTTCTGCGTGCGCAACGACCTGAACGAGGTCGCCCCGCGCGCGATGGCCGTGCTTGATCCGATCAAGGTCGTCCTGACCAATTTCCCGGAGGACAAAACCGAGATCTGCACCATCGAGAACCATCCGAAGAAGCCGGAGATGGGCACGCACGACGTTTCCCTCACCCGCGAGATCTACATCGAGCGCGAGGACTTCATGGTCGACGCGCCCAAGAAGTACTTCCGCCTGAAGCCCGACGGCGAGGTTCGCCTCAAGGGCGCGTACATCGTCAGGTGTGATGCCTACGACCTCGACGAAAGCGGCAACGTCACCTGCGTCTACTGCACCGTGGACTTTGACACTAAGAGCGGCATGCCGGGCGCGGACCGCAAGGTCAAGGGCACCATCCACTGGGTCAGCGCGAAGGAGAACATGCCGTTTGAGGCGCGCCTGTACGACGTGCTGTTCCTCGATGAGGACACCGCCGACGAGACCGAGGAGACCGAGGACGGCGAGGAAGCCGCTGCGTTCGGCGGCCAGAAGCTCAATCCGGACTCCCTCAAGGTGGTGCGCGGCTACGCCGAGCCGTGGCTCAGGGAAGCGAAGGTCGGCGAGAATTTCCAGTTCATGCGCACAGCCTACTTCAGCAAGGACAGGGATTCCACCGACGAGCTGGAGGTCTTCAACCGCGTCGTGACGCTCAAGGACAGCTTCAAGCTGGATTAAAAAGAAAGAGAGATCACTATGTCTACCGAAGTCCGCACGCGCTTTGCGCCGAGCCCGACCGGCTACATGCACCTGGGCAACCTGCGCACCGCGCTGTATACCTATCTCTGGGCGCGCCGCAACGGCGGCAAGTTCATCCTGCGCATCGAGGATACCGATCAGGAGCGCGAGGTGAAGGGCGCCGTCGACGTCATCTACAACTCCATGAAGACCGCCGGTCTGATCCACGACGAAGGCCCGGACGTCGGCGGTCCCTGCGGCCCGTACGTCCAGTCCGAGCGCAAGAACATGTACCTGCCCTACGCGAAGGAGCTGGTCGAAAAGGGCGGCGCGTACTACTGCTTCTGCACCAAGGAGCGCCTTGACGAGGAGCGCGCCAGGGCGGAGGCCAAGGGCGAAACCTTCAAGTACGACAAGCACTGCCTGCACCTGACCAAGGAAGAGGTGCAGGCGCGCATCGCCGCCGGCGAGCCCTACGTCATCCGCCAGAACATCCCCACCGAGGGCAAGGCGAGCTTTGACGACGTGATCTACGGCCACGTCGAGGTCGACTGCGACACGCTGGATGACAACGTGCTCATCAAGGCCGACGGCCTGCCGACCTACAACTTCGCCAACGTCATCGACGATCACCTGATGGGCATCACCCACGTCATGCGCGGCAACGAGTACCTCTCCTCCGCGCCCAAGTACAACCTGCTCTACGAGGCCTTCGGCTGGACGCCGCCGCTGTACGTTCACCTGACCCCGGTCATGGTGGAGGGCACGCTGCGCGACAAGAAGACCGGCGTGTACACGATGGAAACCGACGAGAAGGGCAACGTCGTGCTCGATGAGAACGGCGAGCCGAAGAAGGCGATCGTCAAGCGCAAGATGTCCAAGAGCCAGGGCGATCCCTCCTTTGAGGACCTGATGGCGGAAGGCTATCTGGTGGAGGCGATCATCAACTACCTCGTGCTGCTCGGCTGGAGCCCGCGCGGCGAGCGCGAGTTCTACACGCTCAAGGAGCTGGAGGAGATCTTCGACCTCGAGGGCCTGTCCAAGAGCCCGTCCTTCTTTGACTACGGCAAGATGAAGTGGTTCAACGCCGAATACATCCGCAAGCTCACGCCCGAGCAGTTCGAGGAGAAGGCCTCTCCGTGGCTCGCGAAGGTGCTGGATCCGGCGAGGTTTGACTTTAAGCGCATCTGCGAGCTGACGCAGGCACGCACGGAGGTGTTCTCCCAGCTGCCGGGCATGGTCGATTTCCTCGCCGAGATGCCGGAGCTGGACATGGCGCTGTTCACCAACAAGAAGAGCAAGTCCACCCCGGAGACCTCCAAGGCCGCGCTGGCCTTCGTCCGCCCCATCCTGGAGGGCATCACCGACTGGACGGAGACGAACCTGCACGATGTGGTCATGGAGGCCATTCCGCAGTCCGGCATGAAAAACGCCACCGTGCTCTGGCCGCTGCGCATCGCGATCACCGGCCGCGCAGCCACCCCGGGCGGCGCGTTTGAAATGGCCTACCTGCTGGGCAGGGACGAGACCATGAAGCGCCTGGACGCCGCGATGGCGAAGCTGTAAAATAAAACCCTCCGAATCCTTTGACATGCCTCTTCTGAAGACAGCAGCACCGAAAGCTGTCTTTCATGTCGAGCATATCAATTCGGAGGGTTTATGTTGTTATTGTGTTCTCTTTTTTGATCGGCTATACGGCTTGATTTCATCTGTCAGACCCAGCAGATAATCAATCGATGTTCCAAAATAGTCAGCCAGGCGAATCAAAACATCAATGGGAATCTGTCTCTGCCCGGTTTCATATTGCGAATATGTATTCTGGCTGATATGGAGATGCTCTGCCAACGCTTTTTGCGTCAAGTCCCGATCTTCCCGCAAATCACGCAGTCTCATATCATCCACCTCACATCATCAGTATATATTTCTCAAAAATCGGCATTGACATTTATCTCATTTTGAGATATACTGATTGAGACGATGGTTGCTATTACAGCAGGACGAAGATGAGGTTGATTTCAATGCTTTTCATCATCATCTGGGTATTGGTTGCCTTCCTTCTGGCAATTGCTTTTGGCATGTTTGCAAGAGGTATAGAAGGCACCTCTGAATCAGACACCATGAGCTCAGACGATAGTTTCAAAAGTGATCAATAAAAAACAGCCGGTTTCCAATATCCGGCTGTTTTCATTTGCTATCATTACGCCTTTTCAATCACGCCGTCCAGCAGCCCCTTGAAGTGCTCCCTGACGCGGTTGGCCGTCTCCGTGACCTCCTCGTGGCACAGCGGCTGGTCGAAAATGCCCGCAGCCATGTTGGTGATACAGCTGACGCCCAGCACGCGCATGCCGCTGTGACGCGCTGCCTGCGCCTCCGGCACGGTGCTCATGCCCACCGCGTCCGCGCCAAGGATGCGCGCCATGCGCACCTCCGCCGGCGTCTCGTAGCACGGGCCGGGGAACTGGCAGTACACGCCCTCCTGAAGGGCAAATCCCTGCGCCTTCGCCGTCTCGTGCGCCAGCGCGCGCAGCGCCTTATCAAACACGCAGCTCATATCCGGGAATCTCGGGCCGAATTCATCGAGGTTCTGCCCCATCAGCGGGTTTGCGCCGGTCAGCGTCAGGTAATCGGAGATCACCATCAGGTCGCCGGGCGCGAAGGACAGGTTCACGCCGCCGCAGGCGTTGGTGACAATCAGCGTCTTTACGCCCATCCTCCGCATCACGCGCACCGGCAGCGTCACGTCCTTCATGGAATAGCCCTCGTAATAGTGGAACCGGCCCTGCATCATCACCACGCGCCTGCCGCGGCGCGTACCGCACACCAGCATGCCCGCGTGTCCCGGCACCGTCGAGCGCGGAAAGCCGGGGATTTCGTCGTACGGCAGCCGCCTGGCATCCGCCATCGATTCGGCATAGTCGCCCAGACCGCTGCCCAGAATCACGCCGATCTCAGCCGTGCCCAGCGCCGCGATCACCGTTTCAGCCGCCGTCTCAATCCGTTTCATCTCATCCATCAGGTTGCCTCCCTCGCTTCCGTCCAGGGCGGATAAGCCTCATAGCGCCTGACCTGTCCCCTGTGTGGGAACGTCAGGCAGCAGGAAAAGAGCATCGGCGCGCCCGCCTCGTCACGGGAGCCATACTTGTGATCGCCCACCAGCGGATAGCCGCGGCTGGCGAACTGCACGCGAATCTGATGGCTGCGGCCCGTGTGCAGGCGGATGTGCACCAGAGAGGTCTCCCCCGCGCGAAGCCGCTCAAACTCCAGCCGCGCCTTTTTCACGCCGCCGCGCATGCGCCTGACGACGAACACCTTGTTTCTGGCCGAGTCCTTGAAGAGCAGATCCTCCCAGTCGCCCTTCTCCGGCGGCTCGCCGTGCACCATGGCCACATATTCCTTGACCATGCCGCCCTCCTGAATCGCGCGGGACAGGCACGCCGCCGCCTGCTTCGTCCTGGCGTAGACCATCACACCGCCGACGTTCAGGTCGAGCCGGTGCACCGCGTAGAACGTGCCGCCGAGCTGCTCTTCAAGCGCCTCCGGGACAGCCGCCTGCGCATCCAGGCCGACAGGCTTGACGATGACGGCGATCTCCCGGTCTTCATACAGGATCTCCATGGCTTCCCCTTACAGGATCTGCCCGAGCATCGAGCTGCCCTTGAGCGTGTTGTCGATGCCGAAGAAGTCAAGCACCGTCGCGCTCAGATCGGCATACGTCTCCCGGACGCCCAGGTTCACGCCGCGCCGGATGTGCTTGCCCCACATCAGCACCGGCACATGCTCGCGCGTGTGGTCCGTGCCCGTGTGGCAGGGATCGCAGCCGTGATCCGCCGTCAAGATCAGCAGATCGTCCTCGCCCATCCGCTCCATGATCTGCGGGATCTGCGCGTCGAAGGTCTCCAGCGCTTTGGCGTAGCCCTTGACGTCGCGGCGATGGCCGTACACCATGTCAAAGTCGACGAGGTTCACAAACAGCAGGCCGTCAAAATCTTCTCCCATCGCGGCAAACGTCGCCTCCATGCAGGCTGCATTGCCCGCGGCATGGTTCGACCTGGTGATGCCGCGCAGGCAGAAGATATCCTCGATCTTGCCCACGCCGTATACGGTCTTGCCGTTCCGGCTGAGCAGGTCGCACAGGGTCGTCGGCGGCACGGCGCTGTAATCCCTGCGTCCGCCGGTGCGCTTGAACGCGCCGGCCTTCTCCCCCACGAATGGGCGCGCGATCACGCGTCCCACCTCCAGTTCGCCGGTGAGCATCTCCCGCGCGATCCCGCAGTACCGGTACAGCTCCTCAAGCGGCACAACCGCCTCGTTTGCCGCAATCTGGAACACGCTGTCCGCGGAGGTATAGACGATCAGCTTGCCGGTCCTGATGTGCTCCTCGCCCAGCTCGTCGAGAATGGCCGTGCCGGAGGCGGGCTTGTTGCCCAGCGTGCCGCGGCCCGTCGCCTGTTCAAAGCGCGCAATGAAATCCTGCGGGAAGCCGTCCGGGAACGTCGGGAACGGGCGCGCGAGCTGCACGCCGGCGATCTCCCAGTGACCGGTCGTCGTGTCCTTGCCCGCAGAAACCTCCCTGAGCTTGCCGTACGCGCCCTCCGGCGCATCGACGCCGCCGAAGCTGATGCCGTCGATGTTGCCCAGGCCCAGCCGCATCATGTTCGGAATCTGCGGATGGCATGCGCTGATGATGTGACCCAGCGTATCCGCGCCCGCATCGCCGTATTTCGCCGCGTCCGCCAGCGCGCCGATGCCCACGCTGTCCAGCACAATCAAAATGGCCTTTTTGCTCATAAGCCGATCCTCCCATCACACAAAACGCTTTGCTTTCCTTATTATACCCGATTCGCACGCGATTTTCAATGACCGCCTCCGTTCCCCCGTCCCACCTGCAGGGGCAAGCATTCTGCCGGGCGGCAGACAGCATGCCAAAAGATGCGGAGAAATTCCCGAAAAATGTTTGCAATGACATGCGGTCTATACTATAATAAACAGGAAAAACTCCGTCTTCAGGCGGAGATTCAGAAAAGGGGAATGAATAATTATGAAGAAGCTCCTGGCTCTGGTTCTGGCCCTGGCTATGACGCTGACCATGTCTTTCGCCGCTGCGGAAGACTTCGACGTTGAAGCCTACGGCACCACCTCTTCCGAACTCTATACCCAGGCTCTGGGCGAGTTCTACGACGCTTACATGGCTGGCCGTGATGAAGTGGACAACCTGTCCCTCCGCTATGCGCAGATGGCCGTGGCGGAAGCGAAGCTGATGGAAGCTGCCGTGTATCAGCCCGGCACCTCCAAGGGCGGCAACTACGCCATCAGCCGCGTGGCGCCCTATACGATCAGCTCCGTGCTCTGGGGTCTGGACAGCTATCGCTTCCATCAGGCCCTGGTGGTGAACGAGAATCCCCTCACCACCGAGGAGCGCGAAGAGATGAAGGCCAAGTATGCCGAGCTGAAGGGCACCGGCACCTACGAGCAGTGGGCGAAGGACTACCTGCTCGGCAAAGGCTACACCCTGAGCACCGAGTACGGCTACGGCCTCTACTCCTCCGATCCCAAGACCTGGGATACCCTGGCCACCTCCCGCGCGGCCGACAACGAGGCCATCGTCAACACCTACGACGGCCTGATCGAGTATGACATCGAGAACGTGATGCAGCCCGCCCTGGCCACCGAGTGGTCCGTGGACGAGACCGGCACCGTGTACACCTTCAAGCTTCGCGAGGGCGTGATCTGGGTGGACAGCCAGGGCCGTAAGGTCGCCGACGTGACCGCCGACGACTTCGTGGCCGGCATGAACCACATGCTCGACGCCATGGGCGGCCTGGAGTACCTGGTGGGCGCTGACGGCGGCTGCGGCATCCTGAATGCCCAGGCGTACATCGACGGCGCGGTCACCGACTTTGCCGAGGTCGGCGTGAAGGCTGTGGATACCTACACCCTGCAGTACACCCTGGAGGCCCCGGCTCCCTACTTCATGACCATGCTGAGCTACTCCGTGTTCGCGCCCATGAACCGTGAGTACTTCCTGTCCCAGGGCGGCGGCTTCGGCGCCGACTACGCGCCCGACAGCGAGACCTATCTGTACGGCAAGGATCCCGATCACATTGCCTACTGCGGTCCGTATCTGGTCACCAACCTGACCCCCGAAAACACCATCGTGTTCTCCGCCAACGAGAACTACTGGAACAAGGACGCCATCAACATCAAGACCATCAACTGGAAGTTCAACGATGGCTCCGACGCGCTCAAGGGCTACAACGACATGAAGGCCAATGTCATCTCCGGCACCGGCCTGAACGCCTCCGCCCTCGAGGTGGCCAAGCAGGACGGCATGTTTGAGAAGTATGGCTACACCTCCTCCACCGACGCCACCTCCTACGGCACCTTCCTGAACATCAACCGCAATGCCTTCGCCAATGTGAACGACGGCGCCGTGGCTTCCCCGCAGACCGAGGAGCAGGCTGCGCGCACCCAGAAGGCCATGCGCAACGTGCATTTCCGCCGCGCTGTCGCCATGGGTCTGGACCGCGCCACCTACAACGCGCAGTCCGTCGGCGAGGAGCTCAAGCTCACCTCTCTGATCAACTCCTACACCCCGGGCAACTTCGTGCAGCTGACCGAGGACGTGACCCTCGCCATCAACGGCGTGGACACCACCTTCCCCGCCGGCACCTTCTACGGCGCCGTGATGCAGGCCCAGCTGGACGCCGACGAGATCCCTGTGAAGGTTTGGGATCCCGACGCTGAGGGCGGCCTGGGCGCTTCCTTCGGCTTTGACGGCTGGTACAATCCGGAAGCCGCCAGGGCTGAGCTGGAGCTGGCCATCGCCGAGCTCGCCGACGAGGGCGTTGTGATCGACGCCGAGAATCCCATCTACCTCGACCTGCCCGTGTATGTCGCCTCCACCTCCTATGCCAACCGCGGCGAGGTTGTCCGCATGAGCATCGAGGATTCTCTCAACGGCCTGGTGAAGGTTAACAAGACCGAGTGCCAGACCTCTCAGGAATGGTACTATGCCGGCTACTACACCGACTATGGCTATGAGGCCAACTACGACCTGTACGACGTGTCCGGCTGGGGCCCCGACTACGGTGATCCGCAGACCTACCTGGATACTTTCCTGCCCGACTACGCCGGCTACATGGTCAAGTGCACCGGTATCTTCTGATCCCGATGAGCTGATCCTTCGCGGCACCAAATTCTGCGATACGGGGGCGGCGCAAAACGCCGCTCCCGTATCGCGCTATTGAGGAATGAGCGTATGACAAAGTATCTGATCAAGCGTATTGTGCACGGTTTGGTCTCTGTGGTGATCGTTGTCGGCATCGTGATGCTGCTGATTTACTCCGCACTGGACCGACAGCTGATTTTTGCCATGGATCCCACCTACAAGCAATTGGGCAATAATCAGAAGGAAGCATACATGTACCGCAAATGGGAGGAGTACGGCTACATCGACTATGTGCCCTACACCGAGTATTTGCTTGAGCTCACCGCCAAAGGCGAAATCACCGAGGAAGAGCGCCAGTCCGTCGCCAGCTTCGGCAAAAAGCCGGAGAATGACAGCGAGGACGTGGCGAAATTCGTTCAGCAGTTCACCGAGACCTATGAATCCATGGGCTACACGGTGATCCGCAGGGACGCCAAAATGCAGACCCCCAAGAAGTATGTCTCCGGCGGACAGCAGCAGCTGTTTGCCTACAAGGATAAACCCCTGTTTTCCCGTCTGGTGAATTATTTCACCGGCATCCTCAGCGTTGACAATATTCACTATGTGCAGGAGGACATCGAGAATCGCGGCCTGACCTTCACCCTGCATGATCCGCTGTACGGCGGCGAGAAGTTCTCCCCCGCGATTATCGGCAATGGCACCAAGCACAAGTATTTATTATATTTTGACAATCATTTCCCCTATGTGCACCAGAACCTGCTTCAGGTCAACCTGGGCAAGTCCTACGCCGTGAACCTGGGCGTGGACGTGTTTGACACCATGACCATGCCGCAGGGCTCCTATGTCCTGTCCACCGTGGCCTATCCCACCGGCCTGGTGGAGGAGAGCGCCGATGACCTGCATACGGCCGTCTATATCGCCGGCTCCCGGCAGGGCAGCCTGGTGTCCTCCGACCGCTTCACCGACGACTACACCTCCGTTTCCACGGTGAAGAACGCCAAGTCCAAGGTGGGCTTCTCCTTCGTCATCGGCATCCTGTCCTCCCTGATGGCCTACGCCCTGGGCGTGCCGCTGGGCATTGCCATGGCCCGCAAGAAGGACCATCTGCTGGACAAGCTGGGCACCCTCTACATCGTCTTCATCATCGCCGTTCCCTCGCTGGCCTACATCTTCCTGTTCAAGGCCATCGGCGGCGCGATGGGCCTGCCGACCACCTTTGACATCGACAAGAGCAGTTCTCTAATGTATGTGCTGCCCATCGTGTCCCTGGCGCTGCCCTCCGTGGCCAACCTGATGAAGTGGCTGCGCCGCTACATGATCGACCAGATGAACTCCGACTATGTGAAGTTCGCCCGCAGCGGCGGCCTCTCCGAAAACGAGATCTTCACCAAGCACATCCTCAAGAACGCCATCATCCCGCTGGTGCACGGCATCCCCGGCACAGTGCTCTTTGCCATCACCGGCGCCATCATCACCGAGCGCGTGTATGTGGTGCCTGGCGCGGGCAACCTGCTCACCAAGGCCATCAACATGTACGACAACGGCGTCATCGTCGGCGTGACGCTGTTCTATGCGCTGCTGTCCATCATCAGCCTCATTCTGGGCGACGTCCTGATGTCGCTGGTTGACCCGAGAATCTCCTTTACATCGAAAGCAAGGTAAGAGACAATGAAGAACGAACAGATGAAATTCGATGAACTGAACCTGTCTGATGAGGAGCTCTTTTCCCGGGTAGATCACAACGACCTGGAATCCGAAAAGATCACAGCTCCCCGATATTCCTATTGGCGCAGCGTGTTCCGCGTGTTCTTCCGCAAGCGCTCGAACGTGGTGATTCTGACCCTGTTCACGCTGCTCCTGCTCTTCATCTATGTTTACCCGGCGATCGTCCCCTACGACCAGTTCGCCAACCTGATGGACTCCTCCGCCAAGCACCTGACCCCCTCGGCCGCCATTGAGAAGTACGGCTTCAGTCTGGAATGGATCTTCGGCTCGGGCAAGTCGGGCGAGTCCACCTTCGGCGCCGTATGGAACGGCGCGAGAATCTCCATTTCCATGGCGTTCATCTGCGCGCTCATCAACATGACGGTGGGCATCCTTGTGGGCGCAGTGTGGGGCTTCTCCAAGAAGGTGGATATCGTGATGACCGAGGTGTACAACATCATCGGCAACGTGCCCTACATCCTGTTTATTTCCGTGCTGGTGCTGATCTTCTCCGCAGGCTTCTGGACGATGGTGTTCGCGCTGACCGTCACCGGCTGGCTGAGCATTGCGTATTTCATCCGCACCCAGGTCATCATCATCCGCGACCGCGAGTACAACCTCGCCTCCCGCTGCCTGGGCACGCCCATCCTGCGCATTGCCACCAAGAATATCCTGCCCTTCATGACCTCCATCGTCGTGACCCTGGTCGCCACGGAGATTCCCTCCTACATCAGCTATGAGGTGTTCCTCTCCTACATCGGCATGGGCATGTCGGAAATGTCCCTGGGCAAGATGATCTACGAGGCGGAGAACGCCATGCTGACCCCCGGCTGGCAGTTTGAGTTCTGGACGCCGGTGGCCGTCGCGTCGATCATCACGGTGGTGCTGTACGTCGTCGGTCAGAACCTGGGCGACGCGTCCGACCCCAGAACCCATATGTGAGGTGCGGTATCATGGAAGAGAAGAATGTGCTCCTGTCCGTCAGGGATCTGGAGGTCAAGTTCAATGTCCGCGGCCGCGTGCTGACGGCGATTCGCGGCATTTCGCTGGACATCCTGGAGAATGAGTCCATCGCCATCGTGGGCGAGTCCGGCTCCGGCAAGTCCGTGTTCACCAAGACCTTCGCCGGCATGCTGGACGCTAACGGCTTCATCAGCCAGGGAGACGTCATCTTCAACGACGCCGAGCTGGTGGATACCGTGGTGCCCATGACCGAGAGCCGCTGGAAGGCTGTCAAGGGCATCCGGGAGAAGCTTGACCAGTATGCCCGGCTGGAATACGGCGCCGCAACCTACAAGGAGATGAAGGCGCTGAACGCTGAGATGGAGGCCCGCGCGTCCCTGAGTCCCGAGGATGCGCAGAAGCTGGACGACGAAATCAGCGAGCTGGTGTACCAGCGCACCGAGGCCTTCAACCTGAAGCAGACCTTTGATCCCCGCAACGAGAAGGCCAAAATCAGGGAGACTGCGGCGCAGATCGCCGATTACGACGCCAGGATCAAGGCGCTGCAGAAGCACAAGGCCGCAATGGTCGAGGCCCGCAAAAAGGAAGCGCTCGCCGATGCCGCCTACCGCCAGCAGCACGAGCGCCGCATGTCGGAGCTGAAGCAGCGCTATCACAGCGAGATTCAGCAGCCCATCAGTGAGGACAGCCGCCGCCGCAACGAGACGCTCGCCTATGAGGTGTATCTGTCCGTGGGCCGCTACGGCACGGTCAAGCGCAGCAAGTGCATCCGCCTGCTGCTGGAGGAGCTGCGCAAGGCCATGCTCATGGGCAGGGATCTGAGTGACGACGCCGTGCTCAACGCGGTGTTCGACGCGGTGACCTTCCGCGTGAAGTACCTGGACAGGACGGAAGACCGCCTGCACGGCACCTGCGTGATCAACCTGGCCAAGGTCAAGGATCCCAACGACTGGACGCAGATCCGCGGCAAACGGATCGCCACCGTGTTCCAGGACCCCATGACCAGCCTGAACCCCATCATCACCATCGGCAAGCAGATCACCTCCATTATCCTCAAGCACCAGCAGTGCTCCGAGGCGGAGGCCCGCCTGCGCGCGCTGGAGCTGATGCACAAGGTGGGCATCCCCAATGCCGAGAAGCGCTTTGACGACTATCCCTTCCAGTATTCCGGCGGCATGCGCCAGCGTATCGTCATCGCCATCGCGCTCTCCTGCCAGCCGAAGATCCTCATCTGCGACGAGCCGACCACCGCGCTGGATGTGACCATTCAGGCGCAGATTCTCAAGCTGCTGAAGGATTTGCAGAAGGAATTCAACTACACCATCGTGTTCATCACCCATGACCTGGGCGTGGTCGCCAACATCGCTGACCGCGTGGCCGTGATGTATGCCGGGCAGATCGTGGAGCTGGGCAAGGTGGACGAGGTCTTCTTCGATCCCCGTCATCCCTACACCTGGGCGCTGCTGTCCTCTCTGCCCCAGCTGGCGCAGAAGAACACCGTGCTGTATTCCATCACCGGTACGCCGCCGTCCCTGTACAACAAGATCGTCGGCGATCCCTTCGCGCCCCGCAATCCGTACTGCATGAAGATCGACACGCTGCTTGATCCGCCCATGTTTAAGATCACAGAGACCCACTTCGCGAAGACCTGGCTGCTGGATCCCCGCGCGCCCAAGGTGGAGAAGCCTGAAATCATCCAGAACATCCACGAGAAGCTGATTGAAGCTTTCAACATCTGACAGGAGGTATGACTGATGAATACGAGCGAAAACGCCGCCAACGTCAAGGCCTCCCATCTGCCGGAGCACGGGCCCGTGGACGAGAATGGCCGCGAGATTATCCTTTCCATTAAGAACCTCGACATCACCTTCGGCAAGGGCGACAACGCCGTCAGGGCGGTGAAGAACGCCAACTTTGATATTTACAAGGGCGAGACCTTTTCTCTGGTGGGCGAGTCCGGCTCCGGCAAAACCACCATCGGCCGCGCGGTCATCCGCGTGAACCCCTGCGCCGCCGGTGAGATCCGCTACAAGGGCACGCGCATTTCCGGCAAGATCCCCCGTTCTCTGGACAAGGAGGTCATCCGCAACATCCAGATGGTGTTCCAGGATCCCGCCGCCTCGCTGAACGAGCGCGCCACCGTGGATTACATCATCTCCGAGGGCCTGTACAACTTTCACCTGTTCAAGAACGAGGCTGACCGCGTGAACAAGGTGGAGACCATCATCAATGAGGTCGGCCTGCTGCCCGAGCACCTGACCCGCTATCCGCACGAGTTTTCCGGCGGCCAGCGTCAGCGCATCGGCCTCGCCCGCGCCACGGTGATGGAGCCCGAGCTGATCATCGCCGACGAGCCCATTTCCGCGCTGGACGTATCCATCCGCGCCCAGGTGCTCAACCTGATGAAGAAGTTCCAGAAGGAACGCGATGTGACGTACCTGTTCATCGCGCACGACCTGTCGATCGTTCGCTTCATCTCGGACCGCATCGCCGTGATCTATAAGGGCAATATCGTGGAGATTGCCGAAACAGGCGAATTGTTTGACTTCCCGCTGCACCCTTATACCCGCTCCCTGATCTCCGCCATCCCGATTCCCGACCCCATTCTGGAAAAGAGCAAGGTGCTCTTTACCTACGACCCCTCCGTTCACGATTACAGCGTGGACAAGCCCGAGCTGACGGACATCGGCCACGGCCATTTCGTCTACGGCAACAAGAAGGAAATCGAAGCCTACAAGGCCCTGCGCGAAAAGGGCGAGGTCATCAAGTCCATCACCATCCTCAAGCCGGGCGAGGAGCCGCCCGCCAAACAGGAGGAGACGTGGAATCTGGACGCGGAGTTCATCAACGCCCCTGTCCACGATACCGGCAGCAAGTGGCTGATCTTCCTGTCCTTCCTGCTGCCGCCGCTGGGCCTTCTGGCCGGCGTGCTGTTCAGGAAGAGGAACTACATCCGCAACTACAAGGCCTGCAAAAAGGGCGCTGTCGTCGGCCTGGCGCTGTGGTGCATCATCCCGCTCTTCTTCGCTCTGCTGCTGTTGCTGGCGATCCTGTAACCTGTCTGAGGGAGAGATCGGCATGAAACGAACAGCCCCGGACCGTACCGTCTTTCAGCCCAAGCCTGTGGATCGGGTAGAGGTGCACGACAGGCATGCAGGGGTACGGCTCCTTCTGGCGGCCCTCGCCGTCGTCATCGCGGTGGCCGCCTTCGCCTGTGCAATCGGCGCCCTGACACACATCGATCAGGGCTGGCGCGAAATCGAAGTCAGCTCCTCAGGCGAAATGAACTGCAGCCAGGATTTCATCTTCAGCTATGACCTGGGCGGCAGCGGCATTTCTGCGGCGGCGGAGCTCAAAATGATCACCGCGCTGTACACCGAGGCGACAGAGCGCGCCTACCGCGTCTTTAGCGCATACGAGGCCTGCGAGGAATCCAACAATCTGTACGCGCTCAACCGCGGCGTCAACACCCCCATTCAGGTGGACCCGATGCTGTATCAGGCGTTTGAGCTGGTAGAGCAGCTGGGCAGCCGGTACGTCTATCTGGCGCCGGTGTATGCGGAATACCACAGCCTGTTCTTCTGCAGCGAGGACTGGGAAACCGTTGGCTTTGACCCCTATCAGAACGAGGACGTTCGCCTCTTTGTGGAGCAGGCGGCGGCGTTTGCCCGCAGCCCTGCGGACGTGCGCGTGGAGCTGCTGGGGAATTCCACCCTTCAGCTGACGGCGTCGGACGCCTATCTGGCCTTTGCCGCGGAATACGGCATTGAGAGCCTGGTGGACTTTTCCTGGATGAAGAACGCCTTTATCATCGACACGCTGGCTCAGGTGATGGAGGACGCCGGCTATAACCGCGGGGTCATCTCCAGCTATGACGGCTTTGTCCGCAGCCTGAGCGCGCCGCAGCTGAGCTATGCGTACAACCTGTATGACCGGCCGCAGGATCAGCAGGCGTGCAAGGCCGCGTGTCTGAGCTGCCCCGGCGGGACAAGCCTGGTCAACCTGCGCAGTTTCCCGCTGAACCGCCAGAAGGAAATCTATTACTATGGGTTTGCTGACGGGACGGTGCGCACCGCCCATGCAGACCTGAAGGACGGCATGAGCCGGAGCGCCATCCCCTCTCTGCTGGCCACCTCCCACAGCGCCGGCTGTGCTGAAACGCTGCTCCGTCTCTTGCCCTTCTACGCTGCCGAAACGCTGGATGAGGAGGGCCTTATGGCCCTGGTGGAACAGGGGATCTTCCCCCTCTATCCCCTGAATGGGCGCATCGTAGCGACCGACAGCAGCGTGACGCTCGACGGCGTTGCCGAAGGGTATCAGGTCATCCGCCCCTAAAAGGGCATAGAAAAAGCGCCTCTCCTGTTCGCTTTCATCCCCATGACAGGGTACTGAAAAGCGAGCCGTGCAAGGCGCTTTTTTCATTTGTCCAACCTGCTGCTGACGGACCGGCCGCGCAGGTGATCTGTTTTTTCGCTTCACGCCACCCGCATCCGCTGCACGAGCATGCCAATGATCTGCGCGTTGGTGGGCTTGCCCCTGGCGGGGTCGAGCGTGTTGCCAAACAGCCCGTACACGCCGCGCGCTACGGCCGCGTCCATCGTGCTCTCCACCGCGTGGCGGATGAGCCGCTCCACGCTCTGCGGGGTTGTATGGAAGCGCTCGGCAATCGGCTGATACAGGCGCTTGCCCACAGCGAACAGGCGGGCCTCGCTTTCATACGCCAGGGCCGCCGCCCAGGCCAGATAGAGAAATCCCTTGAGGCCCGTGTGCATGCCCATCTCCTCCAGCAGCGCACAGGCCTGCTGATACGGCGCATTCGCTGCGTCCCAGTCGATGACGTGGTCGATCGCATCGAGCTCTGCCATCAGTGCGCTGCAGAGCTGCTCCCTTTTCCAGGGCAGTCGCAGCACGGCGCGAGCGCCGCGCCTGAGGAAGCCCTCGTCGGCAAGCGGCATCATCGAGCCGCCAATGACCCGCGGCATTCGGTCGCCCAGCATCTCGCTCAGACAGTCCAGCACGCCGAGCCCGTCGACGCCCGGCAGCACTGCGTCGATCACCAGAATGTCCGGCGGGAAGCTCCTGCTGCTTTCGATCGCTGCGCAGCCGTTTGTGACGATCTGCATCGTGCAGTGCTCGCCGTCGTCCAGCTCGCGCTTCAGGCTCTCTGCCACGCGCTTGTCCCGTACGGCGCACAGGATGTTCACCTTGCCCAGCATCGCCCTCATCCCGCCTTTCATCGCTGCCGTCAGCCCGGCTGTCATACCATTCGGATGCCAGGACAGCCTTTATTGTATTCAGCCTTCGGCGCCATCATGCTCATTTTCTCCGCTGATCCCGCGCGTATTCCGTCGCTTTTATACCCCGCCGCACAATCGCTTTCCCGTATACTCATTATACATAGAAGAACGCGGCTGAACAAGAGCAGAAAAGCGCATGTCAGGAGAATCACCTCACCGTGCTTTCCCCGCCGTTGATCCGCTGAACCGGAACCTGTATTTTATAGATCAGCTGTTTAGCCTGATGGACGGGGAACTGCGTCAGGACCTCGCAGAGATAATCACCGCAGGGCATCATGCCGCTTCGTTTCATTTCTTCGAACAAATGCTTTGCATAGGTGGATTCCAGCGCGATGTTGTCGGAAGCCACTGACATGTAGGTATTCGGCGGCAGGATACGGACGCTGTTCTTCGCCGGGTAGAGGTCATCGACAAACACGAATGCAGAATGTGAGGAATACGTTTCCTTCACAAAATGCTCCCTTTCCATGAGCGTGCCCACATTGATAAAGTACGATGGCGGAAGCTGATTCTCATAAAGATAATTCTGCATATGCCGAAGCATCTTCTCATATCCTTCATGCCCCAGCTCAAAAAAATCAAAGTCCGTCTCCTGCACATCGATCTTTCGTTCCGGGGCCACCTCAAAAAAGACCTGGCCAAACGGAGGAAGCGTATTGAGAATCTGCAGATTTTTTGATACACGGCTCAGGTTATTCCGGCTGACCGACAGATTGTAGATCTCATCGGTCAGCACCCCGGTCTGTTCCGCCAGCGCCTGCAGCAAACGCTCTTCCGAAGACAATGAGAAGATTTCCTTGATCTGTTCCAGAGAAAGGCGGCAGCTTTTGAGCGCACGGATCAGATCCAGCTTCGCACATTGTTCCAGCGTATAGTATCGGTATCCCGTCTCCGGATCCAGGTATTCCGGCTCTAAAAGCTTATTTTTTGCATAAAGTCTCAGTGTCTGCGTACTGACATGGTTCAGCTCCGCCATTTCACCGATTTTCAGCAGAGAATTCTTCATATTATCCCTCCTTGCCTGCCTCTTTCCATCGCGGATGTTCATGTGAATTTGATAACAATCCCCTGTTGACTTTATACCAAGTATAAGGTATATAATCTGAATAAAGCAATAGTCCGACATCCCGAAATTCACAAGGAGGTTTTTGTATGGACAGGAAGATTACGTTTGCTCAGTATGGCTGCGGCAAGATGGCAAAGTATCTGATTCGTTATGCCATCGAAAAAGGCGCGTCTCTGGTTGCCGCCTTTGATGTGAATCCTGCAGTCTGCGGAAAAGATGCCGCTGAAATCGTGGGCGACAATTATCCGGCGACGGGCATCAAGGTCTCCGCTGCCAGCCAGGCGGATGAGATCCTTGGCGCGCTCAAACCGGACGTATGCATCATCGCTACCAGAAGCACCGTGCTTGAACTGGAGGAGATCTTCACCATCTGCGCAAAGCACGGGATCAACGCCATTACCACCTGTGAGGAAGCCCTGTATCCCTGGAATTCCTCGCCTGCCCTCACGAGCAAGCTGGATGCGCTTGCGAAGCAGGGCAACTGCACGCTGACCGGCGTGGGCTACTGCGATCTGGTATGGGGCACCATGGTGACCAATCTGGCCGGTTCTTCCTTCAAGATCACGAAGATCCTGGGAAGCAGCTGGTACAATGTCGAGGATTACGGCATCGCGCTGGCGGAAGGCCATGGCGCAGGCTTCAGCAAGGAGCGCTTTGCGAAGGAAATCGCCAACATCAACGACATGCCGGAAGCCGAGCTGAAGGAACTGATTGAAAGCGGACAGTATGTGCCCTCCTACATGTGGAACCAGAACGGATGGCTCTGCAGCAAGATGAACCTGCACATCACCTCCCAGACCCAGAAGTGCTATCCGACCACGCATGCGGAGGATCTCTTCTCGACGACGCTGAACGCTACCATCAAGGCCGGCGATCCTACCGGCATGCGCGCCGTCGTTACCACCGAGACGGAAGAAGGAATTACGCTCGTCACGGAATGTGTCGGCAAGGTTTTCGCTCCGGATGAATTCGACAGAAATGATTGGACCTTCATCGGCGAACCCGAAACCACCGTATCCGTCAACCGTCCGGCTACCGTGGAGATGACCTGTGCAACGATCGTCAACCGTATTCCCCAGCTGATCGATGCGCCTGCAGGCTACGTGACAACCGACAAGTATCCCTACAATGAGTATTGTGTTCATGATCTGAACACCTATGTGAAAAGCAAATAATCCTCTTCCCTAAGCAGGGCAACAAGTGCTCCGGCAGCCAAACACAGGCATTGGCTGCCGGAGCTTTCTTTTCATGATTCCATCATAACTCACGATGTCAAAAAAGACAGGGGCATCATCTGTCCCCGTCTGTCCTTCACTCTGCCGCCTCCAGCATATTTTCTATAAATATCCCATACCCTCTCGTTGGATCATTTACCAGCACATGGGTCACAGCACCCACAAGCTTTCCGTCCTGAATGATCGGACTCCCTGACATGCCCTGCACAATGCCGCCCGTCTTTTCCAGCAGCCGTTGATCCGTTACGCGCAGGATCATGTCCTTCTGGCTCGGCTTGTCCTGCATAAAGCAGCCCAGAATCTCCACGCTGTACGCCTGGGGCCCTGTCTCGTCCACCGTCGACAGGATCGTCGCCTGGCCCGGATGCACCTGTTCGCGCGTGGCGATGGGCAGGCCCTGCGGATAGAGCAGCGACTCAGGCATCGTGTCGATCGTGCCGTAGATGCCGTATGCGCAATTGTGCTCAAGCGTGCCGATCTGCCGGTTTTCCTTGAGGAAGCTGCCCCGCAGCTCGCCTGCGCGGCCGCTCTCCCCCTTCGTCACGCCGACGACGCGCGCCTGCATGATCGCGCCGTCGAGCACGGAGAGCATTTCCCCCGTGTCGCCGTCCACGATTGCATGCCCCAGCGCGCCGTACGCCTGCGTCTGCGGGTCGATATAGGACAGCGTGCCCACGCCCGCCGTGCTGTCGCGTACCCAGACGCCCAGCCTGCGCCTGCCGTCCGTCTCGCTCACCGGCACGGCCGCCTGCATGGTGATCTCCTTGCCGCCGCGCAGCACCCGAAGCTCCACGCTGTCGCGCTCAAGGGCGCTCACCCGCTGGGCCAGCTCCTGCGCGCTCAGGACGCTCTCCCCCTGAACGGAAAGGATCACGTCGCCCACGCGCAGCGGCGTCTTGACCTCCTGCCGGCTCGCCCGGGAGACCACCAGCACGCCCTGTGTCTTGAGCGCCACACCCACGGCCTGTCCGCCCGGAATCAGCGTGCGCGTCACGCCCGCATCCGCCTGCGCGGAGGAAACCTGCACGGTCTGATGCGCACCCGACCAGAAATTCAGCGCCAGCGCTGCTGCAGCCAGCGCAATGCCCACACGTTGCCGCCTGCTTCTCCCCATGTCTCCCGCCTCCATGAATGATCTTCATGGACAGCATGGGCAAATCAGGCGGCAATTATCCCTTATTCCTCCGGCTTATTCTGGGTATCCAGCAGCTGCTGCAGCTCCTGCATGAAGGACTGCACGTCCTTGAACTGGCGGTACACCGACGCAAAGCGGATGTACGCCACCTCGTCCAGATCCTTGAGTCCCTCCATGATCAGCTGGCCGATCTCCTCGCTGGTGACCTCCTGCTCCATCTTGCGGCAGACGCTGGTCTCCACGTGGCTCACCAGCTTCTCGATCTCGCTGATGGGCACAGGGCGCTTTTCACACGCCTTGAGGATACCGTTGCGCACCTTGGCCGGGTCAAACTGCTCGCGGCGTTTATCCTTCTTGATGATGAACACCGGCAGCATTTCGATCTTCTCGTACGTCGTGAACCGGCGCTGGCATCCCTCGCACTCGCGGCGGCGGCGGATGGCGCCGTCCTCCGTCGGGCGGGAGTCGACAACTCGGCTCTCTGTGCAGTTGCAGTATATACACTTCATCGCAGAATTCGACCTCTTTCTTTCAAACATCTTCTTGTATTATACCCTTTGGCGCGCAAGACGTAAACTATTTTTTGAATATGGTCTATTTGACGCAGGGCCTGCACGAGGGCTGGGCGACCAGAATGACGTCGTCGCCAATGCACGCGATCTGCTGCCAGGGAATGCTCATCGTGCTCCTGTCCCCGTGCAGCAGGCAGGACAAGCCCGCGCCGCCCGGCACGATCAGCGCGCGCACCTGACCGCTCGACGCGTCAAACTCCAGATCTGTCACGCGCCCCAGCAGCCGCCCGTCGCCGATGCAGATGACGTCCTTCTTTTTCAGCTCGCTAAACGTCATACGCGCGACCCCTTTCTCCCCTTTTTTTCAGAATTTTTCTCCTCTCCATATGCCGCTTCGCGCAAATTATGACCGGTTTGCGCGGGAATATTTTTCGCAGGCCGCCGTCATAATGCGTTTATCTTTTCCCCATGAGGAGGTAACGCAAATGGCGATCGGCAAAGTTGAAATCTGCGGTGTGGACACCTCGACGCTTCCCGTCATCTCCAACGAGCGCATGCGCGAGCTGTTCCCCCTGGTGCACGGCGGCGACGAGGCCGCCCGGGAGGAGTTCATCCGCGGCAATCTGCGTCTGGTGCTCAGCGTGCTCCAGCGGTTTTCGCACCGCTGCGAAAATGTGGACGACCTGTTTCAGGTCGGCTGCATCGGGCTGATCAAGGCGCTGGACAACTTCGATGTGACACAGAACGTGCGCTTTTCCACCTATGCCGTGCCCATGATCATCGGTGAGATCCGGCGCTATCTGCGCGACAACAACGCCATCCGCGTCAGCCGCTCGCTGCGGGACATCGCCTACAAGGCGCTGGGCATGCGCGACAGGCTCAGCCGCGAGCTCGGCAGGGAGCCGACCATCTCGGAGATCGCCAAAAAACTGGAGTTCTCCGAGGAGGACGTCACGCTGGCGCTCGAGGCGATTCAGGATCCGGTCAGCCTGTGCGAGCCCATCGGTGGGGACAACACCGACGCGCTGACCATCGGCGATCAGGTGCGCGACGACAGCGTCAGCCAGGAGAGCTGGCTGGAGCACATCGCCATCAGCGAGGCCATGCGCCGCCTGAACGACCGCGAGCAGAAGATCCTGAACCTGCGCTTTTTCCAGGGGCGCACGCAGATGGAGGTCGCCTCCGAGATCGGCATCAGTCAGGCGCAGGTTTCCCGCCTGGAAAAGGCCGCGCTTGAGCACATGCGCAAATTCATTTGACTGCCCTCTGCGCATGCGCCTGCGCAATCGCCTGCGCGATGATCGGGCAGGCAGCCAGCGCCTCATCGAGCGTGTTGCGGTTGTTGCCCACCTCGATGAGCAGCGCGCCGGCGGAGACATGCTGATTGAACCGCCCCGTCTTGACCTTGACCTCGCGCGAGACGCCCTCCACCTGCGCGTTCATGCAGTCGGTGATGCACTGCGCGAGCTCGAGGTTCTTCGGCCAGTCCGGGCGCTCGTCAAAGCCGGAGCCCGTCGCGCCGGTTCCCTTGCCCACCAGCAGCATCACATAGGCAATCTGCTTTCCGTCCTTCTCGGCGCAGTTGGCGCCGTTGTACAGCCCGCTGTATGCGTCACGGTGGATATCGAAGATGTAGTCGTAGGTTTCCCCGGCTGCCAGGCGTGCTTCCAGCATCGCCAGTGAGCGCGTGTATGCGCCCGACAGATTCGGCGGCTCAAAGGCCGTCGTGTCGTGCACAACGGCAAATCCCAGGTCGGTCAGGCACGCCGCCAGCTCCTCGCCCACGCGCAGCATGTTGAATCTTTCGTCCTGGGTGCGCCAGGTTTCCGTGGGCGTGTACTGCGCCTCCTCGGTCATCTCATAGGCCTCCCAGGTGTGCGTATGATACAGGAGCACGCTGGGCTTTTCCGCGTCCTGCAGCGCTGCAGCCGCCAGCGCATCCTCCTGCGCGGCAATCACCTCGATCGTCAGCGGCACGCGCGGTGTCTGCGCCCGCCAAAGGGCTGCACCGCCCGCGCACGCGAAAGCGGCCAGCGCAAGGAGCGCCGCCGCCCATTTGCCCTTTCCCCGCATTCGCTTCCCTCCAGACGTCCGATTTTCATGCACGCCGCTTCCCGGACAGCATACTTTGGAATCGTGAGGAATCCTCCTCATAACGACTTGCCCAAGGAGGCGTGCGCCATGAGTTTTTACTCCTATAAAAACGCGAATTCCACGCATTGTCCGTGCACCGTTGCCGGAAACGAAATCCTGAACGGGCTGAACGAACGGGTCTGCATCCAGGTGCAGCGCGTGTATGATTCATGTCTGTTTCAGGAGCAGCTCAGCGATCAGCGCGTAGCGCTCATCAGCTATGGTCTGGTGCCTGCAAGCTGCGGCGGCGGAGAGCAGAGCAGCGAGAACTGCAACCAGCCCACGATGCCCATCACCTTTGAAAGCTGCCGCTCCACGACAACCGAAGGCACCATCCGCAATCTCTCCGTCGAGCGCCTGTGCGACCGACCCTGCTTCGCCCGCGTGCGCGGCCAGGTGGATGTGCCCATCGACATCCTCTTTACCGACGCCAACTGCCGCGAATACATCGGCCGCGGCGTCGTCACCGTCGACCGCGACGTGCTGCTCTCCGTTCCGGATGAGTCCATCGTGCCCTACACCATCGAGGCGATGGTCTCCGCGATCTGCGTGTCCGGTACATACGTCGGCAACAACATCTTCTGCCTGGAAATCTGTGTGACGGTCGTGCTCAAGGTGCTGGCGAAGGTCGAGATGCTGGTGCCCAGCTACGGCTTCTGCGAGGTTCCGCCGTGCGAGGAGTTCGCCAGCTCTGTCTGCGACGAATTCTTCTCGCTGCCCTTGTTCCCGCAGGCGCTGTGCGATGAGGACGCCATCCGCGCGCGCAACGTGAGCTGCACCTGCGGCACTTACACCAGCACCACCGGCCTGGGCTGCAATGGCAGCACGGCCTGCGCAAACACCAACGGCTGCGGATGCTGCCGCTGAACCGCTGTACATACCGTCCTGAAGGATCGCGCCGCGCGGTCCTTCTTTCTTTATGTCCGTCTTCGCCGTTTTAGTCCTTTGGGAATCGCGTCGCCCAGCGCAAACGCCGCCAGCGCGCCGGCCATCACGCCGCACAGGCTCTGCGGCAGCTGACTGACAGACGGCTGAAGCAGCGGATGCAGGATGCAGACCACGACCACCGCAAACGCAGCCCAGGTCAGCACGGACATCAGGCACACGTGTCCGCCCAGGTTCATCCGCTGGCCGGAATAATCCCAGTAGCGCACATGCAGCACCCGCCACACCAGCGCGCCCGCCATATATTCCAGCACGCTGGCTGCAATCATCCCGACGATCATCACCTTGCCGACGCTCTCCTTGACCGGCAGGCAGACGACCAGCATGCCCAGCGCACCGAAGCCGTACACCGGCAGAAACGGCCCGGAGAGAAAGCCGCGGTTGACCAGCCGCCTGTCCCGGACAAGGTACAGCACCGTCTCCCAGCACCACCCGGCAAAGCTGTACAGAAAGAATACAAGCGCCCACTGGCCGGGGCTGTACTGCGAACGCAGCATGCTGATCATGCCCACCATGTCCTCCATATCGGAAACGTTAGGGCTGCCGCCCTCACCCTGCCAAGGGGCGCCGCCCCTTGACCCTTCTTCGCTTCGCGCATGTAAAAAGCATCTTGGCATAAAAAGAAAGCCTGATGCGCTTGTCAGGCTTTCCCGATCGATTCAATTTGATGCGCTTTCCTTTGCGCTGCCCTGGATGGTGATCTTTCTGCCGAAGACATAGCAGCTCACCGTGAAGGCGCGCTGCGTGTCCTCTGCGGGGCCCGCGTGCAGCACCGTCGCCGCGACGTCGCCCTGGCTGCCGCTGGGCAGCACGTTCGCCTGGACATTGTCCAGCTGCAGCACGTCGCCGCCCTCGGGCCTTATGTCCAGCGCGATCCATTCCGCCGGGAAGAAGCCCCGGTTGGCCAGCCGTACTGTGACCGTCAGAAACGAACAGTCCTCGGCGTTCAGACCGGACACGCCGTCAAACACGCGCCCGGTGAACGTCTCGCTTTGCACCTGCGCCATCGCCTGATCAAAGATGTCCTGCGCCTGCGCCGCCGGTGTGGCGATCACGGACGTCTGCTCCACCACCGGCGCGAGCGTATTGATGCCGTAGAGCACCGCGCCCGCGCCCACGATCGTGACGATCAGCACGACAATCGCCGTCACCCTCATTGCCTTATACACGTTACTCCCCCTGTTGTCCTTCCAGAATGGCGCTCATCTGGTCGATCATCTCCGCATCCTTCATGCGGAACTTGAAGACCACGCGTCTGGACGCCTCCATGTCCACCGTCACACCGTCCGCCTTGTACACCGGATCAGCGAAGGAGCGGCCGTTCGCCGTGAGAATCCTCTGCAGCATCTGCTTCTCAGCGCTCGTCAGGCCCGTCATCTCCGGCCCGAGGCAGTACTCCGCCACGGCCAGCGCGCGCTCCTGGGACAGCGCCAGGTTATGCAGGTACGTGCCCGAGGTATCCGTGTGGCCCTCGATGATGATCTCGCCAACGTAGCCCTCGTTCTCCTCGCTCATCAGTGTGCGGATATACACCGGAATAAATGCGTTGAGCAGCGCTTTGCCGCTGTCCTTGAGCTCGTTTCGGTTCGTATCAAAGAGCACCGCGCCGGTAAACGCGATCGCGCCGGTGTTGCGGTCCACCACCGCATCGAGGTTCTCGCTGCGCAGCTCGTCGCGCAGCTCCTCGATGATGCGCGAGCGCAGGCCGATCAGCTTGTCAATCTCCGTCTGCTGCGCAGCCAGCAGCGCCGCCTGCTCCTCGATCTTGCTCTGCTGCAGGGAGAGGCTCTGCTGGGCGGCGGTCAGCGCCGTGCGGTTTTCATCCAGCTCCTTCTGCTGCTCCTGGAGCATCAGCGTGGTCGTCGCCAGCAGCTCTTCCTTGTCCTTGAGCTGGGCCTCCTGATCGATCAGCAGGCTCTGCTGGGTGGAGAGCTGCGCTTCCTTTGTCTCCAGCTCGATGGTCTTCTTCTGCTGCAGATCGACCAGCTGATACACCGCCATGAACAGGATCAGCGCGAACGTGAAGAGCATGCCGGCCATCATATCGGAGTACGAGATCCAATAGCTGCCGTTGTCTCCGCTGCGCCGAATTCTCTTTCCCGCGCGCATGGGTTACTCCTTCCCCTGGCGCGCCGCGTCCTCCGCCGCAGCGCTCAGCTTCTCCATGGATTTCTGCAGGCGCACCAGTGCGGTCACGAACTGGTCCACCTGCTCGGCGTAGCGCTCGCGGCTCTGGGAGAGCATCTGCGGCATGGTGCGCGTCGTCTCCCGCATGGCGTTCAGCGTCTCGTTCATCTGGCGGATGGACGCGGTGATGCTCTCGTCAAACAGCGCCGTCGTCTTGGCCAGGTTTTCCTGCGTCTGCCTCGTAAACGTCCCATAGCTGCCCGAGAGCACCTGCGCGCCCTCGTGCATTTCCGCCACGACACGATCCATTTCCTTGCTCGTGATGCGCGTCTGCTCCTGTGCGCTGGTGAGGAACTTGTCCGTCCAGGCGGCATACTGCTGCTGGTTGGCCGTGAGCGCCGCCTGATAGTCCTGCAGCTTGGCCAGGTACATGGCCTGCTGGCCGCTGGTCTTGTTCATCGCGGCGAGCAGCTCCAGCGTCTTCTGGTTCGTCTCCTCCACGTTCGCGCGGGAGGCGTCCATGTCCGCCACATAGTCGCGGAAGTGCTCCAGCACACCCTGGGAGAGCTGATGCATGTTCACCACGTCCTGCGTCATCTGGGCAATCGCCTCCGTGGCGGCGCGCATCTCCTGCTGCGCCTTCTGCTGCTCGGCGCCGGTCTCGCGCAGCACCTGGCGCAGATGGTCAAACTCATTGCCCAGCGCCACATTCATGCGCTGCACGAACACCTGCGCGATGCGGTCCACGCCCTCCACCTGCGCCTGCGTGGCGGCCAGAATGAAATTGTCCATCGAGCGCTGCACGGGCAGCATGGCGCGCAGGATGCTCTGCTCCATCTGCACGGCCATCTTCTGGCTCACCTCTTCCACCGCCTGGCGGATGTAGGCGGTCTGCTCCTGCTGCAGGGTGAGCATCGCCGTCTCCTGGGAGACCGGCTTGGGCAGCGCGTAGAGGCTGAACACCTCGCAGAAGCGGTCAATCGCCTTCTCGCACTTGTTTGTGTAGTGGGTGTTCATCAGGTTAAAGAAGATCGACGCGACGACGCCCGCGATGGACGTGAGGAACGCCGTGCTCATGCCGCCGATCAGCTTTTCCATGGCAGCAAGCAGCGCGGAGGTATCCGCCGCATTGAGGTTGAGGCCGGACAGGCCGGTCACCAGGCCCAGGAACGTGCCCAGAATGCCCAGGGACGTGAGGATGCCCGGCGTGATCTCCGCCAGGCGCGTGCCGCCCGCAGCATAGATGACCGTCTCATCGCAGATGTACTGCGACACGTCGCAGGATTCCCCGTGCGCATCGCGCAGCTCTGCATTCTGCAGAAAATCCGCCCACGTGCCTTCCAGCTGATCGCCCAGAAAATGCAGATCATTCCAGGATTTCTTCTCCTTGTTCTGCTTGTTTTCGGTGATGATCACGCGGGCGGCGCGGCGCAGCCTGCCCGCCATGCGCGCAAGCGGCAGCACGCAGCGCGTCAGCGCCGTGAGCAGCACGATCAGGATGGCCAGATAGATCAGCGCATTGAGAGAAAAGACGCTCCTGGCGACGGTCAAGATGTTCATCAATATGTCCCTCCCGACAGGGTTATCCTGCTTTTATCGATGATCGTATTGTAACCGATTTGAGGCGATCTGTAAAGCGACGGCAAAACTTCACAAGAAGCCGCGGCTGCACTTTTTTGCCCAGTCAGCGAATTTCCCTAAAGCCGGGTGAAATTTTATCACCATTTCACGAAATGCAGAATAATTGTGAAAACATCAGGATTTCCCCTTGCCCTTTCTAAATAAAACGGGTAAAATATCCTCGTTTTGATCCGGGTGCGCAAACCCTGCGCCCTCTACAATCTGGTATTCAGGAGTTCGCATATGACAAAGAAACGCTCGATTGATCCCGCGATGATTGACAATGTTGCCCAGAATATGTTTCACATTCTTCCGCTGATCAAGAAGCGCCTGCTGCACATGGATCTGGTGCAGCGCGAACACGGTACTCCGCTCTCGCATGTTCAGGTGCTGGCCATGCTTCACGACGTGGGCACGATGTCCGTTTCCGAGATTTCCCGCCGCCTTGGCATCGCCAAGCCGAACATCACGCCGCTGGTGGATCGCCTGTACGACGCCGGCTATGTGGACCGTCAGCATGACGAGAACGACCGCCGTGTGGTCAACATCGTTCTGCTGCCCGCCGGCGAGGAAAAGCTTGCCGCCATTCGTGCAACCATCTCCCGTCAGATTCAGGTGCAGGCGGAAAACCTCTCCGTCTCTGAGTTCCGCGAGCTGAACGAGGCGCTGGACAGCGTGGTCCGCATCCTCTCTTCCCTGTGATTTCCCGTGACCGGGCTGCCTGGCAGTCCGGTTTTTTCTGTCCTATCCATCAGACGGATCACGCCCGGCGTTTCATCCCGTCTTGTGCACATAAAAACCCGGCGCGGCTCTTCCGCGTCGGGTTTTTTTGGGCTGCCATCAGGTTCAATCAGCCTGCAGCCTTGGCAGTCTCCGGCTTTTTATTCTTCCAGGGGTGGTACGTCGGCACAACCTCGGCGATCGCCTCCACGGCGCGCTCGTCGTTCTTGTCCACAACCTCCTCGAGCGTCGCCATCATGCGCTCAAACTGCGCGTCGTCCACGCGGTCCACGTTCGCCACGAAGATCTTCTTATGCGCGGTCTTGGTCATCTTGTCCCGCTCGGAATCCATAAGCAGCTCCTCGTAGAGCTTCTCGCCCGGACGCAGGCCGATGATCTTGATGGGCATATCGACGTCCGGCTCGTAACCGTAGGCGCGGATGAGCTTCTGCGCCAGGTCCATGATGCGCACCGGCTCGCCCATATCCAGCACGAAGATGGAGCCGGATTTGGCGATGCCGCCCGCCTGCAGCACCAGCTGCGCCGCCTCGGGGATGGTCATGAAGTAGCGCACGATGTCCGGATGCGTGACCGTCACCGGGCCGCCCTTGCGAATCTGCGCCTCCATCAGCGGAATGACGCTGCCGTGGCTGCCCAGCACGTTGCCAAAGCGCACAGCCATGCACTTCATGTCCGTTTTCTCGCCGTAGCGCTGGATGAGCATCTCGGTGATGCGCTTGGTCGCGCCCATGACATTCGTCGGGTTTACCGCCTTGTCGGTGGACAGCTGCACCAGGCGCTCCACGCCATGCTCGCTGGCGGAGGCCAGCAGGTTGCGCGTGCCGAAGACGTTGTTCTTGATCGCCTCGGCCGGGCTGCGCTCCATCAGCGGCACATGCTTGTGCGCCGCCGCATGGAAGACCACCTCCGGATGATACTGCTCAAACACCTCATCCAGGCGCCGCCTGTCGCGGATGGAGCCGATCAGCGTGATGACCGGGCAGCTGCTGCCGTACTTCTGGCGCAGCTCGTACTCCAGCTCATACGCGCAGTTCTCGTAGATTTCAAAGATGATCAGCAGCTTCGGCTTGAAGCGCATGATCTGGCGGCAGATTTCCGAGCCGATGGAGCCGCCGCCGCCGGTGACCATGACCGTCTTGCCGGTCAGGTAGCCCGCAATGGCCTCCGTGTCCAGCTCGATCTCATCGCGCGAAAGGAAGTCGGAGACGTTCAGCTCGCGGATGAACGGCATGCCCTCGCCGCTCGTCGGGTCCGCCGGCTCGGAGAGGATGCGCGTATGGCAGCGCGCCTGGTTGCACAGCTCCAGGATGCTCTGCATGCGTCCGCCGTTGCCCAGCGACGGAATCGCGACGATGATGTCGCGGATGCCGTAGCGCGCTGCAAGCCTGGGGATGTCCTCCGTCTTGCCGCGCACCGGCACATTCTGGATGCGCAGGCCCTGCTTGCTCGGCGCATCGTCCACCAGCAGCACGGGACGGCCCATCTGCTTGGGGTTCTTGTTGCAGATGTTGACCGCGTACGCGCCGGCCTCGCCCGCGCCGACGATCATCACCGGCCGCGCGTCGCCCAGACCGCCGGGAATGCGGTCCTTGGAGCACACGCGCCAGAGCATGCGGATGCCGCCGATGGCAATCGTGCCGATCAGCGCGATGAGGATCAGCACGCCGCGGAACAGGCCGAGGCTCAGGAACTGGTTGGCCGCAAGCGTGATGACGCAGGCCACGGCGCTGAGCAGGCACAGCCTCGCCGTGTCGCGCACACCGGCGTAGCGCCACATGATCTGGTACACGCCGCCCATAACATAGCAGCCCATATACGCAGCCCAGATCACCGGCAGCGCATTCATCATCGTCTGCGCGTGCCGGCTGGGAATGTACATCTCAAAGCGCAGCTCCATGCTCAGGTACACGGAGAGCGTAATCAGCATCAGGTCAAGCAGAAACAGGCTGAGCTTTCTCAGCCACATGTGATCTCTTAGCCACTTCATCGTTTGTCCCCCAAAGACGTCAGGAATACTTGAGCATTGAACAAGGTATTATAGCATACTCCCTGTCGGGATTCAAGATGAGCGCTCCCGATTGTCGGGACGTCAAAGGCCGCCCCGAAGGACGGCCCTGAACCGGTATACGAATTACGCCTGCATCGGCATCATGACCGCGCCCTCCGGGCGGATCATCAGCGGGGTGCAGCTGCCCTTGCCGAACACGCTGTCCATCAGCTCAACATATTCGTCGAGGCGTGCCATCGGCACATAGGACTGAATGGTGCCCGCAAAACCGCCGCCGTGCACGCGCTGCGCACCGTCGCCCCCCAGGAAGCGGCGGCTGAGCTCGATGCCCATCGCCATCTGCTCCTGATTCGGGCGGGCGTAGACGTTCTGCAGCAGCTTCCAGCTGCTGTCGCCGGAGGCCGTCACGTCGGCGAAGAACTTGTCGAGGTTGCCCTCGCGCACCGCCGCAACCTGCTCCACCACGCGCGCATTGTCGTCGAAGAAGTGCATTGCGCGCAGCACCGGACGGTCGCCCACCGCGGCGCGGACCCTGCCGATATTCGCCTCAAACTCCGCCGGATCGACCTCGCGCAGCACCGTCTTGCCAAACTGCGCCGCCACGGACTTCATCTCCGCCGGGATTGCCGCGTAGTCGTCGGTCAGGTCGCCGTGATCGCCGCCGGTATTGACGACGCACAGCGCATAGCCCTTCGCCGCAAAGTCGCACGCCACTGCGTCCACCTTCGCATCGGCCGTCTCAAAGTCGAGCGCGACCATGCCGCCGGCAGAGGCCGCCATCTGGTCGAGCAGGCCGCAGGGCTTGCCGAAGTACACGTTTTCCACCTTCTGGGCGATGACCGCGCGGGTCTTGAAATCGACCGTCCAGCCGTTGTACAGGCCGTCCAGAATCGCCGCAATCAGGATCTCGAACGCCGCGGAGGAGGACAGGCCGCTGCCGCGCAGCACGGACGAGGAGATCGTCGCCCTGAAGCCGCCGACCCTGTAGCCCTGGCTCTGCATGACGCCCGCAGTGCCGCGGATGAGCGCCAGCGTGGTGCCGAAGTCCTGCTCGCGGATCTCCAGATTCTCCACGCTCACGGTGATGGGCGGGAAGCCCTCGCTGTCCACGACGATCACGCCGTCATCGGTCTTCTCCACGCATGCGATGGTGTCCAGATTCACGGCGCCCGCCAGGCAGCGGCCGTGGTTGTGATCGGTATGGTTGCCGCCGATTTCCGTGCGGCCCGGCGCGGAGAAGAAGCACAGCGCACCGTGGTCCTCGCCAAAGCGCTTTTCAAAGCGCTCCACCAGCTTGCCGTAGCGCGCCTTCTGCTTGTTCAGTTCCTTCTCGCCTGCGCCGTAGAGCGTGGCCACGCGGGAAGCGAACGCCTCGGAATCCTGATATGCTCTCCACTGATTGTTCATCGGATATCCCTCCATGTCTGATCGGTGAAATCTGCAAAATTTGTCAACCTTATTATTGACGTTTTGCGCTGCTTTGTCAAGTCTTCACAGGAATTCCGGACGAAAAAGCAGGCGCACGGCCATTCCCGTGCATTTCGTGCAGAAATACGGCCTTCTTTTCTCGCCCGACAGCTGAAACATTTCCGAAACAACCGTCTTTTTTGCTTTCGCCGCTTGACAAAATGCGGCGTGCAGGGTATGATACACATCGTCGTTCATTTTATGAACTTTTATGGGAAGGAGGCGTTTTCGTGCCAGACATCGGCTATGCCGGCGAACAGCTGCTGGACGCCTGGCTGAACCTGACGAGCACACTGTGGAACACGCGTCTGGTGTCGTCCCTTCCCTACAACGAAGCGCACATCATGGGCCTCCTGCTGCGCCACAGCGACAAGGAAGATCCCATGACCGCCACCGACCTGATCAAGCACACGCGCCTGCTCAAAAGCCAGATGAACAAGATCCTCACCCGGCTTGAGGAGCGCGGCTACATCACCCGCGTCCGCTCCGCGCAGGACAAGCGGATGATCCACGTCCATCTGACGCCGGAGGGCAAAGCCGCCTATCTCGAGGAACACAAGGGTGTTGAGGCGATCCTGCATCAGCTGGTCAGCAAGATCGGCACAGACCACGCGCTGTCCGTCGCCAGGGATCTCTTCGAGGTCGTCGATGTGCTGGACAGCATCGTTCCCCCGCCCGGCAGATAACCACCCGACATTTTGAAAGGAATATGTACGTATGATCCGCATCATCACCGATTCCGCCGCGGATTTTTCCGCCGCCGAGCTCAGCCAATACAATCTGACCATGGTGCCGCTGCAGGTCACCTTCGGCGATGACACCTATGAGGATGGCATCACCCTGACCCCGGACATCTTCTGGTCCCGCATCATGGCCGGCGAGAATCCGAAGACCTCCCAGCCGTCCCCGGATGCGTTTCTGACCGCCTTTGAGGCAGCGAAGGCCGCGGGCGACAGCGTCGTGTGCGTGCTGCTCTCCTCCGCCCTGTCCGGCACCGTGCAGAGCGCGACGCTCGCCAGGAGCATGGCCGACTACGACGATATCCATATCGTCGATTCCCTGCAGGCCGCGACGGCCGAGAAGATGCTCGTGCTGCGCGCCTGCCAGCTGCGCGACGAGGGCAAGCTCAGCGCGGCAGAGATGGCCGAGGCGCTGCGCAGCTTCACCAGGCGCATCAAGCTCTACGCCTGCCTGGATACGCTGGATTACCTCGCCCGCGGCGGCCGCATCCCGCAGGCGGCGGCGAGCCTTGGCTCCCTCGTGCAGCTCAAGGTCATCGTGCACATCACCCCGGACGGCAAGGTCGGCATGGCCGGAAAGGGCATGGGCCAGCACCGCGTCAGCGCCGCTGCCATCAAGCTCGCCCAGCAGCATCAGATCGACGCCGGCTTCCCGGTGCTGCCGCTGTACACTCACTCCCCGGAAAACTGCAAGAGCTTCGTCAAGAAGCTCAACCAGGTTGGCATCGCCTGCCGCGAGGAGGACGCCATGCCCGTCGGCGCCACGATCAGTACCCACGTCGGTCCCGGCGTGTTCGGTCTGGTCTTCGTGGAGGCTGAGTAACCGCACGCTTTTCATGCCCTGCATCCGCAGGGCTTTCTTTTTTCCTTCAGGCCTTGACAGCACGGCTGTTTCCGTGTATCCTATCTATCAGTTCATTTTGTGAACTATATGAATCTTGTTTTTTGAATACGAAAGGAAACTGCACTTATGCGCATCATCACTGACTCCGCCGCGGACTTTACCCGCGAGGAGCTTGAGCAAAACGATATCCGCTGCGTGCCGATGCAGGTCATGTTCGGCGCGGAGAGCTTCAGCGCCTCGGCGCTTTCCGGCGAAGACTTCTGGAAGCGCCTGCTCTCCGGCGAGATCGGCAAGACCTCTCAGCCCTCGCCCGACGCCTTCCATGCCGAATTCGAGGCCGCCATCCGGGACGGCGAGGAGGTCGTCTGCATCGTCGTCTCCTCTGCCCTCTCCGGCACGATGCAAAGCGCGATGATCGCCGCGTCCATGCTGGACACTGAGAAGATTCACATTGTCGATTCACTGTGCGCCGCAGGCGGACAGAAGATTCTGGCGCTGCACGCCTGCCGTCTGCGCGATCAGGGCTGCCTGACCGCCGGGGAAGTTGCCGCCGAGCTGACCGCCCTGCGCAGCCGCATCTACATCTATGCCGGTCTGGATACGCTGGACAACCTCGCACGCAGCGGCCGCATCTCCAAGGCTGCGGCCAACATCGGCGCGCTGGCGCAGCTCAAGCCGCTGGTTCGCCTCGCACCGGACACGGAAGGCGGCATCGACGTCTGCGGCAAGGCCATCGGCCGCCATCGCGCGATTGACGCCGTCGTCAGGATGATCGGCAGGCATCGCATCGACGAGCGCTTCCCCGTCATTGCGCTGTACACCCATACGAGCGACAACTGCGCCGCGCTGTTCAGGAAGCTCAATGCCTGCGGCATCGCCGCCGGCGGGCATATGCTCAGCGCGCTTGGCCCCACGCTCGCCACGCATATTGGCGCGGGCGCTTACGGCGCTGCGTTCGTGGCGGTGGAGGAATAACGTTATACTAATTCGCAGTTAAAATGCCCAACAGAGCGCATCAGATTTTTCACTCTGACGAAGCCAAGTGCAGTGAGGCGTACTGGAGGTACGTTGAACGGAACGAGGCAAAGTCAGGGCGGAAAAGATGGTGCGCGGATTGGGTCATTTTAACAAGAATTAGTATTAGGGCTTCCGCCCAAACCTGCTCAGGGGCGCTGCCCCTGAACCCCGCAAGGGGCATTGCCCCTTGACCCTTCTTCGCGAGGTCAGAATATGCTCATCATAAAACAGCTTCGGCGCGAAACCGAAGCTGTTTTCATATCCAAATTGTATGCGGCGCTCACATCTTCCCGCCCAGCGTCTTCAGGTGCTTCATCACCATCTGCGCCACAATGCCGGTGAGCACGCCCGTCACCACGCCGGAGATCATCAGGATCGGCAGGTAGGTGACCAGCAGCTGCGGCGTATTCAGCATCAGCACTGCGACCAGGATCTGACCGACGTTGAAGAACACCGCGCCCAGCGCGCTCACACCGATGACACTCACGCCGCTCACGCGGCTGACAAGAATCATCACCACCAGCGAAAACAATCCGCCGCCCAGCGAGTAGAACATCGCGTTCAGGTTGGTGTAGATCAGCCAGCTCATCAGCGCCTTGAGCACCATCAGAATAAAGGATTGCCTGATGCCCAGCATGTACAGGCTGTAAAGCAGCACCGAATTGGCCAGGCCCAGCTTCACGCCGGGAATTGCCGCCGTCAGCGGAAACTGGCGCTCAATCAGGCCGAAGACCAGCATCAGGCTGGTGAGCAGGCCGGAGACCGCCACCTGCTGCGCGCGCTTATTTCGCATCGAATTTCATCCTCTCTTCATGCCCTTGCCGCTCAGTCCTCAGCAGGGATCATCTCGATGCTGACGCTGTTGGGCAGGCAGATGATGTACGTGCCCAGAATGCGGCTCTTGTAGGTGTCCACGTGCACCTCGCCCTGACCCACGCAGTCCTGATTCTCACAGGTGGAGGACTCCATATACACCGTCTCCGGCGTGATATGCACCTTGTTGATCTTGCCGTCATCCTGCTTGAGGGTGATGATCTTGTCGCGGTCCATCGGAATCGGCTCGCCGTACTGGCGGCCGCCCACGGTCAGGACCACATAGCCGCGCACCTTCTCCGCCTTCGCCTGCGGCATCGGGCCGACCATCGCCGCCTCCTGCGCGGGGGCCTGCGTCGGCTCAGCCGTCGGCGCCTGCGTCAGTGCAGCCGTCGCTTCCGGAGAAGGCGTCGCCTCCACGTATTCAATCGCGTCCGGTGCAAGCGTCACGTCCGCGGTTTTGGTGCTCAGGTCGGTCTTGGGCATGCGTCTGGACACGCCCAGCATCACGACGGAAATGACGATCACCAGCGCGATCAGCAGCAAGTCTTTTCTTTTCGGCATCGTGAAAAAAGCCTCCCGGACTTACTCTTCCCTGTCAAAGGACAGCTCAAGCTCGTTGGTGCCGTCCGCCCACAGGCGCTCCAGCTGGTAGTACTCGCGGTCCTGCTCGTGGAACACGTGCACCATCACGTCGCCGTAATCCAGCACGCACCAGCGGCCCTCGCTGACGCCCTCGCGGCGCTTGGAGAAGACGTCGGCCTTGGCCAGCTCCTCCTCCACATTCTCCGCCAGCGCCTTCACCTGCGGCACGCTGCGGCCCGTGGCGATGACCATGTAGTCGGTGATGACAGTCATCTCGTCCACCTTCAGCACGACGATATCCTTGGCGCGCTTGTCGTCAAGCGCCTTCGCTGCCAGCAGCGCGATCTCTCTCTGATCCATGAATGCATTTCCTCCTGTTTGTTGGTCTTTGTGATGCAAATCCTTCGCCAGGCTCCTTGTCCGGGCACAAATCGGCAGGATTTACAGGGGTTCGCCGGCATGCCGGTTTGTTCAGTCAGGCGTCCGGCTGTCCGCCGCTTCATCCCGCAGCAGCTCCGGTTCATACATGGCAAGCGCCGCCAGCGTGTCCTTATGCAGCGCCTTGCCCTGCTCCTTCACATGCTCAAGGCTCATTCTCAGCGCCGTGTGCATCGCGCCGTCCAGGTCCTGCATGCACTGCGCGCGCAGCTCCTCCAGCCCCGGATAGGGCTTTCTGTTCGGCTCAATCACATCCGCCAGATAGATGATCTTTTCCAGCCGCGTCATGTTCGCATGGCCGGTGGTGTGCCAGCGGATCGCGCCGAGCACGTCCTCATCCTGCACGCCGTAGACCGTCTGCGCCACGCAGCGCCCCGCCACGGCATGCATGAGCGCCTTGGACTCCTTCATGACCGGGTCGACGTCCGCGTGCTTGGCCGCCTTCACCATCTGAGAGAGCGGCATGCACTTGGCGCAGTCGTGAAGCAGTCCCGCCAGCGCCGCCTTTTCCTCATCCTCGCCGAAAACGCGGGCCATCTCCCGCGCGGTCTGCTCCACGCCGAGCGTGTGCTCAAACCGCTGATGGTCCAGCTCCTTTTTCAGCTTATATTCCATCTTTTCGCGCTTCATTTTTCTCCGTCCCATACAGTCCATGCGCGCGGATATACCGCTCCACCTGCTGCGGCACCAGGCCCTCGAGCGTCCCGCCCGAAGCCAGCTGCGCGCGGATCTCCGTCGAGGAGACGTCCATGCGCTGCGCCGGCAGAAACGCGATCTGCGCGCCGCGCGCGCGCCAGGCCTCTGCCGCTGCGCGGGTCTGCGCTTCGTCCTCACCGGGGCGCATGACCACCAGAAACGCGCACAGGCGAATCACGTCCTCCGCACGCCGCCAGGTATGCAGCACCCGAAGCGTGTCCGCGCCGATCAGGTAATGAAAATGGCAGTCCGGCATCTTTTCTCTCAGGATGCTCAGCGTGTCGACCGTGTAGATGATGCCGCTGCGCTCGATCTCCTCCGTGCACACCGCCATGCCTGCCTCGCCTTCAATCGCCAGGCGCGCCATGGCCAGCCTATGAAGCTTGTCCTCCAGGCCCTCGCGCTTATGCGGCGGATTGCCCGACGGCAAAAACAGCACCTGCTCCACCACGCCGCTGCGCAGCGCAGCGCGCGCCATGTTCAGGTGACCGCAGTGAATGGGATTAAAGCTGCCGCCCATCAGTCCGACCTGCCGCACTGTCCCCCACTCCTTTACAGGCAATTGACACAGTAAGATATTATACCAAATTACGCCCCGTTTTCAAAGAGGAAACCGGATACAATTTTGAAAACCGGCAAATTCTATGGATACAGTCCATACGATCACAACCCGAGAGGAGGGGCGTTTCCATGATGTCTCCGTTTGACCGCAAGAACAAGCTCGCCTCCTGCCTGGACCGTTTGGCGCTGCGCGCACTGCTGCTTGCGCTGTGCGTGGGCTACTTCTTCTTTCTCTGGCACAGCGGCCTACCCAGCCTGCTGTGCGGCGGCGCGCTGTTTGTGCTCGTCGTGCTCACGCTCATGCTGCTGGAGCGCCGCACGCTCAAGCGGCGCGACCGCATGCTGCGCGAGCGCATCGGCGGGATGATCGCCCTGGAGGAGCTGATCATGCTTCCGGGCAAGGCTGCCTGCCAGCGCGTGTGCGACCTGCTGTGCGAGACGCTGTCCGCCGAATCCTGCGGCGACGCTGTCATGCGTTACGGCGGGGAAACGTGGCTCGTCCGTTGTGCGCAGTGCCTGCAGGGCTCCAGCGCCTCGCAGAGCGACGTGCTCAGCGCCCACCGTGCGCGCGTGGAATGCGGCGCGGACAAGGTCGCCCTCGTCTCCACCGCCGCCTTCTCCCCGGAGGCCACGCGCGCCGCCGAGTGGGCCGACCCGCCCGTGCGGCTGATCTCCGGCCGCCAGCTGGCGCTGCTCTTTGGCCGCCTGCATCCGGCGACGGACGAGGAAATCGCCCGTCACGCCCAGCGCCAGAAGAAGCCCTTCTCCTGGCAGCGCATCCGCGCCCTCGCCCTCTCGCCGGCCAAGCTGCGCCGGTATCTGCTCTGTGCGTTTCTGCTGCTTGCGTTCTACTTTGCCGCGGGATCGATGGCCGCGCTTCTGGCAAGCCTTCTGTCCTTTCTTCTGGCGATCCTCTGCGACCGGGAGAACCGGAGAAGCTTCACGCTGTAAGCCGTTCACTCCTCGCCGTAGATGCGCCGCATCTCGGGCGTAAAGCCGCCCTGCGCGTCGTGCGTGACGAGCATGGGCTGCACGTGCAGGCCGGGTCTTCCGCCCTTGAGCCCCTCCACGAGCACGAGCTTCGGACTGCTCGTCTCCCTCGCGACGACAAAGCGCACGCGCTTGGGCTCCACGCGGGCAGCGCGCATCGCGTCGCACAGCTCCAGAAAGCGCGGCGCGGGAAACACGCAGCACAGCCTGCCGCCATTCTTGAGCACCCGGCCGCACGCCGCGATCCATTCCTCCAGCGTGCAGCAGGAGTCGCTGCGCGACAGCGCCCGCGTCTGCTCCGGGCTTACCAGGCCCGCGCCTTCCTTTGTATACGGCGGGTTCGTCACCACCAGATGACAGCATTCATAGCCGATGCGCTTTGCGGCCTCCCGGCAGTCCGCCTGATGCACGCGGATGCGGCCTCCAAGCCCATTGATCGCCGCGCTGCGCGCCGCCATGTCCGCCACCTCGGGCTGGATTTCAAACGCGTCAAACGTCGTTCCCTCTGCCCGTGCGCTCAGCAGCAGCGGCAGTACGCCCGTGCCCGTGCCCATGTCCGCGACGTGCTCGCCCTTTCTGACGCCGGCAAAGTCCGCCAGCAGCACCGCGTCCGTGCCGAAGCGGAAGCCGTCCGGACGCTGCAGAATGCGCAGTCCGCCGCGCTGCAGATCGTCCAGGCGCTCGCCGGGGCGGATCAAAGCCTCCATCCGTTCATCCTCCATATGCTTACAGCAGCAGCTGGTACAGCCTGTACCACTCGTCAGCCTCAAGGCTGTAGCCCATGTCCACGGTATCGATCAGCGCAAAGCCGAGGCTTTCATACAGCCGGATGGCCGGAACGTTCTTTGCGTTCACATCCAGCCGCAGGGCGCGCAGCTTCTGCGCTTTCGCGTGCTCGACCGCGAACTCCGCCAGCCGTCTGCCCATGCCGCAGCCGCGAAACCGCGGATGTACAGCCAGCGTGTGCACGACGAGCACCTGCTCCGGCGAAAGCTCCACGCCCCATGGGGCCTGCGCGTAGGCGTTTTCCGCTCTGTGGCTGAGGATCACGGTGCCGGCGATCTGCCCGTTTTCCCGCAGGATAAACAGCGTGTCCTCCCGGATGGCGTCCTCCGCATCCTCCCGGATGGGATACAGGCCCTTCTTCCAGCCCGGGTAGTTGACCGTCGCTTCCAGGTCATCGACCACGCTGTCGTAGAGCGCGCCCACCTCGTCCGCGTCGCGCAGCGTCGCCTTTTCAATCATCGTCTTCACTCCTGCATTTGGAATATCCCCATTGTACAGAATCCGCGGGCCGATTGCAACCGGATTTCCCCCGGTTTGCCGCCGACCCGCGGATTTTCAGAATGCGTTCACATCGATGCCTTATTGTGCGCCGAACGGCGTGACGAACGCGCCGGACACATAGCCCGTATAGTTCGCCCACTGCACGTGCAGGAAGCCGTTTTCGCTCTCACCCAGGACGGTCAGCACCATGCCGTAGGGCAGGACGTAGACCACGTCGCTGGTCGTATTCGGCGCGGTGCGCAGGTTGAGGCCGCGTTCGCTCTCCACCACCACGCGGTATGCGTCCGCCTGCGGCGTGGCCGTGGGCACGGGCGTCGCCGTGGCCTGCACGGCGTTCTCGCCGAAGCGCAGGTAGTCCGCGCTCGCATACCCGCTGAGCGTGCCCACGCGCACCGGGTAGAAGCCGTTCACCGCCTCGCCCGTCACCACCACCTGAACGCCGTAGGCCAGCGTGGCCACCACGTCGGAATAGGTATTGGAATCCGCGCGCAGGTTGAGGCCGCTGGCCGCGACGACCGTCGCCGTGCGGCCGGCAACCGGCTGGGAGGGCTGCGGCGTTGCCGTCGGTGCGGGTGTGGCTGTCGGAGCCGGCACGGCTGTCTCTGCCGGCGTGCCGTTGTCAAAGCGCAGGTAGTCCGCGCTGGCATAGCCCTGCAGCTCGCCATAGCGCACCGGATAGAAGCCGTTCTCCTGCTCGCCCAGCACCGTCACCGCCGTGCCCATGGGCATCGTCGCAAGCACCTGCCCGGAGGCGCCCGCCGCACTGCGCAGCTTGAGCCCGCTGCGGGCGGTCACCGTCGCGATGCGCTGTGCCTGCTGCGCCGTCGGCGCAGGTGTGGGTGTTGCCGCGGCAAGACCCAGCTCCTCGTCCGTGGCGGTAAAGACATACTCAACAGCGACATAGCCCGTCAGATCGCCCAATGCAACCGGCAGCATGCCGCCGGTCTCCTCGCCGGTGACGCTGAGCATCGTGCCCTGCGGCAGCGTCATGATGATGCCGGCACTGCTCGATGCGCTGGCGCGGAGGTTGAGGCCGCTCTCCGGCAGCACGATCGCAGTCCGCTTCTGCGTCACCGGTACAGGCGTGGCCTGCGGCTCTTCGCTTCCGCTTTCCACCTGATCGAAGATGATGTAATCGTTGGAGACGTAGCCCGTCAGCGAGCCCATCTGCACATGCGTCCAGCGCGCATAGCGCTCCAGCACCGTCAGCGTCTGGCCGTGGCGCAGGTGCGAGAGCACCGCCGCATTGACCGTCGGCGCGGCGCGCAGATTCAGCGTCTGGCTCTCGTCCGCCAGGGAGACGACCGCCGTGCCGAGGCTGACCACGCCCTCCGGCGTCTCATCCACCGCATCGTCGATCACGCTGATGTATTCGTTCTTCACATAGCCGCTGAGCGTGCCGTACTGCACGCGGCTCCACGCGCTGCCCATCTCCAGCAGCGTCACCTGCGTACCGTGCGCCATGGTCGCCAGAATGGCGGAGGACGTGCTCGCCTCCCTGCGCAGGTTCAGACAGTCCAGCGGGTTGGACAGCGTGACCACGGCGCTTTTCGCGTCTGCAACCGGTTCGCTGCCCGTGTCCGTCGTGCCGTCCAGGGACGGCAGGATGGTGCGGGTCATCGTATAGCGCGTGCGCACCAGACCCGGATAGTAGAACTCCAGAATCTGGTCGTAGGTCATGCCCTCCTTGGCCATCTGCTGCGCGCCGCGCTGGCTCATGCCCACGCCGTGGCCGTAGCGCCTGGCCGTCAGCTTAAAGCCGCTCGCCGTCTGCGAGACAGAGAGCGTTTCATTCTTGAGCACATTGATGGACAGGCCGCACAGGCTCTCCACCTGGCCGAAGTAGTCAAGCGTCACCGTCACATCGCCGTAGCCCGCAAGCTTCAGCCCCACGTCAACCTTCTTGTACACGCGGGACGGCTCATCGTACTTGGGCGAATGAGGCTGCACGCCGGTGATCTCCCTGATCGTCACCGAATCTGCGCCGACCATCGCCGCCGCCTCCGTGCGCAGCAGCTCGGTGAGCGCATTGACGCTCGTGGTGCCGTCGCGGTAAAACGTCACCGACTTGGCGATCGACGCGTTGTTGCTCAGGTCGTACGGATCGTCCTTGATCGTCAGGTAGCTGTAGGAGCCGCTGCCCCAGGCGTTGGCGACGGATTCCGTCTGGCCGCCGTTGGAGGCGGTATAATAGCTGGCCATGTATTCGCCGTTCACCGTGCCGACGATGCCGCTCGTCTCCTGCACAGCCTGCACGCAGCGCTCGTTGCCCGTGGGCGTGCCGTTGTACACCTGGTCGCTCGTGGTATCCACCACGTCGTAGGTCGCCGCCTGTGCGCTCATCTTCTTGAGCGCATAGGTGCGCGCCGCAACGGCCTGCGCCTTGAGCGCCTCCAGCGGGAAGGAGTTGTCCATCTCGTAGGGAAGCACGCCGCGCATGTAGTCCTCCATGTACACATGCACCACGATCTGTACATTGCCGCCCTTGGCAATGAACTCGATGTCGCCGGGATAGAGGCTCTTGGGCTGCCTGGCCTGCGCGATGTACACGCCGTTGTTGCCGCTGGTCTGGTGGCGGCGGAGCTTGAAGCGGCTGCCCATCGTCTGCGTCTGCCCGTCCCGGGTCAGCAGCAGGGTGCCGCCGCTGTTTTGTACCGTCAGCCTGGCGCCGCGCGAAATGGCGCGCGAGGCGTCCCCGCCGATGGAATAGCTGCCGTCGACCGTCACATCCACCGATGTATTGGAGGCGATTGAAGACAGATACACGCGCACCGTGCCGGACACCGTCGTCCCGCTCACAACGCCGCTGTCTGCCCAGGCCGCTGGAACCGGCAAAAGCGCAAGCAGCGTAAGCAGCAGCGCGGCAAGCCTTTTTGTCTGTACCATGGTCACGTCCCTCTTTCGTCCATAATTTCCAACTTCTGCATGCAGGACAAGAAAATCCTCTGTCACAAAAGCAAACGCATTGTACCATATCCCCTCGCCGTTTGTAAATCGCGCGGGGGCTGCCAATGCCTGTCATCGGCGTCCTTCTTGCTGACATTTCCAGCGCACGCAGCTTGTTGCATGCGCCCTTTTCTGATATAATGACACCATCATCCCGTATGGAGGTCACAAATCACGATGAAAAAACTGGCTGCTGCGCTGCTGCTGTGCGCGCTGAGTCTCGCGCTTGTCCTCCCCGGTCAAGCCGACATGAACCGCTACAGCGCGGTCTTCATGGATACGTTCGACACGGTCATCTCCCTGATCGGCTTTGCTGACAGCCAGGAGACGTTTGACGCCTGGTCAGGCCTTGTTCACGAGCAGTACCTGTACATGCACAAGCTCTTTGACACCTACAACAGCTACGAGGCCGAGGGCATCGTGAGCGTCTACACGCTCAACCAGCGCGCCGGCACGGAGCCGGTTGCGGTCGATCCGATCCTGTACAATCTCCTCAAGTTCTGCAAGAGCAACTATGAACTGTGCCGGGGGCAGACCAACGTCGCCATGGGCGCCGTGCTCTCCATCTGGCACGACTACCGCGAGGCGGGCCTGAACGACCCGGAAAACGCCGCGCTGCCGCCGATGGAGGCGCTCGAGGCGGCGACAGCCCATATCGACATCGACAACCTGATTCTCGACGATGAGCAGATGACGGTGTACTATGCAGACCCTGACATGAAGCTCGACGTGGGCGCGGTGGCCAAGGGCTACGCGACCGAGATCGTGGCGCAAACGCTGCTTTCCGGCGATATGAATTCCTTTATCATCAGCGCGGGCGGCAATGTGCGCCTGGGCAATCCCCCGCTGGACGGCCGCAAGGGCTGGGGCGTGGGCATCCAGGATCCGGACGGCGCGGTGTTCGGCCTGTCGGACATCGTGGAGACGCTGTTTGCCGCCAACACCTCGATCGTCACCTCCGGCGACTACCAGCGCTTCTACACCGTGGACGGCGAAAACTATCATCACCTGATCGATCCGGATACGCTGATGCCGGCCAGGCATTTCCGCTCCGTCTCCATCATCACCGAGGATTCCGGCTTCGCGGATATGCTCTCCACCGCCGCGTACCTGATGCCGTATGAGGAGTCCCGCGCGTTCATCGAATCGCTTGACGGGGTGGAGGCCATCTGGCTCTTCTCCGACGGCACCAAGCAGATGACCGACGGCGCGGCGAAGATCGCCAAGTCCTGCGGCGCAAAGAATCAATGAATCACGATATCCTTCCTGTCCTTTCCGGGAAGGATTTTTTATATGTAGCAATCAATCTGCAAATCCGAAATGTTGCACAAATTCGCCGCATTGAACCTCATCCGACCTCGCTTCGCTCGGCCACCTTCCCCAAAGGGGAAGGCTTGGAAGCACCCGCGAAATACCTTGAATTTGTTGAAAAACCGGGATACAATCCTTGCCTTCCCCTTTGGGGAAGGTGTCACCCGCAGGTGACGGATGAGGTCATGACGCGCAGTCTTTTGTACATTATTTCAAATCTGCTCATTTATAATATGCAAAAACGCAGCCCAGTTGCCTGGACTGCGCTGATCGCCAAAGAATCCCAAAGTGCCGCTGCCGTCGTTTTTCACCCACCGCTCGCGGTAGGTCGGTGCCCTGTGACGCCCTTCTGCCGTCCCCTGGCGTTCCAAGAACGGGGGCATGACATCCAAGAATCAACATCCGGGCTCCTGTTATGAAAATGTAGGAGAAAATACAGACGACTGGCGCACACCCCAGGACATCTGACCCAGCGGATAAGCCCCGCTGGTTTCTGGGATTATTATATCAGTCCCCCCGAAACGTGTCAACGGTTTTCATCCGTTTTCACCAGAGGAATCTTCCTGAGTTGGGGGCGTCTGCTCAGGCTTGCGCGCGTCGACGGAGACGCCTTTTTGCGTTCTGGTCACCGTGACGTCCATCGCTTCCTCAAAAAAAGCCGCCGGCACATAGACCACGTCGTTCATTGTCGTGATGCGCGTATCCACCGGGATGAGCAGGCCGTCCTTCTGCCAGGTGATCCCCTTGGTCGTATTGTCGCTCACCGTCCAGGAGACGGTGATGCGGCTGTCCTCCTTGTCCAGGGTGACGACGCGCCTGACCTGCGTCTCCTCCTCCGTCTCCTGGCTGTCAGCCTTCCAGCCGAGCGCCTCGGCCGTCGCTTCCAGCGGAAGCAGCAGACTGCCCTGTTCCTCTGCTGCATCGACGGCCACTTCCTTGCCGTCGACCAGCAGCGCTAGCGGAGCGGGTGTTTCCTCCTCCGCCGGCTCGGCTGTCGCCTCCATCGTCGCCGCAGGGGAAGGCTGAGCGGTCGCAGGCTCGGCAGTCGCCTGCTGCGCAGCCTGCGGCGTCGGGGCGGTCGTGGTATTTGCCGTGCATCCTGTGAGCGCCGCCGCGCCCGCAATCAGGCCGGCAGCAAGCAGTGCTTTCCTTGTATTGCGCATATTCACGGTTCCTCCTTGATGTTTCGAACTTGCTATCAAGGATATGCAGGGCGGCATCTGAATATTCAGCCGGCCCGCTCCGCCGTGAGCCTTAAAGGAAAGACCGTTATGTGTTCTTCTGCGCCTCAATGCGCTCGGCCAGGTCCGTCAGGTACAGCCAGCGCTCCTCCGCCTCGGCCAGGGCCTGCTCCGTCTCCTCCTTGAGCGCCGCCAGCTCCGTCAGCTTCACAAAGTCGCTGGCGTACTGCCCGATCTGCCCGTCGATCTCCGCGAGCTTTTCGTTCAGCGCCTCGATGCGCGCGTCGATTGTCTCATAGTCGCGCTGCTCCTTAAAGCTCATGCGCAGCTCACGCGGCTTCTCGCGGCGCTGTGCGGGCGCGGCGGCCTCCGCCTTCTGTGCCCTGGCCGCCAGCTCCTGCTGCGCAGCCCGGTGCTCCAGATAGTCCGAGAAGGAGCACACGTACTGCGTGAGCCTTTCGTCCTCCTCAAAGGCGAACAGCCGGCCCGCCACGCGGTCCAGGAAACACCGGTCATGCGAGACGACCACCACCGCGCCGCTGAACGTGGACAGGTAATCCTCCAGGATTTCCAGCGTCGCAATGTCCAGGTCGTTGGTCGGCTCGTCCAGCAGCAGCACGTTCGGCGCGGCCATCAGCACGCTGGCCAGGTACAGCCTGCGCTTCTCGCCGCCGGAGAGCCTGCCCACCGGGGTCAGCTGCACGTCCGGCGGGAAGAGGAACTGCTCGAGCATCTGGCTGGCCGAGAAGCGGCCCTCCGGCGTCTGCACATACTCCGCGATGTCGCGCATGAAGTCGATCAGGCGCATGTCCTCGTCGACCGCAGGGAATTCCTGCCTGAAGAAGCCCACCCTCACCGTCTCGCCCAGCACCACCGTGCCCGTATCCGGCGCCAGCTCGCCCGAGAGCATGCGCAGCATTGTCGTCTTGCCGCTGCCGTTGGGGCCCACGATCGCCATGCGCTCGTCGCGCAGGATCGTATAGGTGAAGCCGGTCAGCAGCTGCCTGCCGCCCATGGCCTTGCCCACGTTTTCGCACTCGATGATCCGCCGGCCCAGCCTCGAGCTGGTGGAGGAGAGCGCCAGCTTCGCCTCCGCCTGCGGGCCGCGGATGGCGCTCATCTCCTCAAAGCGCTGGATGCGCGCCTTCTGCTTGGTGCTTCTGGCCTGCGCGCCGCGGCGGATCCACTCCAGCTCGCGCCGCAGGATGGCGCTGCGCTTGCGTGCCGCGGCGCTTTCCATGTCCAGCCGGGCGGCCTTCTGCTCCAGATAGTAGGAGAAATTGCCGTCGTGCAGGTACAGTCCGCCGTGATCCAGCTCCGCGATGCGGCTGCACACGCGATCCAGGAAGTAGCGGTCGTGCGTGACCATCATCAGCGCGCCGCGATAGCCCGCCAGCCGGTTTTCCAGCCACGCGATGGTCTGCGCATCGATGTGGTTGGTCGGCTCGTCCAGCAGCAGCAGGTCGACCGGGCGGATCAGCGCCGCGGCCAGCGCCACGCGCTTCTTCTGTCCGCCGGAGAGCGTGCGCACGTCGCTTTCAAAGTCCGTGATGCCCAGCTGCGTGAGCAGCGAGCGGGCCTCGTATTCGTCCGGCGCGCCGACGTCGCGGGGCGCGTCATGCAGCACCTGCTCCACGCAGGTGCGCTGTGCGTCATAGCTGGGCATCTGCGGCAGGTAGGACACCCGCAGGCCGCTTCTGCGCATCACGACGCCGTCGTCCGGCTCCTCCATGCCGCACAGCAGCTTGAGGAGCGTCGATTTGCCCGTGCCGTTCACGCCGACCACGCCGATGCGGTCGTGCTCGCCGATGTAGATCGTCGCGTCGGTGATCAGCTTTTTGAGCGTATAGCTCTTTTTGATGTGCTCTGCGGAAAGGATTGCCGCCATGTCAGTTCTGTTCCTCCGTCGCCGCCGCCTTGCCGTCTTCTTCCGTCTCCTGCGCCTCCTGCACATCCTGCGCAGCGTCCTCGCCGCTTATGGCAATCCTCGCATCCGCCTCGGTGATCTCGCAGAGCATCTCGCGCGTGATCTCGCCGGTCGCTTCCGCCAGACGGTTGGCCTGCTCCTGCACCAGCTTTTCCAGCGTGTTGCGCATGCCGCGCGCGTTGCCGAAGTCCAGCCGGTCGGAGACGCTCATGCCCTCCAGCATCGTGCGCACCACCGCATTCGCGCCGTCGCTCACGGTGTAGCCCTGCCGCTTCGCGTTCATCGCCAGAATGCTCATCAGCTCGTCATCGGTGTAGTCCGGAAAATCGATGTACTTGTTGAAGCGGGAGATGAGGCCCGGGTTGCTGGTCAAAAAGTCGTGCATCTCGTCGGTGTAGCCGGCGACGATCACCACGAGGTCGTCGCGGTGATCCTCCATCAGCTTGACCAGCGTGTCGATCGCCTCGCGGCCAAAGTCGTTGTCCATGCCCTTGCGCGCCAGGGAATACGCCTCGTCGATGAACAGGATGCCGCCCAGCGCGCTTCTGACGACCTCCGTCACCTTGCCCGCCGTCTGGCCGACATAGCCCGCCACCAGGCCGCTGCGGTCGGTCTCGATCAGCTGGCCGCTGCTCAGGAAGCCGAGCTGCTTGTAGATCTTGGCGATCAGGCGCGCCACCGTCGTCTTGCCCGTGCCGGGGTTGCCGGTGAAGACCATGTGGAAGCTCATGTCCATGACCTTGAGGTCGTGCGCCTCGCGCATCTTGCGCACCTTGATGAGGTTGATGAGCGAGCGCACCTCGCGCTTCACGCCGTCCAGGCCGATCAGGCCGTCCAGCTCCGCCATCAGCTCCTCGAGCGTCTTTTCCTCCTCCTGCTTCTTGGGCGCAGGGGCGTTCTTGTCCTCCGCCTTCGGTGCATCCTGTTTCGGGCCCGCGCTGCCCGGCACGTCCACGCGGCGCGCGGCCTCCTGCACGCCCGCATGGCGGCCCGCAGCGCGCGTGAGCAGGAACGTGCGCAGGCTGCCCAGATAGGACGTGATGAAGTTCATCGCCGCGCCGCCAACGGAGCCGTCCACGTCCGCCGCGGCGTACAGCAGCTGGCTCACGCCGCCGACAAACTGCTGCGCGCTGTCGGTGCCGTCCTTGTCGTCCATCGCCACGCAGCAGCGCAGCAGCAGCGGCGTGCCCTCGGCAAAGGAACGGTTCTTGTAGCCGATGTTCAGCGCCGCCTCGCTGCCCGCCCGGCCGATGCTCAGCACATCGCGCGAGGGCACGCCCGCGATGAACGCGCGCATCTTCTCGGAGACGGACCCGGTGTGCTGCGCCATCTTCAGCAGCAGCGCCTGCGTATACATGTCAAGAAACAGCTGGATATCGCTTGCGCCCACGCGCTGCCAGTTGCCGCTTTCCACCAGCAGGGCGCAGGCCTCCTTCATCTGGGCATAGGCCGCGCGGCCCCTTTTCATCTGTTCGCTCATCTTGCTTCTCCTTTATGCTTTGCTCAGCTTGCGCTTCACCTTGGTGAGCATGCCCTTCAGGCGGGCAATCTCCTCCGGTTTAAACAGAAACACGTCGCGCACCGGGATGCTGTAGGTTCTCAGGTAATAGATCAGGAAGCAGCCGCCCGCCACCGCATAGGAGGCCACCGACGCGGCAGCCGCGCCCATCTTGCCCCACAGCGGGATGGTAACCATGTTGACCAGGATGTTGACCACGACGGAGACGGTCAGCATGCCCAGGTACACGTACTTTTTGCCCTGCGCCAGCAGCAGCGTGCCGATGATCTTGAAATAGCTCATCGGGACGATGCCCGCAATCAGCAGCACGGTGACGGCGTACGCCGGCAGGTATTCCGCGCCGGCCAGCAGCCAGATGACCGGCTTGCCCAGCAGCAGGATGCCCGCGATCATCACGAGCGTCAGGTAGAAGTTGACCTTCATGCTCATGGTCACTTCCTCAATGGCGTCGTCCTTCGCCGTGCGGGAGAAGAGCACCTCGCGGAACGCGTCGGGAATCAGCCAGCCGTACTCCGAGAGCGAGACGCCCAGCGTGTAAAAGCCGATCTCCGCGTCCGGCACGCCGAACATGTAGCCCATCATCAGCGTGTCCACGCGGTAGTTGAGCGTGATCATCAGCGTCGTGATCATCGACACGATGCCAAAGGGCACGATCTTCGCCGCAAACCGCAGGTCTGCGCGCAGCGGGTTGGGCATGCGGCGCATGCGCCGAAGCGCCATGACGACGGTGATCAGATCGCCCACGACGACCAGCGCCAGGGAAACCAGGATCGTGCGCTCCATCGTGTAGAACGCCAGGATGGTGATGATCGTGTTGGTGATGCGCGCGGTGAAGAAGATCCTGTTCTTGAACTTCACGTCCTCCACCATGATCATGAAGCTCAGCTGGTTGGCCAGCACCTGAATCGGCGCGATCAGACAGACCGCCGTCAGCGCAAAGGACTGAAACGCCGCCGCCGCGACGATGCCGATGACCGTGTAGACGATGAACTGCAGCAGGAAGATGCGCAGGAACTTATCCAGCACGTCCGGCTCGCCCTGCCGCTTGTAATACGGATACGGCTGATACAGGCCGAAGTTCGCCGTGACGGCGACGATGGAGATCATCGAGGAAATCTGGCCCAGCTCGCCCTTGAGCTCCGGGCCCAGGAAACGGTTGGAGTAGCTCGAGGCGATCAGGCCGATGACCACGGCCATGATCTTGGTGAAAATGGTATAGACGTAATCGTTGCCCGTGATGCGCCGGGCGATGCTTTTCAGCCGCATAAGAATTCTCCTTTGAACCGAAGACACAAATCATCAGAATATATTATAGCGCTTCACGGAAGGATTTGTAAATCGTTTTGGCTGACCTTTCACATCTGCGCCGCGCAGGTCATAGCATGCAGTGGAGCCAAACCCTGCAAGCTCCCGGCCGACAGCGCCGGCTTCAAACTTAACGGACACGCCAAAGGCGGCGTTCCGTCTCCCATAGACCCCCTCGGAGGTGCGGCAATATGTCCTTCTGTCATCCTTTTCTGAACTGCTGCGACGGCTGCGGCACAGGCTGCGGCTGCAATTCCTTCTGTCCCTTCCCGGACTGGATTCATCCGCTGCTGTGCAACCCTGCTCACTTCTGCTGCGCCGGCAGCGACAACGGCCCGACGCTGGTCATCCACAGCATTCTGCTGGAGCCGTGCGGCAACCAGAGCTGCACGCCGCGCACGCTGCGCATCCGCGTCACCGGCCCGAGCTACCCCTGCGGTGAGCTCTTCACCCTGCGGGTGGGCAGCTGCACGGAGGTCGATGAGCCGCTGGTCATCACCAATCTGGAGCCCGGCCAGTACGAGATCGAGCAGATTCTCTCCTCCTGCCGCGAGTTTGACACGACCTTCACCGGCCCGATCTGCAACGGCTGCGTGTCCATCACCCGCTCCGTCGTGCCCACGGTCATCACCATCGTCAACCGCAAGCGCTTCTGCCGCCGCTGCAGGCGGCATGGCTGCGGATGCGGCAACTGCGGATGCGGCAACTGCGGCTGCAGCAGCTGCGGCTGCAACCGCTGCGGATGCGGCAGCTGCGGCTGTGACGGCTGCGGCCGTGATCGAGGCCGGATCTGCGACAGCTGCGGCTGCCGCGACTGTGACGAGCACCCGCATCACCACTGCGAGCGCTGCGACCGCGACGAGCACCAGCATCACCACCACCGCGAGCGCTGCGACCGCGACGACCGCTGAGCTCGCCGCCCCGCAGACGGCAGGGCGACATCTTCATATCGCAAGCAAGGGGAGATACGCGCGTATCTCCCCTTCGCCGCGTCAGATCGCGGTCTCTCCGTCCTCGGTCTGCGCCACGCGCAGGATCTTCTCCGCCTCGCCCGTCTGCGCATCCACATACGCATAATAAACTGCGCCCGCAAAGTCACCCCTGTATTCCCAGCAGAGCTTCTCCCCGCCGTCCGTGGGGATCACGCACAGCCGCGCATCCCGCACGCTGAGCCGGCTGGAGAGCGTCTGCTGCGCCCGCTCCTTCGTCAGCCTGGGCGAAAGGTTCCCGCGCGTCTCATGGTTCATCAGGAACTGGGAGCATTCCGCGCCGACCACCGTGCCCGTCTCCCGGCTCACCTGCACCTTCACCTGATCCGGATACAGCAACACGCCGTCCTGAACGCTGGCGAAGTTCGCCACGATCATGCCGTCGTACTCCTGCACGAAGCACTGCTCCATCTCCCCGAAGCCGGCGCCGCTCAGATAGGCCTTCGCCGCGCGCAGGCATTCCTCCCGATCGACGCGCGGTTCAAATGCCGCCGCCTCCGGCATCATCCACAGCAGATGGCCGCCCTGTCCCGTCACCTGCACGCTCACCGCGCCGCGCTCCGTCTGCGCGGTGAAGCCGAACGCCTCAAACTGCCCGCCGCTGTCCGCCGCGTCCTTCACCTGATCAGGCGTGGTGCCGGCGTAGCGCGCCGCAGCCTCACGCGCCTGCTCGCGCGTCACGCGCGCCCCCGTCAGTCCCTTGGGCATGCCCGCCGTGCGTCCGTCAGAAAACGGGCCGTCGTAGATCAGGGACGGATAATCCATGCCGCTGTCGCCGGCAATCGCCGCCTCCGGCCAGTTGTCGGATGCATCGGCGTACAGGTCGATTTCCCCCATCGGCTCGGTGTAGAGCTGCTCGCTCACGCTGCTCAGATGCGCGTTGAGCCCCTGACAGGCCGTCAGCAGCTGCTCAATCTGCGCCTCGTCGCCGGTGGTCAGCATGCCGCCGCCGGAAACCTGCGCCGCCAGCGTCATCACATAATCGCCCATCTGCCCGGCAAACTTCATCGCGCCGGACGCCGCCTCGTGGCTCAGCGGCAGGCGCGACAGCCCGCTCTCCACGTGCTGCGCCAGCAGCGCCGTCTCGCTGAGCAGGTTCACGCTCTGGCTCGCGCCCGAGGCGATCAGCAGCTTCTGCAGGTTCACCTCGATATCCGCCATCGCGCTGACCACGTCCGTCATGTCCCGCTGCCGCTCCATGGACAGCCGGGTCCTGAGTTCCCGGTTGTCCGCGCTCTGCACGGCGTTCACCCCGAGCGACAGGCACAGCAGCACCGCAAACAGCGCCGTCAGCCCCGTGCCGAAGCGAAGGCGCTTTTTCTTTTCCCTCTCCATGCCGCGCCTCCCGTCACACCGCAAAGCTGTGCTCGCCGATGTTCAGCCTGACTTCGCGCGTCCAGATCCACTTGCTCGTCGCCGTCGCGGGATTGTAGTAGTACAGGCATCCGCCCGTCGGGTCCCAGCCGTTGAGCGCGTCGCGCGCCGCGCGGCGGCTCTGCTCATTGGGCGTCAGGTTGATCTGTCCGTCCTTCACCGCGTCAAACGCACCGGACTGGTAGATCACACCGGCGATGGTATTGGGGAACTTGCTGCTCTTCACGCGGTTGAGGACCACCGCGCCGACCGCCACCATGCCCACATACGGCTCGCCGCGCGCCTCGCCGTGGATGAGCCGTGCCAGCAGCTCCACATCGCTGGCGTAGGAGTTGCTCGTGCTGGCCGAAGCCGCCACCGCCGGGACGGCCGTATCGGAGATGCCCAATGCGTTCAGCGTGTTCGTCCCGACCACGCCGTCCGCCGTCAGCCCGTTTCGGCGCTGAAACAGCACGACCGCGTCATACGTCGCCTGCCCGAAGACGCCGTCGACCTCGCCGTCATAATAGCCCCACTGCTTGAGCTTCTGCTGCACCTGGCGCACCTGCGTGCCGCGCGAGCCCCAGTAGACCGCCGCGCGGGCCTCCTGCGCGCCCATCACCACGAGCAGCGCGGCGCACAGCAGCGCAGCCAGGAAGCGCTGTCCCCACCCGCTCACAGCAGCACCGCCTCTCCCGCCGTGGCCTCAAGCCCCTGCAGCGGCACGAGCTGCGGAAAGAGCATGCTGAAGAACACCGGCTGCGCGGGCAGGTTCCTCTCCCTCACAGGCAAGCGCAGTGCGGCAGAGGCCAGAACGGCGAACACAAGAACAGCACCAAAAAGGCGACCCATGCGAACATCTCCCATCCATTGGTTTGATATCCGCAAGGATCACCATTTTTTGTGATATTTATGCGTCTTCCTCGATCACCACGCCGCACGCCGCGGTGCGCATCATCCGGCAGGCGGGATAGATCTTCTGCAGCTCCTGCGCAGCCTTGCGGCACGCGCCCGCGTGCAGGAACACGCCGAACACCGCCGAGCCGCTGCCCGTCATGCGCGCGCCCACCGCGCCGGATGCCTCGATCTCCCGAATGGCCCTGTCGATCTCCGGCCGCAGGCGGCGGGATACCGGCTCGAGCACGTTGCCCAGGCTACGGCCCAGCAGACGCACGTCGCCATGCTGCAGCGCGCGCTGCGCGGCCTCGTTGTCCGGGCGATCCTCGTCGCGGATGCCGTCCTCGTGCAGGGAGGTAAAGACCTCCTTGGTGGACAGGCCGCGGCACGGCTGGAACACCACGATGTACAGCGGCCGCTTCATCGGGATGGGCGTCAGCCGCTCGCCCACACCCTGTGCGCGCTGCAGGCCGCCACGGATGCAGAACGGCACATCCGCGCCGACCGTCAGGCCGATCTCCTCCAGCGTATCGTCCGTAAGGCCCAGCCCCCACAGGACGTTCAGGCCCTTGAGCGCCGCTGCCGCGTCGCTGCTGCCGCCGCCCATGCCCGCCGCGACGGGGATGTACTTGCGCAGCGTGATGGCTGCGCCCCTCGTGCAGCCGGTGTGCGCCTGCAGCGCCCGCGCCGCACGCAGCACGAGGTTGCTTTCGTCCGCCGGCACATAGCCGCCGGCCATGCGCACGGACAGCGTCAGCGCGTCCGCGTCCTGCATCGTCATCTGGTCGCAGAGCGTGACCGACTGCATGAGCATGTCCAGGTCGTGATACCCATTGGGCAGCACGCCCACCACGTCAAGCGTCCAGTTGATCTTCGCCCGCGCCTGAATCTTCAGCTTCATCTGCTTTCCCTCTTCCCGTCCGCATCAGCGGGCCATCAGCGCCTCAATCTCTTCCGTCGTGCGCGGCAGCGCCTGCGAGAGCACCTCGCAGCCATCCGCCGTGATGAGCAGATCGTCCTCGATGCGGATGCCGATCTGCTCCTCGTCGATGTACAGGCCCGGCTCGTTGGTGATGACCATGCCCGGGGCAAGCGGCGTCTCGTCGTGCGCGCTGACGTCGTGCGTGTCCAGGCCCAGGTGGTGCGACACGCCGTGCATGTAATAGGTGCCGATCTGCTCCGGCGAATCGATCTTGCCCAGCGCCATCAGCCCCTCGGCCAGCGCCTGCTTGCAGACCTCGTTGAGCTGCTTGAGCGTCAGGCCCGGCTTCGCCGCCTCGGCGACCGCCTGATTGGCGCGCAGCACGACGTCGTAAATCGCCTTCTGGCGCGGGGAATACGTGCCGCTGACGGGATAGGTGCGGGTGATGTCTGCGTTGTAGCCCTTCACGCGGGCGCCCAGATCGAGCAGCAGCAGCGCGCCTGCCTCCATCCGGCAGTGATTCGTATTGTAGTGCAGCATGCAGCCGTTCAGGCCGCTGCCCGCGATGGTCTGAAAGGCCTTGTCCTCCGCGCCATTGTACCGGATCGCGTACTCGAACTCCGCCTGCGCCTGGTACTCCATCTGCCCCGGTGCAAGCGTAGAAAGGACGCGGCGCAGGCCCTTGTCCGTCAGGTCGATCGCCTCGCGCAGGCAGGCAATTTCATCCTCATCCTTGATCATGCGCATCGCCGCCAGCATGGGATGCGCGTTTTTGAGAGTGATCGCCGGGTATGCGCAGGCAAACTCGCGCGCCTTGCGCATGTTGCAGCTGTCCGGATCCTTCATGGCATAGCGGTAACAGTCAAAGTACGCAGCGTCCACGCGCTCGCGGTCGATCATGCGGCCGATTTCTTCCTGCAGGCTGTCGATATAGCGCACGTCGTCGATCCCGCTGATGGCGGCGGCCTCCTCCTTCGTCACGCGTCTGCCGGTCCAGCGCTCCATCGACGGCACCGGCTCCTCGATGAAGAGGATGGTCCTGTCCTTGCCCGCGCTCCTGCTCAGCACCAGCGCCATGTTCTCGCGGCGCAGGCCGGTCAGGTAGTAGAAATGATGGTTCGCCTCAAACGGGCAGCACTCGTCCATGCTCTGCGGAATCGCTTCTCCGCTGCAGAGCACCATGATGCTTCCCCGCTCCATCTGCTCAAGCACGGCCTGCCGGCGCGATGTAACCCTGTTCATACGTTCAGCCTCTTTTCTCCTGTGATGCTTTTATTGTACCACAGTTCTGCGTAAACCACAATGAATGGACTTTATGCGCAGCTTCCCTCTCTGATTCTCCACTTATCCACAATTTTTGCTCGCATTCTGTCGATATCTCTCCACATATTCTCCACAATCCTGTTGATTCCCCGCTTGACAGTTTCCCTTCTCTCCATTATGATGGCTGTATTACGCTTTCGGAAAGGATTTGTTATCTTGCGCATTTCCCTGCGGTCCAGTCTGCTTGCCCTGCTGGGCAGCGCCATTCTCGCCTTCGGCCTGTACAATGTGCACGCGTTCTCCGGCGTCACGGAGGGCGGCATCCTGGGGCTGACGCTGCTGCTGCATCACTGGCTGGATCTCTCGCCGTCCGTGTCGGGCCTCGTGCTCAACGTGGCGTGTTATCTCTTCGGGCTGAAGACGCTCGGCCCGCTGTTCATCTTCTATTCCGTCGTCGCGGGCGGCGGCTTCTCCCTGTTCTATGCCATCTTTGAGCAGTTTCCGCCGCTGTGGCCGCAGCTGGCCAATCTGCCGCTGCTGGCGGCCGTCGTCGGCGCGCTGTTCGTCGGCGTGGGCGTGGGCCTGAGCGTACGCGCGGGCGGCGCGCCCGGCGGCGACGATGCCCTGGCGATGACGCTGGGCCAGCTGCTTCACCAGCCCATCGAGCGCATCTACCTGATCAGCGACCTGATCGTCCTCGCGCTCTCCGCCAGCTATCTGCCGCTGCCCAACCTCGCCTGCTCGCTGCTCACCGTCGTGCTCTCCGGGCAGATCATCGGGCTGATCCAGCGCATACCCGCCAGAAAATAAGCCAAACCGCTGTATGACAAGAAATGGAGCGCATTCTCCACAGAAACCGGCAGACTGTCGATTTCACGGAGAATACGCTCCACTTTGCTTTCACGTTTTCCACAGTTTTGGAGGATTTACTCCACATTTCCCTTGATGTACACGTCCTCCGCGATCGCGGCCAGTCGGCGCGTGATGCGCATAATGCCGTCGTCGCGGTTGGTCTTGCAGCCGTTGGTCATCACGACGATCACCAGCTCGTTTTCCGGCTCGACGTACAGGTTGCAGACGATGCCCTCGTCCGTGCCCTGATGGCCGTACACGCGCAGGCCCTCAAAGAGCGTATCCTGGCGGACGGTGAAGAAGGTGTACGGCGAATCCGGCGTGATGCCGTCCGTCTCCTCGCTGTGCTCCTGACGCATGGCCATGACGGACTCCTCGCTGAGCACGCGCACGCCGTCCACCGTTCCGTCGCCGCAGATCACGATGCCCAGCCTCGCCAGGTCGCGCGCCCGGATGAGCAGGCTGCCGATGGTCACGCGGTAATGCGTGTCCGGCGAGGCCTCCTGCACATACTCCTGGCGCAGCATATACGACGGCGCGGCGTAGAGCGAGCCGTCCTTTTTGTACGTCGCGGCGATGTCGTCCGGATCGGCCAGCTGCGTGGCACTGTACGCCGCGTCGATGCCCAGCGGCTCAAAGAGCGTTTCGCGCATGTAGGAGGACACATCCATCCCGGTCACGGACTCGACAATCGCGCCGGTAATGCCCGCGCCAAAGTTGGAGTAGGTGTACTGGCTGCCGGGACGGACGTCCTTTTTGAAGTTGCTGCCCGCCTTCTTCTCGACGCTGATCATGTCCGACAGGATGCTGGCCTTGCGCGCAAACGAGCTGTTCTCCACCAGGCCCGCCGTGTGCGACATCAGCATCCGCAGGGTGATCGGCGTATTCCTGAAGCTCATGTTACGGACGTTATACCCCAGATAGGTGCTGATGTCCTCGTCCGGGTCAAGAATGCCCTCGTCCATCATCTTCATCAGGCCGATGCCCGTGACCAGCTTCGTCACGGATGCGCAGCGGAAATAGGTTTCCTCGCTGACCGGCACATGCGTCGTCTTCTGCTGCTCGCCGTAGTAGCGCTCATAGACGATTTCGCCGTGCTGGGCCACGACGAACGCGCCGCCCACGGTTCTTGTCGCGCTGAATACCTCGTCCACGCGCTCATCCATGCTCTGCTGCTCGCCGGCAGCCGCCGTGCTGAGCGCCAGCATCAGGGCCAGCGCCAGCGCCAGTTTTCTCATCATCCGCTTCATCAGCCCTTCGTCTGCTCCTTGATGTACTGCGGGCACGCACGGCGGATCGCTTCTTCGTCCACCTTCACGCGGCCCAGGTGCTCGGTCATGATCTCCTTCGCCCGCTGCGCATCGCGCACGGCGATGCACTCGCAGATTGCCTGATGATCCGAGATGATCTTGCTGTCCTTGACCACGCCCAGCGCCAGGCTGCGCACGCGGTCAAAGTGGATCGTCATGCTGCAGAGCATGCTGTAGGTGTTCTCCTTCTGTGCGATCCTGAAGAGCATCTGATGGAACGCATCGTCCAGCTCCAACATGCCCTGTGACGGATCCATGCCCGGCTCCTGCGTCATCAGCTGCAGGCGCACATTCTGCCGCAGCTGCGCGATATCCACCGGCGTGGCCCGCTCACAGACCTGATCAAGGATGGCCACCTCGAGCACCTGACGGGCAAAGCGCGCCTCTTCCACCAGCGCATAGTCGATCAGCGCGATGCGGCTGCCGCGCTGGGGCAGCACGTCCACCACGCGGCACTTGGCCAGGTCCATGAGCGCCTCGCGCACCGGCGTGCGGCTCAGGCCCATCTGCGCGGACAGCTCGTTCTCGCTGACCATCGCGCCCGGCTCCAGTTCCATCGAGATGATGTTGGCTTTGAGCATACGCAGCGCGTAATCTCTCGCCGTTTCGGCACAGCGTCTTTCGTCAATACGCATGGGCTTCACCGTCCTGTGTAAATTGATGGGAAACGGCCCGCTGCCAATGCAGCGGGCCCTGTGTGGTTTGTCTGATTACGCGAGGTACTTTTTGAGCGTCGCGCGGACGGCGCCGGGGCCCGCAAGCTCCTCGACGAACATCTGCTCGATGCGCTCAGCCAGGCCGATCTTCACCAGATCGCTGCCGAAGATGACCTCGTTGGCGAGGATCTCGCGCAGCTGACCCTTGTAGGTCTCCGGCTTGCCCACTTCGATGCCCGCAAGCTTCGCCTGCAGGTCGTCCTTCATCGGATCGGCAGAGATCTCGATCGCCTCGCCGTCATCGCCCACGCCCAGCAGGTAGCGCATCCAGCCGGCGATGGCCAGCGGGATGGAGACCAGGTCGTTCAGGTCGCGGCCGGCGGCCACGTAGCTCTTGATCGTCTCGCCGAAGCGGATGCCGACCTTCTGGGAGGTATCGGTCGCAATGCGGCGCGGATCATCCGGCATGAACACGTTGGGCAGGCGCTCCTGTACAACCTCGTCGATGAACGCCTTCGGGCTGAGGATCTTGGGATCCACGACAACCGGCAGGCCCTCAACATAGCCGAGGCGCTTGATCAGCTTGACGAGGTCCTCATCCTTCATCTCCTCGCAGATCAGCGTGTAGCGCAGCAGGCAGCCATACACGGCCAGCGCGGTGTGCAGCGGGTTGAGGCAGGTGGTGACCTTCATGCGCTCGGTGCAGTTGACCGTGTCGCGGTCGGTCATGTACACGCCGGCCTTCTCCAGCGCCGGACGGCCGTTCGGGAAGCGATCCTCGACGACCAGGTACTGCGGGCGCTCGGCGTTGACAAACGGCGCGATGAACGTACCCCGGCTGGTGACGATCGGGGACATGTCCTCGATGCCGTCGGCAAGCAGGGACTCCTCGACGACCTTCGCCGGACGCGGGGTGATCTTGTCGATCATGCTCCACGGGAAGGCCACCTTGCTCTCGTCCTCCAGGTACGCGATGAAATCATCGCCGACAAAGCCGTTGCTGCGCCAGGCGTGCGCGATCTCCAGCACGGAGCTCTTGAGCTTCTCGCCGTTGTGGCTGCAGTTGTCCATGGAGACCAGCGCAATCGGATACGCGCCGGCGTTAAAGCGGCGCAGCATCATGGCGCAGACGATGCTCATCGCGTGACGGGCGGCGTCCGGGCCCTCGGCCATATCTGCGACGACAACCGGCATCAGCTCGCCGGCCATGTTGCGCAGTGCATAGCCCTTCTCGGTGATGGTGAAGGAGACCATCTGCAGGGAGGGATTGACGAAGATCTCCGCAAAGCGCGCCATCTGCTCCGCATCCTTCGCGTCAGCGCGCAGGCCCTCGGCGACAGAGGCGATAATCTCGCGGCTGGTGGTCGCATCCGGGTTGAGCGTGACGTTCATGGTCAGGCTGTCAAACGCATCATAGATCCTGGTGATAATCTCGTAGTCGAAGGTATCCGCCGCGATGATGCCGCGGTCAGCCAGACCTTCATTGAGCAGCTTCTGCTGCAGGGCAGCAATGAAGCCGCGGAAGATGTTGCCCGCGCCGAAGTGCACCCAGATCGGGTTTGCCTTCGTCGCATCCACCATGGCCTGCACATCATACTGAGGCAGGACGACATTGACCTTTTCCCACGCAGCGCGATCCGCAAGCGCAGCACGATTCATTTTCATGCGATCTCATCCCTTCGAATATACTAGTATATCACTGCATTTCAATTATAGCATAAAAGGCGTGCATTTGCCAGCCCTTTTACGACCTTTCTCGTAATGGATGCACAAAAACACGCCTTCATGCCGAAAACTGCGGTCCCGTTTAGACGGCGCTCACACCATACACAAGGTTGGGCAGGAAGAGCACGGCATCCGGGAAGAACACCATGACGACCACAACCAGGATGACCGCCAGATAGAACGGCCAGCCGTCCTTGACGACGTCCTGGATGGAGCAGCCCATGATGTCCGCGGTGGTGTACAGGCCCGTGCCGACCGGCGGCGTCATGACGCCGAAGGTGACGCAGGTCATCATGATCATACCGAAGACGACCGGATCGACGCCCACGCTCTCCATGACCGGCTTGAGAATCGGCGTCAGGATCAGCGCGATGACCGTGGTCTCCATGAAGCAGCCGCAGATGAGCAGGAACACGATGACCAGGAACAGCAGCGCCACGCGGTTGGAGGTGATGGACACCAGCGCGGTCGCCAGCGTGGTGGTCAGGTCGTCAAAGACGACGCCGTAGCCGAACACGCCGGAGAAGCACAGGATGATCGCGATAACGGTCACGTCCTTGACAGAGTCCTTCAGGGTCTGCATCATGATCTGCGGCGTCATCTCGCGGTAGATCACCATACCGACGAACAGGGCGTACGCGCAGGCGAACGCGCCGGACTCGGTCGGGCTCATGATGCCGAAGCGGATGAGCACGATCAGCATCACCGGGAAGAGCAGCGCCCAGATGGAATCCAGGCAGACCTTGAGGATCTCGCTGGCCGGGGCCATCTTCTCGCGCTCCGGCTTGTAGCCGTACTTGCGGGCGGACCAGCGCACGGCGATCATCAGCAGGAGCATCATCAGCACGCCCGGGAACCAGCCGGCCATGAACAGGCGGCCGATGGACACCTCGCCGGTGGTGCCGTAGATGATCAGGCCCATGGACGGCGGAATCGTCGCGACGATCAGGCCGGACAGGCCGTTGACCGCAGCGGACCAGCCGCGGGAGTAGCCATGCTTGAGCATTTCCGGGCCGAGGATGCGGCACTGCATGGCCGCGTCCGCAACGGCGGAGCCGGAAACGCCGCCCATCAGGGTGGACAGCACGCAGGACACCTGGCCCACGGAGCCGTACATGTGGCCGCACAGCACGTTCGCCAGATTCATCAGGCGGCGGGTGATGCCGGTAGCGTTCATCAGGTTGCCCGCCAGAATGAACAGCGGAATCGCCAGCATGGTGAAGCTCTGGGTGGTGGAGATACACTTCTGAACCATGATGCTCAGCGGCAGCTCACGGATCAGGAAGAAGGACCAGCCGGAGATGCCGATCGCGAAGGCGACAGGCATGCCCAGCAGCAGGAAGACAAAGAAAATACCAATCGCCGCGATCATGCCTTTTCACCCCACTTTTCAACAGGCGTCTTGATGCTCTTGTACAGATTCTGGCCCACGGAGATGATCATCAGCAGCGCGCCGACCGGAACGGACGCGGTCACATACGCGTAGGAGATGTTCAGGGTGGTGATCAGGCGCTTGTAGCCGGTCATCACATACTGGAAGCCGAAGTACACCAGCACCGCCAGGAACACCAGCATAATGATCTTAAAGAGAATGTCAATGCCCTTCTGCACGGCCTTCGGGAAGCGGGAAACAAACATGTCCACGCCGATGAGGCCGGTGGAGTGCAGCGCGATGTCGCCGCCGATGAAGGACAGCCACGCGAACATGACCAGCGCGGCGTCCTGCGCCCAGTTCAGCGGCAGGCCGATGGTGCGCATCAGCGCCGAGATGAAGACCAGAACGGTGATGCCCGCCAGCAGGAACATGGCGATCCACTGCTCGATCTTGCAGAACTTTTCGTAAATCTTTTTCATGGGAACGATTCGCTCCTTCATAACCTTTTCATCCGCGGATCATGAAAAGAAAGGGCGAAGGCCCGGCAGAGCCTTCGCCCCTGTTTTCATTGAACGGATCGACCGAATCAGAGACCCGCTTCCTCGTAGATCTTGGCGCGCAGCTCGGTCCAGCCCAGCTTCTCGTAAGCCGGAGCCACCGCGTCGTTGAACAGCTGCTTGTCCACCTCGATGATGGTCATGCCGTTGTCCACCAGGGTCTTCTCCAGGTCGGCCTGCGCGGCGACGATGCCCATCGCGTTCTCATACGCGTTGTTGTAGCAGGCATCCAGCACGATCTGCTGATACTCTTCCGGCAGCTTCTTGAACCAGGCCTCGCCGCAGATCAGGCAGTTGAACAGATTGATGTGCTCGGTCTTGGTCACGTACTTGCAGACCTCATAGATGTGAGAGGACACCGCGGAGGTGTACTGCACTTCGCACGCGTCGATCGCCTTGGTCTGGATGGAGTTGTACACCTCGGACCACGCAACGTTGTACGGCGTCGCGCCCATGGCCTCGATGGAGGCGTTGTACGGCGCAGCGCCCGGGGTACGGGTGACCAGGCCCTTCAGATCGGCCGGGGTGCTCGCTTCCTTGTTCTGCATGAAGGAGCGGGCGCCGTCGTAGTAGTTGAAGCACAGCACGCGGATGCCGTGGTCGTTCGCCAGCTCATCGGTCCAGCCCTTGAAGGTGTCGGTGGCGATGACCTTCAGGCCGTCCTCGTAGTTGTCAACGAAGTAGGCCATGTTGAAGATGCCGATGTCATTGACATAGTTGGACATACGGCCAGCGTCGGTCAGAACCGCGACGCCGATGCCGGCGATCGCCTGGTCGATCATGTCTTCCTCGCCGCCCAGCTGAGAGGACGGGTAGATGGAAACCTTCACTTCGCCATTGGTCTTCTCCATGATCTCGTCGGCAGCGGCCTTCAGGCCCGCATAGATCATGGACGTGTCGGTCTGGGTGGTAGAGATCTTCAGCTCGTAGGTCTTCGCAGACGCCACGGAGCACAGCGCAAAGCACAGAACCAGTGCAAGCGCCACGGCAAGGACTTTCTTCATTTCGGGTTCCTCCCCTAATGTTTTTTATATCACCCGGTATCACCGGGGGACATACCTGAGTGTTTTTCAGGCTCTCGGCGGGAGACACTGCAGCAGCGTCATGCTGCCGCTGTCCGCCGCAACCTCAATCTCCGGGCAGTCCGCGCGCACAGCCAGCACGTCGCCCTGCCCGACCGTCATTTCGCCGCCGGCAGCCCTCACCCTGCCGGCCCCCTCCAGCGCCATCAGGATGCTCATGCAGCCCTCGGGCGCAAGCGTCAGCGTGCCCGTCACCGTCAAGCGGCGCATGGAAAACAGCGTCGTCTGCCGCGTGTCGATCAGCGAATCGACGCGTCCGCCCGCTTCCTCGCGCAGGCAGACCGGCTCGCTGCGCCATCTTTCAAGCGTCTGCTCCAGCGGCTCGCCGTCATAGTGGAAGCAGTCGAGCATCTTCTCATAGCCCACGCCCTGATGGCACTGGTTTTCATGAATCCTGAGGCCCGCAGGCGTCACCAGCTCGGTGCGCATGGTGTAGTCCGTCGGCTCCTGAATCTCCGCCAGGAAGCAGCCCTCGCCGATGGCGTGCGGCACGCCGGCGGAAATGAAATAGCATTCGCCCGCCTTCACGGGGATCCTGTGCAGGCAGTCCAGCATCGCCGGAATGTCCTGCCGCTCAAAAATGTCCTTCCACATGGCCCGCGTCACGCCGGGCTTGAAGCCCAGATAGATGCAGGGCGCTTTATCCTGATCATTGCTGCCCAGGATGTACCAGGACTCGGTCTTGCCGTAGTCGCTGTGCAGGATCTCCCTGGCAAACCGCTTGTCGGGATGCACCTGGATCGTCAGGCGCTCGCCCGCGTCGATGAGCTTGACCAGGAATCCGGCCTTTCCGCCAAATGCTTCCAGATGCGCCTGACCAAAAAATGCCTGCGGATCGCGCGCAATCACATCCGTCAGGTACGGCTCGCCGTCCATGCTGGTCACGCGGCTGAGGCCCTCGATGATGTCCTCCCTGCCGGGGTTGCTGGCGCGCGTCGTGCTCGCCGCCCAGTCCTCCGGAAACATGCCGTTTTTCCCCTCACGGCCATGCCATCTGTCCAGTGCAGCGCCGCCGCCGTAGGTGCGCCATACGCGCGTTTCGCCGGTCTTCAGCAGTACTTCCCTGATATCCATTTTGTAATTCCTTATTATTCTCGGTCCGGATGGAATCTCCTGCCGGTCTTGATGGAATTTTTGACCTAAATTCACAATTTCTTCCTTCGATTCTATATATAGAATACAGCTGGTATGGTAGTTTATCAATCGGCTGTATTTACAAAGATTTCATATTTATCTTGTTCATTTCGTCTTTGTCATCAGATGTATTTTCCGCATTTCCGCCCTTTTCTTCCCTGAAAACATACACAACATCCATTCTGCATCCACACAGCAGGAGGCGCGCATGCATACCTGCTTCCATTTTCAGCAGCCGCTTCCCTGCCTTTGGGCCGCCGCAAAAAGGAATTGCTTTTCGCCCGCGCAGCCGATATACTATATACATTGATCGATTTCTCAAGGAGCGAACTGACATGATTGAACTCTTTCCCAAGCGCAAAAACCGCATGCTGATCCTGTGCGCCTGCTATCTCGCCCTGGTGGGCGTGTACCTTGCGCTCAACCGCGCCGCGAATCCGATTCCGGTGCTGCTGATTGCCGCCGTCGGTCTGGTCATCGTGATCCTCGCCCAGTACCTGACAGCGTTCAACATGCACAGCCAGCTGCTCGCCAGGCTGTACAACCAGCTGGACGTGGAGGGCTTCCTGCGCGACTACGAGCCCAAGCTGCAGCTGCCCATCAAGAACCAGAACATCGCGCTCTCTGTCCGCCTGCACGTCTCCAATGCCTACTGCGCGCAGGGCCGCTTTGACGAGGCGATCGCGCTGCTCTCCTCCTTCACGATTCATCCAACGAAGAAGCCGGAGGACGACCTGCTCTCCCGCTTCGCCATCGTCAGCAACCTGTGCTACTGCGCCGAGCAGAAGAACGACCTGGACGCCGCGCGGCAGTATATGGACGAGCTGCTCGCCCTCAAAGCCCGGCTTGAGGCCATGCAGACCGGCAAGCCGGAAAAGAAGCGCATGGTCTTCAACACCGAGCTCAACGAGCAGTGCCTCGCCTTCCTGTCCGGCGGCAGCGCTGACATCGAGGTGCTCCGCAAGCTCGTGCAGAGCAACAGCCAGCAGCTCCACAAGATCACCATCTCCCTGTGGGTTGCGCGCGCGTATCTGGCAAGCAACAACCGCCGCGAGGGCGAAAAGCTGCTCCAGCAGATCGTCAAGCTCGCGCCCAACCTGTATCCCGGCAAGGTCGCCGCGCAGCTGCTGAGCGGTCTGCCCGCCAAGGCCGGCGAAGAAAGCGCCTGATCCTCCCCGCCGCTGCACGCGGCGGTTTTTCTTTTGCGCTAAACCCGGCGAAAAATTCGGCGTGTCCCGCAATTCTTATTTATTCGTGCACCGAATTGTGGTAAAGTATAGAAAGGAACTGCGGCATTTGCCGCCCGAAAGGAGTTTTCTCATGTCTGCATCCATGCCCGCCGTGTCCGGCATGATCCGCACGATGGCCGCTTCGCCGCGCGTGCACCTCGCAAACCCGCAAAAAAACGCGGAGGAAATCGCCGCGCTTCTGGATATCGCCGACGCCAATGGCGTTCAGCTCTGCGTCTTTCCGGAGCTCTGCCTCACCGGCTATACCTGCGGCGACCTGTTCCTGCAGCCCGCGCTGCTTCGCGGCGCGCTGGACGCGCTCAGGTTCCTGATGGACAAGCAGGTCAACACCGCGTTCGTCGTCGGCCTTCCGCTGGAAATCGACGGCCAGCTCTACAACTGCGCCGCCGTCGTCTCCGGCGGCAGGCTGGGCCTCGTCCCCAAGGAATACCTGCCCAACCACGCGGAGTTCTACGAGGCCCGCTGGTTCGCCCCCGGCCATGCCGCGCCGGCGAGCGTCTCCCTCTTTGGCCAGACCGCGCCCATCGGCCAGCAGCTCGTGTTCGACTGCGGCAGCTTCGCCTTCGGCGTGGAGATCTGCGAGGACCTTTGGGTGCCCGAGCAGCCCAGCGCCAGGCTGGCCAAGGCCGGCGCGCTGCTCATCGCCAACCCCTCCGCCAGCAACGAGCTGACCGACAAGCACATCTACCGCCAGCAGCTGCTGTGCCAGCAGAGCGCGCGCTGCCTGTGCGGCTATCTGTACGCGGGCGCGGGCTACGGCGAGTCCACCACCGACGCGGTCTATTCCGGCTACGCGGGCGTGTATGAAAACGGCGCGGTGATCGCCGAGAACGAGCGCTTCTCCCGCGAATCCACCTATGTCCTTGCGGACGTGGACTGCGACGTGCTGCGCTACAAGCGCCGCCAGAGCCAGAGCTTCTTTGCCGGGGCCGCGTCCATCGACCGGATGCACCTGACCGCGCCGGCTGCGCCGCAGGACGGCCGCCTGCTCAAGGCGCTCTCCCCGCTGCCGTTTGTGCCGCAGGGCGCGCATCGCGAGGCGCAGCTGAAAGAGGCGCTGATGATCATGACGCAGGGTCTGCTCTTCCGCATGGAGCATGTCCACACGCACAAGGCCGTGCTGGGCGTCTCCGGCGGTCTGGATTCCACGCTCACGCTGCTCGCCCTGGCCTATGCCTATGACCGCACCGGCTGGGACAAGCGGGACATCAACGGCATCACCATGCCGGGTCTGGGCACCGGCAGCCGCACCAAGGGCAATGCCTCCCGGCTGATGGAGCTCATCGGCTGCACCTGTCTGGAGATTCCGATCGGCTCCGCCGTCGCACAGCACTTCACCGATATCGGCCAGAGCCCGGATGTGCACGACGTATGCTACGAGAACAGTCAGGCGCGCGAGCGCACGCAGATCGTGATGGACTACGCCAACAAGGTCGGCGGCCTCGCGCTGGGCACCGGCGATCTGAGCGAGCTGGCGCTGGGCTGGTGTACCTACAACGGCGACCAGATGAGCATGTACAACATGAGCGGCTCCATCCCCAAGACGCTGATCCGCGACCTGGTGGACTGGCTGGGCCGCCACTACGGCGGCGAGGTGCTTGCCGTCGCGCGCGACATCCTGGATACGCCGATCTCCCCGGAGCTCATTCCCGGCAAGGAGGGCGAGCTGACCCAGCGCACGGAGGACACGCTCGGCGCATACGCGCTGCACGACTTCTTCCTCTGGCACATGATGCACAGCGGCGCGTCGCCCAGAAAGCTCTACGCGCTGGCCTGCTACGCGTTTGACGGACAATATGACCATCAGGCCATCCTCCATGCGCTCACCACGTTCGTGCGCCGCTTCTTCACCCAGCAGTTCAAGCGCTCCGCCATGCCGGACGGCCCGAAGGTCACGCCCGTCGGCCTCTCCCCCCGCGGCGACTGGCGCATGCCGTCCGACGCGCAGATGCAGCTGTGGATGGATGAGATCAGCACCATCGCTCCCTGAACGGAGGACACATTCATGCGCATGCTTCTCCCGCTGCTCGCGCTGCTGGCGCTGGCGGTGCCCGCCGCCCGGGCGGAGCACAGCAGCCCCTGCACCCTGCTGATTGCCTCCGACCTGCACTACCTCTCCCCCGCCCTGACCGATCACGGCGAATACTTTACCCGCATGCTGGAAAACAGCGACGGCAAGGTGACGGCGTACGTCGATGAGCTGACGGATGCGTTCCTGCTGCAGGTGATCGCCCGTCGTCCGGATGCGCTCATTCTTCCCGGGGATCTGTCCTTCAACGGCGCGCGCAAAAGCCACGAGGACCTCGCCGCCAAGCTGCGCAGCGTGCGCGAGGCGGGCATTCCCGTGTTCGTCATCCCCGGCAACCACGACCTGCACAGCTATATGTCCGCGTCCTTCGAGGGCAACTCGTTCACGCGCGTGCCCAGCCTGACGTCAGAAGAGTTCGCCGAAATCTACCGCGAGTTTAGCTTTGATGCGGCGCTCTCCCGCGACCCGTACTCCCTGAGCTACACGGCCGAGCCTGTGCCCGGTGTACGCCTTTTGATGCTGGACACCAACACGCGGCACATGGAGGGCGCGGTCGCGCAGAACACGTTCACTTGGCTTGAAGCCGAGCTGCAAAGGGCGCAGCAGGACGGCGCGAAGGTTATCGCCGTCAGTCATCAGAACCTGCTGGCGCATTCGGGCCTGCTTTCCGACGGCTTTGTCATCGCCAACGCCTCCCTGCTGCGCTCTCTGTACGAGCGGTACGGCGTGTCCGTCAACCTGAGCGGGCATATCCATATGCAGCATACAGCCGCGAGCGATAACGGCCTGCCGGAAATCGTCACGTCCTCGCTTGCCGTCTCGCCCTGCCAATACGGCGTGCTTGAGCTCGAGGGCGGCGCCGCGCAGTACCATACGGAAACGGTGGACGTCGCCGCCTGGGCAGGTGCGGCAGGAAAGACGGACGTGAATCTCCTCCATTTCCGTCCGTATGCCGCGGCCTTCTTCGCCGGCACAATGCTTCGCCGGGCTGCAGCGCAGCTGGGCAGCGATCCGGATGCCAGCGCCATGGCGACCTGGCTGGCGGGTCTCAACGCCGCCTACTTTTCCGGCCGGATGGACACGATTGATTCCGCATCGGAGATGGCCGCGCGCTGGATGCAGACAGACACATTCTTCGGGCAGTATGTGCAGAGCATCCTCTCCGAGGAGCGCAGGGATCACACCCGCCTGAGCTTTCCGCTTTAACCGCATGACAAAAAGCCGATTCCCATCGGGAACCGGCCTTGTTTGTTTTGCGCAGTTAAGTGTCTCTCACCTCTGCGACGGATTCGCCCTCCACCAGCGTGTAGCCCACCTTCACATGCCGGGCCTCGCCGCCCTCGAGCATATCGCACAGCAGCTCCACGCTCTTTCGCGCGATTTCCTCCGTCGGCTGGCGGACCGTCGTGATCGACGGACTGACGTACCTGGCGATTTCCACGCCGTCAAAGCCCGAGACGGACACATCCTCCGGCACGCGCAGACCCAGATCGCGCAGCGCACGGATCACGCCGATGGCCATCATGTCGCTCATCGTGAGCACGGCGGTCACATCCCGGTGCGTCTCAAAAAAGCGCAGCGCGCTCTCATACGCGCCCACGAGCGAGAAGCGGGACAGGACGTACTCGTCCGGATCATAGGGGATGCCGTGCGCCGCAAGGCTGTCCAGCGCGCCCTGATAGCGCTTGGCAAAGATATCCTCGCCGTCTCGGCAGCCGCCGATGACCGCCACACGCGTATGGCCCTGCTGAAGGATCCTGTCCATCATCGCGCGGGTCGCCGCCCGGTCGTCGATGCAGACGCTCGACGCGTTTTCATAGCCCATGTTCCCCGCATCAACCGTTGCGAACACGACCGGCACGCCCACGATGCGCACCGCCTGGCTGCGCTCGTCCATGCGCGCGCCCAGCAGGATGAAGCTGGCGGCGCGCTTCTCGGCATAGAGCTGGCGCATCGTGTCGAACTCGTCGTCCTCCTCGTCGATGTACTTGATCAAAAACGGCGTTTTGAGACCCTGTGTGCACTCGATCATCTGCTCCGCGATATCGTTCAGGAATGCGTTTCTTCGTCCGCGCACGATGATCGCCGCAAAGGTGGGCTTGGTATTTTTGAGGTTGCGGGCGTTTCGGTTCTGCACGAAGCCGCATTCCTCCACCACATCCATCACCTTTTTGCGCGTCTCCTCGCTCACGTCCGGCCGTCCGTTGAGCACGCGGGACACCGTGCTCACCGCCACACCGGCCTTGCGCGCCACATCGCGAATCGTATAAATCTCCACGCGCCGTCCTCCATTTCCTTTTGCCCTCCCCTGGGCAAACACATATAGCCATTATAAAAGAACCGCCTGCAAATCGCAAGCGGTTTTCTGTCTTTTTGGGGTTCAGCGCCGGCCGCCGGTCAATAGGAGCTGAGCGTGCCGACGATCTCCTGCGGGTTTGCAATGTGCTGTGCGTCGCAGTACGCGTCAAGCTCCCTGGCAATGCGCGGGCAGGCAAACGGATCGGTGAAGTTCGCGGTGCCCACCTGCACGGCCTTTGCGCCGCAGAGCATGAACGCAGCGGCGTCCTCGCCCGTCTCGATGCCGCCCAGGCCGATGATCGGGATGCTCACCTTTTTGGCGCACTGCCAGACCATGCGCAGCGCCACCGGGCGCACCGCCGGGCCGGACAGGCCGCCCGTGTTGTTGGAGAGGATCATGCGGCGCCTGTGCACGTCCACCGCGATGCCGGTCAGCGTGTTGATCAGCGAGATCGCGTCCGCGCCCGCCTCCTGCGCCGCCAGCGCATTCTCGGTGATGTCCGAAACGTTGGGCGTCAGCTTGACGATCAGCGGCTGGCGGCTGTGCGCCTTCACCGCCTTGGTGATCTCGTATACGCTCTCCGGCTTCACGCCGAAGGCCACGCCGCCGTCGTGCACGTTCGGGCAGGAGATGTTCATCTCCAGCATGTGCACACCGGTGGGCGCGAACGCCTCCGCCGCTGCACAGTAGCTGTCGATGGAGGTGCCGAAGAAGTTCGCGATCACGTTCACGTCCTTGGCAAGCAGCCACGGCAGGTCGTGCTCGATGAAGCTCTCGATGCCGGGATTCTGCAGGCCCACGCAGTTGAGCATGCCGCTGGGCGTTTCCGTGATGCGGGAGGGCGGATTGCCCATGCGTCCGCCCAGGCACAGGCCCTTGACGGAGATACCGCCCAGGGCGCTGATATCGTACAGCTCGTCGTACTCGCGGCCAAAGCCGAAGGTGCCGCTCGCGGCGATGATCGGGTTTTTGAAGTGCACGCCGCACAGATCGAGGGAAAGATCAGCCACCGAACGCCACCTCCTTCGCGTCAAACACCGGACCGTCCTTGCACACGCGCTTGTAGCACCAGCCGCCGTCCGGGAGCAGGATCTTCACGTTGCAGCCCAGGCACGCGCCGATGCCGCAGCCCATGCGCTCCTCCAGGGAGAGCTGGCACGCAATCCCCTGCTCAAGGGCGATCCTCTGCACCGCCGCGAGCATCGGCGTCGGGCCGCAGGCCATGATCAGATCCGGCTTCTTTTCGGCAATCGCCTCAAGAAGCGGCTTGGTCACCAGCGCCTTTTCGCCGATGCTGCCGTCGTCGCTGACGGCCACGACCCGGCACGGGGCCTGCGTCATGCCGTAGACATGGTTCTTCGTGCGGAAGCCGAAGAACGCGCAGGACGTCTGCGTCGCAAACGCGTCCATCGCGCCGCACACGGGCGCGACGCCCACGCCGCCGCCGACAAAGTAGATGGTCTTCGCGTCTCCGCCGTCAAAGCCTGCGCCCAGCGGGCCCAGGCAGCGCACAGCGTCGCCCGGCTTCAGCGCGCAGAGGATCTGCGTGCCGCGGCCCTTGGGCTGGATGGCCAGCGTCAGCGTGCCGGCGGCGGCGTCCATCGCCATCAGGCTGATTGGGCGGCGCAGCACATGCGCATTGTCCGGCACGAGCATGTGGATGAACTGGCCGGGCTTCGCGTCCTTGGCAATTTCCGGCGCTTGCAGAATGATGCGGATCAGGCCCTCGGCCAGAACATCCGAGGACAGAACCTTCGCGTCGATATCTTTCATGGCAACTCCTTTTTGGGGCTGCCGCCCCAAACCCCGCCTGAGGGATTCATCCCTCAGACTCCCTTCTCCGCTTCGCGGCAGCATCATGCATTTGATCGCTAATCATCCTTCCTCCCTGGGGAAGGTGCCCGAAGGGCGGATGAGGTTTACCTGATCTCCTTGCCCATTTCCTTCAGGCTGGTGCAAAGATCCTCGCGCATGCGCAGCGCCTCGTCGCGGGCGGCGACGTCAAACGGCACGCCCTCGCGCTTCTTCCAGGCGCACAGGATGGAACGGGACGCGTTGACGATCGCGCCGTTGCCGTTTGCGTCGAAGCAGCCGGCGATGTCCTTTCCGGTCGCGCCCTGCGCGCCGTAGCCCGGCACGAGGAAGAAGGTGTGCGGCATGCGCGCACGCAGCGCGGTGCCCTGCTGCGGATAGGTCGCGCCGACGACCGCGCCGATGACGGAGTAGCCCGTCTCGCCGCGGGTGCCCTCACCCCATTCCTCAACCAGATCGGCCACGGCCTCGTACAGCGTGCGGCCGTCCTCATACTTCATGTCCTGCAGCTGGCCGGAGGACGGGTTGCTGGTCTTCACCAGCGCGAACACGCCGGTGCCGTTTGCAGCGCAGGCCTCGGTGAACGGCTTGATGCCGTCCACGCCCAGGTACGGGTTGATGGTCGCGATGTCGGCGGAGAACGCCTTCTCCTCGCCGTAGGGCATCGGGGTCTTGCCGACATAGGCGTTGGCATAGCAGGCGGCGGTCGCGCCGATGTCGTTGCGCTTCACGTCTGCCATGACGATCATGCCCTTCGATTTCGCGTAGGCCATGGTCTTCTCAAAGGCCGCCATGCCCGCCACGCCGTACATCTCATAGTACGCCACCTGCACCTTGACAGCCGGCACGATGTCGCAGAGCGCATCCACCAGACGGACGTTGTACTGATAGACGGCCTCGGCCGCGTCCTCGAAGGACCGGATGCCCTCCGGCAGAATCGCCTGCACGAACTTCTCCGGCAGGTACTCGATGCGGGTGTCCAGACCGGCGACGGTCGGGTTCTTGAGCTCGCTGATGCGCTTGGCCAGCTGATCCATGATATTCATAACGTTTTCCTCCTGTTGTCCTCTCTATGTCAGGGAAACGGCGGGGCGGCTGCCGCGCACCCCGCCTGAGGGATTTCATCCCTCAGACTCCCTTCTTCGCTTCGCGGTTGTTTCAAGCAGTGTTTCAGCCTCCCTCCTGAGGGAGGGGAACCGGCCGCAGCCGGTAAAAGGAGTCACTCGTGATCGATCACGCGTCCGCCGACGATCGTCGCGCAGACGGCGCCGAAGTAGGTCTTGCCGTCAAACGGCGTGTTGTGTCCGCGGGAGACGAATCTGCGCGCGTCCACGGTCACTTCCCTGTCCGGATCGAGCACGACGATGTCCGCCGGCGCGCCCACGGTCAGCTCGCCGCCCGGCACGCCCAGCAGCCTCGCCGGGTTCGTGCTCATCTTCCCGATGAGCTGGCTGAGCGTCATGTGGCCGTCCCTGACCAGCTTCGTGTGGCTCACGCAGAACGCCGTCTCAAAGCCGCTGATGCCGCTGGCTGCGATGTGGAATTCCACGCGCTTCTCGTCCTCGTGGTGCGGCGCATGGTCGGTCGCAATCGCGTCGAGCGTGCCGTCCGCAAGGCCCGCGATGCAGGCCTGCCTGTCGCTCTCCTCGCGCAGCGGCGGGTTGACGCGGCAGTTGCTGTCATAGCCGATGACCCAGTCGTCCGTCGCGCCGATGTAGTGCGGCGTGGTCTCAGCGGTCACGCGCACGCCGCGCGCCTTCGCCTCGCGCACCAGCTGCACGCCGCCCTTCGTGGAGACATGGCACAGATGGATGCGCTTGCCCTCGGCCTCGGCCACGAGGATGTCGCGCGCGATCATCACTTCCTCCGCCGCGCGGGTGATGCCTGGCAGACCGAGCTTGGTGGAGATGAAGCCCTCGTTCATCACGCCGTCGCCCACGAGGCTCTTATCCTCGCTGTGGCTCATGATGAACACACCGAAGTGATCGGCGTACTGCATCGCCAGGCGCAGCAGGTTGGAATTGGTAACGGGCCTGCCGTCGTCGGAGATCGCGATGATGCCGGCCTGCTTCATGCGGCCGATCTCCGCCATCTCCTTGCCCTCCAGGCCCTTCGAGACGGCGCCGACCGGGTAGACGTGCACGCCGCTGCCCTGTGTCTCGGCCTTCTCCAGGATGTAGCGCGTCACCGCCGCGCAGTCATTGACCGGATGGGTGTTGGGCATGCAGCACACGCCCGTGAAGCCGCCGCGCGCCGCGGCGCGGGTGCCGGAGACGATGTCCTCCTTGTATTCCTGACCCGGGTCGCGCAGGTGGCAGTGCATATCGATGAAGCCCGGCGCAACCACCTTTCCCGCCGCATCCAGCACCGGGGCGCCTTCTGCGCTCAGGCTTTCGCCGACGCAGGCGATTCTTCTGTCCCTGACCAGAACATCCAGAACCGCGTCGATGCCGTTCTTCGGATCGATCACGCGGCCGCCGCGAATGAGAATCGTGTTGTCCATCCTTAGGCCTCCCTTCGGGTGAGCATGTAGAGCAGCGCCATGCGGACCGCCACGCCGCTCTCCACCTGCTGAGCGATCACCGACTGATCGCTGTCCGCCGCGCTGGATGCGATTTCCACGCCGCGGTTCATCGGGCCGGGGTGCATCACCAGCGCGTGCTTTTTCGCCAGCGCCACGCGCTCCGGGGTGATCTCCCAGTGGTCGCAGTACTCCGCGACGGACGGGAACAGGCCCTTCTGCTGGCGCTCGCGCTGGATACGCAGGCCCATCACGACGTCCGCGCCCTCGCAGGCGTCCTCGATGGTCGGCGCGAGGCAGCAGCCCAGCTCCTCAATCCGGGGCGGGATGAGCGTCGGCGGCGCGCAGAGCACGACGTTTGCGCCCATGGTGGTCAGGCCGTAGATGTTGCTTCGCGCCACACGGGAGTGCATCACGTCGCCGCAGATGGCCACCTTGATGCCGTCCAGCCCGCCCAGGTGCTCGCGCATGGTCATCATGTCCAGCAGCGCCTGCGTCGGATGCTCGTTCATGCCGTCGCCCGCGTTGATGACGCTGGCCCTGACGTGCCTGGCCAGCAGCGCCGGCGCGCCGGACATCGGGTGGCGGATGATGATCACGTCCGTGCCCATCTGATCCAGCGTCACGCCGGTATCGATCAGCGTCTCGCCCTTGGCCACAGAGGACGCGCTGGCGGAGATGTTCGCCGCCGCCGCGGACATGTACTTGCTCGCCAGCTCAAAGGACATGCGGGTGCGCGTGGAGTTCTCATAGAACAGCGTCACGATGGACTTGCCCTGCAGATGCGCGGTCTTCTTGTTGCTCGAGCGCACAACCTGGCGCATGGTCATCGCGGCATCCAGGATGCTTGTGATCTCCTCGCGGCTCACGCCGTCAAGGCCGAGCAGGTCTTTTCTCTTCATGTTCAGCCTCCGTCAATCGTTGTTATGGTTATCCTTTTGCAATGCCTCGGGCACGAAGCAGCGGGATTGATCAGCCTTCGTCGGAAATGCAGCCGGCATCATGCCGGCTTGATTTCATAGAGCACGATGCTGAGGTTTCCGTCGATCTCCGGCACGTTCACGCCGACCATCTCGCTCTTGCTGGTGGGCAGGT
>JBJEUI010000283.1:76845-81279 GCA_051883755.1 Candidatus Ventricola sp.
CCGTCGATCTCCGGCACGTTCACGCCGACCATCTCGCTCTTGCTGGTGGGCAGGTTCTTGCCCACGTAGTCCGCACGGATGGGCAGCTCGCGGTGGCCGCGGTCGACCATGACCGCCAGCTGAATCAGCGCCGGACGGCCCATGTCGCAGATCGCGTCCATCGCCGCGCGCGCCGTGCGGCCGGAGTAGAGCACGTCGTCCACCATGATGATCCGGGCGTTCTGCACCTGGAAGGGCAGGTCGGTGGTGTTGACCACCGGGTGCTCTGTGAGGCTAGACAGATCGTCGCGGTAGAACGTGATGTCCAGCACGCCCATGGGGAGCCTGACGCCCTCCACCTCTTCAATCAGCTCCTGCAGCATGCGGGCCAGCACCACACCCCTGCGCTGAATGCCCACGAGCGTGAGGCCCTCGACGCCCCGGTTGTTCTCGATGATCTCGTGCGCCACGCGGCGAAGCGCGCGCTTTACGCCCTGCTCATCCATGATGTCCGCCTTGAATTCAAGCCTGGCCGCCATAACCGTCTCTCCTTTTCGTCTGACTGCATACAAAAACACCCTGTCCCGAGATCGGGACAGGGCAAACAAAGTCCATACAGACCCAAACGCTATTTGCCGCCTTGCCGACCTCACGGGATCGAATTAAAGGCTCCTGAGATTTGACTCATTATACCATCATTTGTGCGCGAAGAAAAGGGGCGTTCGCGTTTTTTGTTGACATTTCGTTTTTCTTCCTATATCATTCAAAAACAGGAAAAACAAATTACGGAGGGATTCCCATGAACCACGCAGAAAAGGCCCGCGAGCTCTTTCTTTCCGGCTGCTCCTGCTCTCAGGCGGTCGTCGGCGCGTTTGCTGATGATCTGGGGCTTGATCAGGACATGGCGCTTCGCCTCGCCTCCTCCTTCGGCGGCGGCATGGGCGGCATGCGCGAGACCTGCGGTGCCGTCACCGGCATGCTGATGGTCGCCGGCCTCAAATGGGGCTATTGTGAAACCGGCAATCTGGCCCTGAAGACCGCGCACTACGCCCGCGTGCGCAGCCTGGTGGAGCAGTTCAAGGCCGAGCACACCACCATCGTCTGCCGGGAGCTGCTCGCGCATCTGGGCGAATTGAAGAAGGATCCCTCCGCGCGCACGGCGGAATACTACAGGGTTCGCCCCTGCGTCCGCTTTGTCGAGACGGCGGCAGCGCTGCTGGACAAAATGAGCGAAGAAGAACAGGCGTGATGGCAAAGCCCCGCAGGCAAAAACCTGTGGGGCTTCACTTATGCTTCCAAATAGGCCTTGAGCGCCGCCATGCTTTCCTCGCTGTCCTTAAAGCCAAGCCCATGCACGCGTTCGAGCTCCGCAGGATCCTTTTCAAGCCGTCGGATGTTCAGCGCCTCCTGCGGGCGGATGACGAAGATCTTCCCCTCCTGCTCCAGCCGCCTGACCTCCTCGGTCTGCGCGTTGTAGCGCTCGTGGCGCTCAAGGAGCGTCCGGCAGAGGTTGGGATACTTTCTGTAATACGCCTTGATCATCGCCGGGTTCATCGGCTTCTTGCGGTAGGAAAGCGGCTGGGTCAGCACGACGATCACCTTGTCAAAGCCCATGGTCATGGCCTGGCGTACGGGAATGCTGTCGGCGATGCCGCCGTCCAGATATTTCTTTCCGCCGATCTCGACCATCCGCGAGCAGAAGGGCATGGACGCGCTCGCGCGCATCATCTCGATATCCTCGAGCAGATGGTGCATCTGCATGTACTCCGCCTCGCCCGTCTCCACGTTGGTGACGACCACCCAGTATTCGCCGCCGTGCGCTTCAAACGCCGCCTCGTCAAAGACGTCGTACTGCGTAGGAATCGTGTAATACGCAAACTCCCGGTTGATGATGTCGCCGGTGGTGAGCAGCGAGCGCAGGCTCACGTTGCGCGGATTGCCCATGAAGCGCTTGTTGTAGCGCAGGACCCTGCCGCGCTGCTTCGAAAAGAGGTTGCAGCCAAAGCATGCGCCGGCGGACACGGCGAGGATGCCGTCCACCTGCACATCGTGATCAAGAAAGCTGTCGATCACGCCCGCCGTGTACATGCCGCGCATCGCGCCGCCCTCAAGAACAAGTCCCGTTTTCATGCTCTGCCCTCCCAAGGTCTGAATTCTGTATAGTATACCACATCTGCGCGCCAGTACGCACTGACCCGGACAAGCTCGGTCTTCACATGCAAAAAGCGCCGGGATAAACCCGACGCTGCATCGCTGAAGTCGTAGAATGCTCGGGGCAGAAAATCCCACGGCACACACGATACAATGCTTATTGCTGCTGCCTTCCGGCCCTGACAAGGTTCACACCCTCGCATTGCATGAGCTCCATCCGTCATCACACTCTACCTGACCATTGTACACGATCCGCCTCCAAAAAGCAACCCCCAAATCCTGTCAAACGCGATTCATCCGGTCGATCAGCCGCTCCATGACCTTGGCGGACAGGTGCAGCATATCCTCCCTGTTCACCGTGCGGTCGCGCAGCGACAGCGTCACCGGCGCGGAGGCATTGAGCGTCAGCCGCTTGTCAAAGCCCTGCATCGCCTTGAAGAGCTTCTCGCCGTCCACCTGCGCGTCGGCGCTGAAGCGCATGTCCATGCGGCCGTCCGCCTGCATCACGCGGTCGATGCCCAGGCTCATGCACAGCGCCTTGAGGTAGGCGACGGCGACCAGGTTGGCCACGCACTGCGGCTCGTCGCCAAAGCGGTCGATGAGCTCATCCTCGATGTCGTCGCGCTGCTCCGCTGTGCGGATGGACGCGATGCGCTTGTAGACCTCCAGCCGCTGCCGGTCGCCGGTGACGTATTCCGCCGGGAGGTACGCGTTGACATGCACGTCCATGCGCGTCTCGATGTCCCTGTTCTTGACCGGCTCCTGCCCCTGCGCCTCCAGCACCGCCTCCTCCAGCAGCTTGCAGTACAGGTCATAGCCGATGTTTGCCAGATGGCCGCTCTGCTGCGGGCCGAGCAGGTTGCCCGCGCCGCGCAGCTCCAGATCACGCATGGCGATGCGGAAGCCCGAGCCGAACTCCGTGAACTCGCGGATGGCGTCCAGGCGCTTCTGTGCCGTCTCGGAGAGCACCTTGCCCGGGCGCACGGTGAAGTACGCGTACGCCAGACGGTTGCTGCGGCCCACGCGGCCGCGCGTCTGGTACAGCTGGGAGAGGCCGAAGTGATCCGCGTCGTAGATGATCAGCGTGTTCGCCAGCGGAATGTCCAGGCCGGACTCGATGATCGTCGTGCACAGCAGCACGTCGTACTTCTGCTGGCTGAAGTCCAGCATCACGTCCTCGAGCACATTTTCCTTCATCTGGCCGTGCGCGATGGCGATGCGGGCCTCCGGCACCAGCCGCTGAAGCTGGCGGTGGCACTGCTCAATCGAGCTGACGCGGTTGTACAGGAAGAAGACCTGGCCGCCGCGGCCGATCTCGCGCAGGATCGCGTCGCGGATGACGCTGTCCTGATACTCCATGACGTAGGTCTGCACGGGATAGCGCGCCTGCGGCGGGGTCTCCAGCAGGCTCATGTCGCGGATGCCGACCATCGACATGTGCAGCGTGCGCGGAATCGGCGTGGCCGACATCGTCAGCACGTCGATCGTCTTCTTCATGTTCTTGATGGTTTCCTTGTGGCCCACGCCGAAGCGCTGCTCCTCGTCGACGATGAGCAGGCCCAGGTCCTTGAACTTCACATTCTGGCCGAGCAGTTTGTGTGTGCCCACCACGATGTCAATTTCGCCGTCCTTGAGCCTTCGCAGCGTCTCCTTCTGCTCCTTGGGGCTGGAGAAGCGGCTGAGCACGTCGGCCTCTACCGGGAAGCCCTCGAACCGGCGCAGCAGCGTGTTGTAGTGCTGCTGCGCGAGGATGGTCGTCGGCGCGAGGATGGCGACCTGCTTGCCGTCCATCACGGCCTTGAAGGCGGCGCGCAGCGCGACCTCGGTCTTGCCGTAGCCCACGTCGCCGCACAGCAGGCGATCCATCGGCTCCTCTCGCTCCATATCGCGCTTGATCTCCTCGGTCGCCTGCAGCTGGTCCGGCGTCTCCTCGTAGGGGAAGTTCTCCTCGAATTCCTGCTGCCAGAGCGTGTCCTTGCCAAACGCGTGGCCCTTGTTCTTCTGGCGCTGGGCGTAGAGCTGCACCAAATCAAACGCCAGCTCCTTGAGGCTTTCGCGAACCTTGCTCTTCTGCTTGTCCCAGTCCTTGCCGCCCAAGCGCGAGAGCTTGGGCGCCGCGCCCTCGCCGCCTCCGATGTACTTCTGGATGCGGTCGAGGTGATCCGCCGGGACGTACAGCTTGTCGCTGCCCAGGTACTGCACCACCAGATAATCGCGGGACGCGCCCTCGCTGGTCAGGCGCTTGGTGCCCTGATAGATGCCGATGCCGTGCGTCTCGTGCACGACGTAGTCGCCGACGTTCAG
>JBJEUI010000284.1:0-4472 GCA_051883755.1 Candidatus Ventricola sp.
TGCAACTAAAAAAACAAACTCCCACTTTTCGCGAGAGTTTGTTGATGGTCTGAGGCGTGACTCTTTATGGTCACGCCTTTGACATGCTGGAGACAGCCGCTCTCGCGGCTTCCTGTCTGGAACGCAGTGATGCAAAATGCTGTCAGATGCCTTGAAAACCGGAATTCCTGCGATGATGTCTTTTCCGGGCTGTTTTAGGTTGATCCGTCATTCGCCATATTTGAATCTGAGGCAGATGTCTTTCGAGGTGTTCAGCCTTTGCCCATTCAGGAACGCCTGTGTATCGATGATACAGGTCATCCAATCTCATCATGTCAAACTCGTACGGATTCATCAGGAGCCCTCCTGGATGGATTCATTTTTCGTATACCTGACAAGCCAGAAATGGTTCTGGCCGTCCTCGGAATCATTCGCGGTACATCCGATTCTTGGGCTCTTTCCAACCCGATCAAGCATCAGACCGATGACCGTGCTGGCAAACCAGACCTTGTTGCCTTTGCCGGGTACGATTTTGAACAGAAACAAATAGCCCTCATTCGCATGGATTTCCGGAAGCTCATCATATAAATCCCTAAAAAACCTCCATCCGTGTTTTTCGTATACCGTTTCATAATCGGGATTGTTCAGACAGTCTTCAAGATAGGCCTCTTCATTGCCTTCATTGTCAACGATCTCAATATTCGACAGCTTCTCATTCCGGATGATTTCATCCAGAAGAGCATCAACCTTTCCAATTGCTTCGAGGTATTTCTCATGGTTGAGGCCGAATTCCTCTGTTGGGTCGTATGAAACCCTTGAATCTGCAAGAGATTCCTTCAGCGCTTTGATTCTGTTCTTCATCTCTGTCATCTCGGACTGATAGGTTTTCTGAATTTCCCTGATTTCCAGCAGCTTCTTTTCCACTTCGGCGATCTTGCTTTCAAATGCATCGTAGATCTCAGAATCACTTTTTCCCAGAAGGATCCGTATTTCGCCGATGGTAAATCCGGCTCTCTGCAGGTTCTTGATCTTGATATAAGCAATCGCCTGATCTGCTGTATAATGACGATATCCTGAATCCTGATCCACCTCAACGGGCTTCAGGAGCCCTTCTGAGTCATAGTACCGAAGGGTTTTGGGATTGCATCCGCAAAGCGCTGAGAATTCAGCGATTTTCATATCAGTCCACTCCTTTCCGTCACTGTTGTATCATTACAGCAAACTGGAAAGTCAATGCTTTTTCAAAAAAACACGACGAGTTGATTGGGTCGATTCCATATTCCTGGTTAGCAGGATATCATACAAGAACAGCCGCAGCAGTTCGCACTGCTGGGGTTGTTCATTGTCTTATAAGCAACGCCCATTGCGGGACGCCTCTTTTGCGGTTATGCCTTTGGCTGCGGACTGCGCCTGGGCCTGGGCGCGGTGAGCCGGTAGCTGTCGTCGATGAGGTGGAAGATCTCCTCATCGGACATGCTGCCGTCCAGGATGATGCTGACCCAGTGCAGCTTGTTCATGTGGTACGCCGGCACGACGGCGGGGTAGACGGTTTTCCAGAAGTCGGCCCAGTTCGGCTCCGCCTTCACGTTGATCCAGATGCGCCCCTCACGGTCGTAGATCGCGGCGAACATCCTCCTGTTCGTCTGGTGGCGCATGACGGTCCAGTTGTCGTCAAAGGGATAGTCCTCGCAGGCGTCCGGCAGGCTGAGACAGGCGTCGATCGCTTCCCTGCGCGTCGTCATAGCTGGGCCCATCTGCGCATGATCGCGTATTCCTCGTCTGCGCGGCCCGGCCAGACCTCCTCGCGCAGCGCACAGAGGGTGTCGTTGTTTGCGCGCAGGCGGGGCATCAGCGCGGGCCAGTCCATGATGCCCTCGCCGAGCGGACGGTTCTCCCAACGGTTTTCGCTGTTCCAAACGCCGTCCTTGACGTGCAGCGCGCAGATCTTGTCCCCGAAGAGGGTGAGCGCGCGCGCCAGCAGGTCATGCTGCGCCTCGGGCCGCGATTCGCCCGGGGGGACGAGGTTCGCCGTATCGAGAATGACCTTGAGGTGGTCGCTGGGCACGTCGTCCAGCAGCCGGCGGGTCAGCTCCGGCGTGGCGAGCGTGTGATAGGCGACGGGCTCGATGCCCACCGTCGCGCCGCATGCCTCGGCAACGGCGACGGCAGCGCGCGTAAAATCGACCAGGCGGGCGTAGGCAGGCTCCCGCTCGGACTCGTCAAAGGTGAAGTGCGTGGTCTCCGTGCCGACGCAGCCGGCGCCGAGCTTCACGCTGGCGCGCAGGTATTCGGCGAACTTGGCTTTGGCGGCCTCGAGCTTGGCAGGGTCGCGGTCGCTGGCGCTGACGTAGCAGCCCATGACGGGCACGGCGATCCCATGCGCGGCAAAGGTATCGCGGATGGCGGTGAGGCGCTCGTCCGTCATGTAGGTCTCCGGGCTCTGCACAAACGCCTTGCCGAAGGCCAGCTGCGTGGCGGCAAAGCCATGTGAAGCGATTCTCTCGGCCAGCTGGTCGGGCTCCATGCGGCCAAAGTCATGTCCTCTCATGCCGATGATCATAAGCAGGTTCCTCCTGTTTTGCAGATGCTTTTCTCAAGTATACGACAAACGGACGCAAAATGGAAGGGCGCGCGGCGTTGCGGGCGTCCGGTTTTTGCGGTATAATGGCTGAAAACAGGGTTGATGAAGGAGGATGTCTATGGAACTGAAAAGGATTCTTTCGATGGTGGATCACACGCTGCTCAAGCCCGAATCCACATGGGCGCAGATTCGGGAGATCTGCGACGACGCGATCCGCTACGGCACCGCGACGGTGTGCATCCCGGCGAGCTATGTCGCGCGCTGCAAGGCGTACATGCAGGAGAAGGGCAGCCGGGTCGGCGTGTGCACGGTGATCGGCTTCCCGACGGGCTATTCCACCACGGCGGCGAAGGTGTTTGAGGCGGCGGACGCGGTGAAAAACGGCGCGGACGAGGTCGATATGGTCATCAACATCGGCATGCTCAAGGACGGGCATGACGACGAGGTGCTCGCCGAGATCAACGCGATCAAGGCGGCGTGCGCGGGCAAGCCGCTCAAGGTGATCATCGAGACGTGTCTGCTGACCGAGGAGGAGAAGATCCGCATGTGCTCAATCGTCAGCCGCTCGGACGCGGACTTCATCAAGACGAGCACGGGCTTCTCCACCGCGGGCGCGACGTTTGAGGATGTGGCGCTGATGAAGGCCCACATGGCCCCGGGCAAGGGAATCAAGGCGGCGGGAGGCATCGCCTCGCTGGCGGATGCGGAGAAATTCATCGAGCTGGGCGCGACGCGCCTGGGCACCAGCCGCATCGTCAAGATCGTCAAAAATGAGGAAGCAACCGGCTATTGACGTGGGAAAACAGAAGATTTTTCTTGCAAACAGCAGGAAAAAACGTTGACACAGGTACAAAAAGCTGGTATGATAGGAAGGCAAGCCGCTCGGGGCTGGTTTTGTTAAAATGCCTGAAATTCCGGCATACCTAAACCCGGCGAGTAAATCATTAGGAGGTGTCACCAAATGTACGCTATTATTGCGACTGGTGGCAAGCAGTACCGCGTTAGTGAGGGCGACGTGATCTACATCGAGAAGATCGATGCGGCCGTTGACTCCACGGTCTCTTTCGACGTTCTGCTCGTGGGCAACGAGGGCGACGTCAAGGTCGGCACCCCGGTTGTCGAGGGCGTGAAGGTTGAGGGCAAGGTCGTCGGCCAGATTCGTGGCGAGAAGATCATCGTCTTCAAGTACAAGTCCAAGAAGAACTATCGCCGTAAGCAGGGCCATCGTCAGCCGTACACCAAGGTGGAAATCACCAAGATCGGCTAAGAGATGACCACCATCACGGTCTATACTTTTGACGGCGGCAGGCTGTGCGGCTTTGAAGCGGCGGGCCATGCGGGCGCCAAAAGGATACGGGGATACGATCTGGTCTGCTGTGCGGTCTCCGCGCTGACGCAGACCGGCGTGAACGCCCTCTGCCAGGTTGCCGGCGTCGAGCCGAGGGTCGAGGTGAGGGACGGCTACCTGAGCTGCATCCTTCCTGAGGGAATGGACGAAAAGGCGCAGGAGCGCGCGCAGATCGTGCTTCGTACGATCATGACAGGACTGACAGACATTCAGAAAATCTATCCGAACCTGATTCGGATACAGCAAAAAGAATGGAGGCAAGCAGATGCTTACGATGAATCTTCAGCTCTTCGCTCATAAGAAGGGCACCGGTTCTTCCCATAACGGCCGCGACAGCGAGTCCAAGCGACTCGGCGCCAAGCGTGCGGACGGCCAGTTCGTTCTGGCGGGCAACATCCTGTACCGTCAGCGTGGTACCCACATTCATCCCGGCACCAACTGCGGCATCGGCGGCGACGACACCCTGTTCGCCCTGGTGGACGGCGTGGTCCGCTTTGAGCGCAAGGGCAAGGACAAGACCCAGTGCAGCGTGTACCCGGTCGCGCAGTAAACTGCAAACGCATG
>JBJEUI010000285.1:0-4447 GCA_051883755.1 Candidatus Ventricola sp.
CGACGTAGTAGCCGCCCGCCTCGATGACCGCGCCCTGCGGGAAGCGCCACTTGACCAGGGAATCCGGGCTGTCGCTGAGCGCGTAGTTGGACAGGTCGATGGCCTTGTTCGAGGTGTTGTGCAGCTCAATCCAGTCGGGGTAATCACCGTCGCCGTCCTTGAGCGTGGTGATGGAGGAGGCGCAGATCTCGTTGATGACCAGCGCGCCGGCCGTCAGGAGCGTGGAGGCGCGGAACTCCGCATAGCCCTCCTGCGTGTTGTCGTAGCCGGGGGTGTACTGCTCGGTGATGATGTACTCGTTTTCGCTGATGAGGCAGTAGCTCATGTTGTGGTCCATCGCCGGGATGGCGACCTCCTCAAAGGCGATGCCGTCGCTGCCGAAGAGGAAGAGCGTGTCGCCGGAGGAGGAGAGCTTGAACTTGGCGTGCAGCGTCTGCCCGGCGGTGTTCCTGTTCTCGTCCGAGGCGAAGACGATGATGTGCTCACCGGGCGCAAGCGTGATGTCCGGGAAGATGAAGGTGATCTTGTCCGCGCGGTCAGACAGGCCGTAGCCCTTGAGCGCGATGTCGCTGTCGCCGGTGTTGGTCAGCTCCACCCAGTCCGGGAACGCGCCGGTCTCGTCCGGGAACGCTGTGCGGTTGGAGGACATGACCTCCGAGATGCGCAGATGCCGGTCGCCGGTGGAGACGTCCGCGGAGGAAACCTCCGTGCCGGAGAGATTGGCCGCCGGAGTGAGCTTCAGGCCCGGAGCGAAAATGATCAGCACGATCACCAGGGCGATCATTCCGATGAGGAACGAAAGCGTTCCCTTGCGCGGCTTCACACGGCGCAGCACACGGCGTTTTTTCTTTGGCGGGCTGGAATGGATAATCCGTTTGGAACGCATGGAAGACTCCCTTTCAAATTTCGACAAAATTGCCGAAAACATTATAGCACAAAAAATCGGGCAGGGAAAGAGAAAGAAAAACTTTCTAAGCCGGATTGGCGCGTTTTTTCCCTTCCTGCATATACTATCGGAGGATGATGGAAGGAGAGGGGCAGGGAAATGCGCCTTGGCTTGGTGATGACGGGCACGGGTGCGCATGCGGCGGCGTGCGTGGGCGTGATGAAGGAGCTCTCGCGTCGGGGAATTGCGCCGTACGCGGTGTGCGCCATGGGCATGGGCGCATGGCCGGCGGCGCTATTTGCCGCGGGGCTTGACGCACAGGACATGGAAAAGGCGCTCCATCAGGCGGCCGGCATGGGCAGAAGGATGATCGCGCCTACGGCATATGAACGGCTGGCGGGGCGTCGGATGCCCGCCGGCGCGCGGCTGAATCATCTGCTCGGCGTGCAGACGGGGCAGCGGGTGCTCTCGCTCTGCCCGGGCGCGGCGCTGTTTCCCTGCCGGATGGCCAGAAACGGCCAGCGCGTGCTGTTTTCCACCCGCGCGTTCATGCAGGAGACCAGCGCCATGCTGGCGATGCAGGCGTCCGTGGCCTTTGCCGCGCGGGCCTGCCTGGCGGCGCCGCCCTTTCTGGCGCCGGTGCAGTTCATGGGCTCGCCGCTGCTGGGCGAGACGGAAACGGCCTTCTGCGTGCGCCAGCTCCTGCTGCTGGGCGCGCAGCGCGTGCTGGTCATCGCGCCGTATCCCTCGCCCAGGCGCGTGCCGGATGCGCTGGATCTGACGGGCACAGCGCTGCGCCTGGCGGGCGAAGCGCCGCTGGGGGAGGAAACCGGCGTGCTGCGCATCATCATGCCCGAGACGGCCGGGGCACTGTCCTTTGAGCAGCTTGAGGCGTGCTGCGAAGCGGGAAGGCGCGCGGCTGAACAGGAGCTGGACGGCGTTTTTGGCCGGATGGGCATGGCGTTTTGCCGGGTGCTGCCCTTTCGGGGACAGACGGTTTGAGCCTTACAAGCCGCCGACAACCGCCTGCGCCGTGGCCTTCAGGCGCTCTGCGCCGATGCGCGTTTCCGCGGCGATGGTATATATCCCGGGCGCGACGGCTTCGCCCGCTGCGTCGCGTCCGTCCCAGTACAGGTGCGTGACGCCGTCGGCAGAGGGACGGGTGAGCTGGCTGGAGAGCAGGCGGCGGATGAGCGCGCCCTCCGCGTCATACACGGAGACCGTCAGCTCCGCCGGGATGCCGAGTGTCACGTCGATGGGCAGCTCTTCCAGGCCCGGATGGCGCAGATCGCCGCGGCACAGGAGGCCGAGCGACGCTTCTTCCAGCTGAGGCTGCACGGCGATGAGGCGTTCCGAGCACAGCAGCACCTGATCCTCCGTGATGGAGAAGACCTGAAGCATCAGGTAGCCGCCCTCCTCGGGCATGAGGCCGCTCAGCGACAGCGTGCGCTGCTTGCGGCCGGGGGCCAGCAGGCCGTCGCCGGCGTCGCCGTCATCGAGGAACGTGCGGGCGCTGTCCCAGTCCCAGGCGCCGTCCGTATAGTCCACCAGCCGGTACTGCACGCGGGCGGATTCCTTCGTGACGGTGAAGGAAAAGTCGAGCGTCGCCTCGTCCTGGGTGAGCAGCGATGTGCCGTAGGAGAAGCCCGTCAGCGGCCGGGAGAGCATCGTTCCGCTGGCCACCGGCAGCAGTAGGCTGTCTGCGCGGGTGGAGAGCAGCTGGCTGGAGGAGGAGGGCACGGCCGCGCTGAGATAGCGGTGAAGCTCCGACAGGGTGACAAGGCCGTCGCCGCTCAGGTCCGCTTCGGGCGCGCCGTACAGGCCCAGACCGCTGGAGAGCGCCGAGGCGAAATAGGACACTGCGCCGGAGGACAGGCCCTCGCTGTCGTAATACCAGCTGGATTCGCTGCCGCTGGCCGAGGTGAGCACATGCACGCTGGAATCGGCCAGGAAGGGCGTGAAGAATGCCGGCTCCGTGCGGCTGCCGGGCAGAAGGCCCTGCTGGGGCATGCCGCGGCCGATGAGCGCACCGGAGTAGCAGGCGTCCACGATGAGCAGCTTTTCGCCCTGCACGTCCCTGATGAGGTCGTACAGGTCCTGTGCGCCCAGCGGCGTCTCCGTCTGGCCGTCGCCCAGGAGCAGATAGACCTGACCGTCGTCTGAGGAGGAAAGGATGCCGTGCGTGCACAGGTAGAGGATGGAGAGGTCGTCCTCCACCGCTTCGTCAAAGGCGTCGTGCAGGGCGAAGCGCAGGGCTTCCTGCGTGCCGATTGTGCCGTCCTCAATGGAAAGGCTGCCGAGATTCACGCCGGCGCTGATGAACGCGGAGCCGATCATGTGCAGGTTGCCGGAGATGGCTGCGCCCAGGTCCATCTGCGAGACGAAATCCGAGCAGGCGACCAGCAGCGCGCGCGTTTCCGCCAGCGCCGGAAGGGACAGGGAGAGCAGCAGAAACAGCGCCGCAGTCCATACGCGGGCTTTTTTCATGCATCTCCCTCCCTTCCTTTGTGCCTTTCATGGGCTCCTATGGTCATAGACGGCGCAGACGGCCGGAAATTTCACATCATTTCACGTTTTTTTCGTCAAGATCATTGTAGCGGATTCTGCGCGCGGGCGCAAGAGTATGGGAGGCATTCCCAAGGGCATGTCCGACAGTTGTGCGTTTTTACAGGATACCACGAAAAGGTGAAGACAACGTGAAGAATGTATGAAAAAATCGCCCCACGCGTGAGGCGTGAGGCGATTGTGCAGCCTGTGGGATCAGTACATGCCGCCCATGCCCGGGTCAGCCGGGGCCGGCGCCGGATTCTTCTCCGGGATGTCAGCCACCAGGGACTCGGTGGTCAGCACGGTCGCCGCGACGGACGCCGCGTTCTGCAGCGCGCTGCGGGTGACCTTGGTCGGGTCGATGATGCCGGACTCGACCATATCGACATACTTGTCGTTGTACGCGTCATAGCCGAAGGACGGCTTCTTGGTGCGCTTGATCCTCTCCACGACGACGGAGCCTTCGATGCCCGCGTTCGCGGCGATCTGGCGAACCGGCTCCTCGAGCGCGCGCAGCACGATCTGCACGCCGGTCTTGGCGTCGCCGGTGAACTTGGGCAGGATGGCCTGCACGTTCGGGATCACGGAGAGCAGGGCCGTGCCGCCGCCCGGGACGATGCCCTCTTCCACAGCGGCGCGGGTCGCGGCCAGCGCGTCCTCGATGCGCAGCTTGCGCTCCTTCATCTCGATCTCGGTGGCAGCGCCGACCTGGATGACGGCCACGCCGCCGGCCAGCTTCGCCAGGCGCTCCTGGAGCTTCTCACGGTCGTAGTCAGAGGTGGTCTCACCGATCTGCGCGCGGATGGACGCGACGCGGGCCGCGATCTCCTGCGGGTTGCCGGCGCCCTCGACGATGACGGTGTTGTCCTTGTCGACCTTGACCTGACGGGCGGAGCCCAGCATATCCATGGTCGCGGTCTTGAGCTCGTAGCCCAGCTCCTCGGTGATGACCTGGCCGCCGGTCAGGATCGCGATGTCCTGCAGCATGGCCTTGCGGCGGTCGCCGAAGCCCGG
>JBJEUI010000286.1:0-4433 GCA_051883755.1 Candidatus Ventricola sp.
CATGCTGCTGGGCAGGCTGGAAATCTTCCTCGTGTTCACGGGGCTGGGATCGGCGATGTTTCTGATGCGGCAGAGGAGGCGCAGGTGAAGCGGGAGGGCGCGGATCGTATCTTCCTATATACAATGAACCCCGGCTTTCCAATGAGCTGCTGCTCTTGGGAAGCCGGGGCTTGCGGTTTGTGTGGAATCAGGTTCAGATGATCCGGAGACAAGAGAAACGGCGCAGCCGAAGCCGCGCCGTTCCCTGAAAACACAGGGTTTTCATTGTTGTTTTACGACTGCCCGTCTCTTGCGGAGCGCTCAGGTCAGCCCTCGATCAGAATGGTGTTCTTCTCGGGGAGCTTCTGCGCTTCCTTCTTCGGAACGCGGATGTGCAGCACGCCGCTATCATAGGACGCCTTGACGTCCGTTTCCGTCACGCTGTCGCCCACATAGAAGCTGCGCTGCATCACGCCTGCATAGCGCTCCTGACGGAGCATCTTACCCTTCTTGTTCTCGTTCGTCTTCTCCAGGGATTTCTCCGCGGAGATGACCAGATAGCCCTGATTCAGCTCCAGCTTGATTTCGTCCTTCTTGAAGCCGGGCAGATCAACGTCCACCTCATAGCCATCCTCCGTCTCCTTCACATCCGTCTTCATGACGTGCTGTGCGTGCTTGCCGTACAGCGCGCGATCGACGTCGTGAACGTCGCGGAAGAAGTTACGGTCGAAATCATCAAAGACATCCATCAGGTTTTCACCGAAAACGGTAGGAAGATACGTGCTCATCATGCAAACCTCCAATCACTTGGCCTTGCACCGCTGGTAACATCGCCAGTCATGTAGGGTCGCATCATGGCCTTTCGCAGGTCGTATGTTGTGGTCATAGACCACCTCGCTCATCTCTGAACGATGCCTATATTATAGTCTTAAGTCAAAGAAAGTCAATGCCCGCAGACGGATTTTTTTCAGATTTTTTTCAGCCATCAGAGGATAGAAATCAGGCACAGGAACGGATGCTCCACGCTACAGAATCGGTTTATGTCAAGGGGCACGACAGCCAGATCGGCCATCGTGCCCCCTTTTTGTGCAGTTCAGGGAAGAGAAAGGATTTCCTCAAAGATGTTGTGTTCCGCCTCCGCCCGTGCCAGATTCATCAGCCCGATCCATTTCATCGGATTGCTGCTCTTGAGCGCTTTGTCGATTCCCCAGCAGCGCTGATAGGGTGCTCAACGTGCTTGGCTTCATGAAACATTGATCTTGATGCGTGTATTCATCACGCAATCATCCCAAAGAACCTCAGCGCATCTTCAATCGCCTTTTCCTTATCCGGCGGGCAGATCAGCATCTTTGCGCTCTCGGACTTCGCCTTGTTGTAGCACTCGCGCTCTATGATGCCGTATTTCCGCTTCACCTGTGCGATGTACAGCGGCGTGACGTTCAGGCCGGTCTGCTCCTTGACGCGCGTCTGAATCTCGCCGTAGGTTGCCTTGCTCTCGGCTTTGGTGACGGACATCTCGTCCGCGTCGATACCGACCTTGACGATATCATCCGGCTTCTGTTGGACCAATGACATAACAGTTTCCACCGCGCCCGTCCAGCAGAACATATCTACGCACTGCACGGCGGTGGGCGTGTAGCCGCCCTCGCAGAGGATTTTGGCGTCGCGGGCGAGCGTCGGCGCGCCGCAGGAGACATAGACCACACGGCGGGGTGACGCGGCGAGGATCGCCTGAAGGACGGCTTCCTCGCAGCCCTTGCGCGGCGGATCGACGACGATCACGTCGGGATGCAGGCCATCGGCAACCAGCTTGGGCAGCACATCCTCCGACGCGCCGACGATGAACTCAGCGTTGGCAATGCCGTTGCGTGCGGCGTTTTCACGGGCGTTCTCGATGGCGGGCTCGACGATCTCGATGCCCACGACGCGCTTGGCCTTCCGGGCCAGCATCAGGGAGATGGTGCCCGCGCCGCAGTAGGCGTCCACGACGGTTTCCTCACCCGACAGCTGCGCGTAATCCAGGGCAAGCTGGTACAGGCGCTCCGTCTGCACGGGATTGACCTGGAAGAACGACAGCGGCGAGACGGAGAAGCGAAGGCCGTGCAGCGTATCCTCCATGACGGGCTGGCCCCAGAGGGTGTACAGCTCGTCGCTGAGGATCACGTTTGTGCGGCAGCTGTTGACGCACAGGCACACGCTCAAAAGGCCCGGCACGGCCTCGCGCAGCAGGCGGATGAGCAGGTCTTTGGCGGGGATGTCGCGGCGGGTGGCGACCAGCACGACCATCAGGCCGCCGGAGGTCGTACTGCGCGTCATGACGTGGCGAACCAGACCCTTTCCGCTGATCTCATCATAGGCGCGCGCGCCGGTCTGCTTCATCCAGGCGAGCACGGCCTGCGTGGCCGCGTGGGAATCCGCGCCCTGAATGCGGCAGCCGCAGGCGGGCAGAGGCACGAGGTCATGGCTGCGCGGGGCGAAGAAGCCGCAGACCGGCTCGCCCTTCACCTCGCCGACGGGGTAAGCGCCCTTGTTGCGGTATGCAAACGGCTCATCCATGCCCAGCACCGGCGGAACGGGGAGGTTCAGCCCGCCCACGCGCGTGAGGAGCTGCTGCACCTGATCCTGCTTGAAGCGCAGACTGGTTTCGTAGGTCATGTGCTGGCAGGAACAGCCGCCGCAGCGCTTGTAGATCGGGCAGAAGGGCTCCGCGCGGTCCGGGCTGGCCTCGAGCAGCGCCTCGACGCGGCCGAAGGCGTAGCGCTTCTCCGGCTTGACGATGCGCACCCGAGCACGTTCACCCGGCAGAAGCCCCGGGACAAACACGGCCATGCCCTCATGGCGGCACACGCCCTGGGCGTCCTGGCCGAAGTTCTCACAGGTCATTTCGAAGACGTCGTTTCTACGCAGCATAGTGCCTCCCGAAGCAGATAAACAAAGAGGGACGCCCGGGACGAGCCCGGATGTCCCTTGAGAATCACAGTTCGTTGACCATGTCGTACAGGTCATGGTTGAACTCGCGCTTGTCCTTGAGCGCCATGTGGATGGGCAGGCAGAACACGCGCCCGTACTTGATGCCGATGACCTGGTTGCTGATGCCGTTGCGCAGCAGGTTGACGGCCATGTTGCCGGCCTCAAAGGCGAACCAGCTGTCGTACGCAGAGGGCTGGCGGCCGCGCTGGATGTAGCCCAGGATCGTGGTGCGCGCCTCACAGCCCGTCAGGCAGCGCAGCACGCGGGTGAAAAAGCGGGTGGAGATCTTGTCGTCGTCGTGGACTAGCAGATTGTGCTCACGCAGCACCGTCTTCCAGTCGTATTCCTCCATGGAATCAAAGGCGCCCTCGGCGATGATCACGGTGGCGCGCGGGTTGCCCTCTGCGATCAGGCGGGACAGGCGGCCGGCGACCTCGGGAATCGACCACGAGACCTCCGGAACGATGCAGATCTCCGCGCCGGTGCCCGCAGCGGCTTTGAGCGCGATGTCGCCGCAGTGGCGGCCCATGACCTCCACAACCGCCGGGCGGTCGTGGGAGCGGCTGGTGGCGCGGATGGCGCGAATGTCGTCCACGCAGGAGTTGACGGCGCTGTCGTAGCCCAGCGTCATTTCGGTATAGGGCAGGTCGTTGTCGATCGTGCCGGGGATGCCGATGCAGGGGATGCCGAGGTTGCACAGCGCCTGCGCGCCCTTGAAGGAGCCGTCACCGCCGATGACGATGACACCCTCGATGCCCATGTCGCGGATGTTCCTGGCAGCCTGCTGCTGCATCTCGGGATCGAGGAACTCGAGGCAGCGCGCGGTGCGCAGGTAGGTGCCGGGCTGGTCGGCGATGTCCAGGACGGTGTCAAGGTCCAATTCGGCCATGCCGTTCTGCTCGATGTTGAGCGCACCGTTGTAGCCGCGCTTGATGCCCACGAGGGTCATGCCGTTGAAGCGCGCGGCCTTGGCCACGGCCATGACGGCTGCGTTCATGCCCGGGGCGTCGCCGCCGGAAGTCAAAACGCCAATTCGACGCATGGAAATTCTCCTCTCCATTATAAGGAAAAGTCAGGAATAAAGAAAAGGGATTTGCGCTTATTATAGACGCTGCGGCAGGGGGAAGTCAAGCATGGCGCATGGCGCAGGTGATTTTCGGCAGGAAGGGGAAAAGGACTGTGCAGAATTTGACAGCGGCGTGCGGAATTTTACGATTTCGTCACACTTTTTGCGCCTTTGCCGGAAAATCTACTTGACTTCATGATTGCCCGTGAAGTATACTATAATCGCTTTCGCATGGAACAGCGTGCCGCAAACCGGTGCGGCGCATTTTATGTTCAATGAAACAAAAAAACCTTTTATCATAAGGAGTGTGTATTTATGGCTTCTTCCGTCAGAACTTACCAGCCCAAGAAGCGCCAGCGCGCAAAGGTGCATGGCTTCCGTTCCCGCATGTCCACCAAGAACGGCCGCAAGGTTCTTG
>JBJEUI010000287.1:0-4363 GCA_051883755.1 Candidatus Ventricola sp.
ACCCGCGTGCCTTTCATCCCGAAGAACGACCGACCGATCTATTGCAGCGAGTGCTACGCTTCCCGCCGCGCTCCCCGCTATTAATAGATAATCAAGTCCCCTGCGTTTCGTGCGCGGGGGCTTTTATGATGCAGGCAATTTTCAGTATTGGTGATAAAAAGAAAACGTTATGCAATGGAGAGAAATCAAACCCGGGCGGATTGCCATGATGATGATCGTGGGCTGCGTGCTGGGCTTTGCGCTGCTTGCGGCGGTATACTGTCTGCCGCTTAATACCGTGCGGGATGCGCAGAAAACAGCGGACATCTTCCGCTCGGAAGGGAACCGGCCCAGCACAATCCCGACGTATACGGGTACGACGGGCGATAATTACACCGACGCGCTGATGATTGCGGAGGCGCTGTACAGCGATCCGCAGGTCAGCCCGCTCAAGCAGGCCGTGTATATCTACCGGAGAGCCAATTCAGATTCAGCCTCTGTCGATCTGGCAGACATGCTTGAAGGAAAGGACATGCAGTGGGAGATCAGCTACACGCGCTATTGGCACGGATTTCTGGTGGTGCTGCGTCCGATGCTGATGCTTTTCAGCTATGCGGATCTGCGGATGCTCATGTGCGCAGCACAGATGCTGCTGTTTGCGTGGGTGCTGGTCACCCTCGCCCGGCAGAACCGGATGGAGCTGATCGTGCCGTTTTTGGCCGTCATACTGACCCTGTCACCCTCGGGAACCATGCTCAGCCTGCAGTATTTTGCGGTATATGCCATCATGATGGGCGGCGTGCTGGTGATCCTGCATGGGGACGCCTGGCTCAGCCAGGGCGCGCGATACGGCTATTTCTTCCTGCTGATGGGCATGCTGACCTGTTATCTGGATTTTCTGACGTATCCGCTGGTCACACTGTTTATCCCGCTTCTGCTGGCGCTTTATCTGCACGCGCAGGATCGGACGGCGATGTGCTTTGCTGTGACAGCCTGTGTGATGTGGTGCGTGGGCTATCTGGGATTCTGGGTGATGAAGTGGACCGTGGGCTCGTTGCTGGTGCAGGAAAACCTGGTCTACAATGCCTATACCCATGCGAGCTACCAGATGTCGATGGCAGATGTGACGACGGGCAGCCGCATGGAGGCGATCAAAAAAAACCTGGCGGTGCTTTGCCGTCCGGGATATGCTGTGGTGTACGCGGCGTGTCTGGCGGCATGCATGCTGCCGCTGCTGCGCAGGCACAGCGATCTGAAGGCGCTGGGAGCAGGATGCCGGCCGATCATGCCGGTCATCGGCTTTGTTCCTCTTGCCTGGTGGACGTTGGCGGCGAGCCATTCGGTGGTACACACGCTGTTTACGTATCGCCTGTCGGCGATTACGGTCTTTGCAGTGCTCGTCTGGTTGACTTCGGCGGTGCAGACAGGAAAGAAAGCATAAGCATAGAGAAAGAGGCGGCGCGAGCCGTCTTTTCTTTTGCCTGAGCGCAGCAGATTTGCCAGAACGTTTCCTCCATGTCACATTTTTGCCATGAAGTTCCATTACAATGGGCCCGTCCTGAAAACAATCCAAGATTTCAGCGGAGCGGAGGAACAAGTATGAGCGATACCAAACAGAAAAAGCGTCGTAGCAGAGCCGGACGCAGCGTCAGGAAGTGGATCAAGAGGCTGATTCTTCTGGCTATTGTGCTGGCGGCGGTTCTCTTTGGCCTGAAGGCATATATCAAGAATCAGGCCGCAAATACGGATACGGAGGACAGCTACAGCCAGACGCAGGTGCTGCGCGGCGCGATGGAGGAGACCGTCTACGGCACGGGCACGACCTCTGCGCGCAACCAGCCCAACGTGCTGGCGGAGGCGGACGGCACGCTGACCGATCTGCGCGTCTCCATCGGCGATGAGGTGAAGGAGGGCGATATCCTCGCCGTGCTCACCAACGACGAGATCGACGATACCATCACCGACCTGGAGTTTGCGCTCTGGGATCTGGACGCTCAGATCACCGACACCAAATCGGGCAGCAAGGTCTCCACCATTGAAGCGCCGGTGGCCGGCCGCGTGGTGGCCATCTACGCCAAGGCCGGCGACGACGCGCTGGCGGTGTTCCGCCGCGAGGGCGCGCTGGCTGTCATCTCCACCGACGAACGCATGAAGGTGGATCTGACCAGCGAGGAAGGCGCGCTGGGCCTGACGCTTGACGAAAAGGTAACGGTGATCGGCGATCACATCTACGCAGAGGGCACGGTTGTGGAGCTGACGCGCCAGGGCACGCAGGCGTCCATCACCATGATGGAGGCCGACCTGCCGATGAACGAGGACTTTGACGGCGACGGCAAGACGGACATGATCATGGGCACGACCGTTGAGGTGCGCAACGCCGATGGCGTGACCATCGGTACGGGCGTGCTGGAGCCGAACAAGCCGATGGCGGTCTCCGCGTTTGGCGGCACCATCACCTATGTGGACGTGCTCCTGGGCGCAAAGGTGAGCCGTGCCGAGCGCATGTTCCGCCTGACCGATTCCCCGCTCACGCTGACGATTGAGGAGCTGCGCCTGCAGCGCGAGGCGTCCGCCAAGGAGCTGAAGGAAGCCAAGGAGCAGCGCGAGAACCTGATCATCGTGGCGCCGTGCGACGGCACGGTGGCGTCTCTTGACGTGGCAGAAGGCGACGAAATCACCAGCGGCACGCTGATTGGCTCGATCCTCCAGGGCGAAGACATGAACCTGACCATTGCGGTGGATGAGCTGGACGTCGTACAGGTCGAGATCGGCCAGCCGGTCACCATCACCATCGATGCACTCAGCAGCCTGGAGCTGTCCGGCGAGGTCTACAAGATCGCCCCGGTCGGCAACAACTCCGGCGGCGTCACCACCTATGACGTGGAGCTGACCTTTGACGCGGCGGGCACGGGCGTGCGCTCGGGCATGAACGCGACGGGCGAAATCCAGGTGGCCTCTGCGGACGACGTGCTCTATGTGCCGGTGGAGGCGCTGATGACCATCAGGAACAACACCTATGTCATGGTGGCGGACGGCGGCACGACCGTGCTGGCCGATGCGGCGCAGAGCGCAGGATCCGGCAGCCAGCGCGGCAGCCGCGGCCAGGGCGGCACGCCGGACGGCGGACAGATGGGCGGTATGCCGGACATGGGCAGCATGCCCGAGGGCATGAGCCAGGGCCGCGAGCCCGCACAGGCTGAGGAAGACGCCGGCATTGTCGCCAAGGTGAAGCGCATGGCCTCCGGCGTGGTGGGCAAGGTGCGCGCCTGGCTGTATGAGGGCGTGGAGACGACCACGGCCCAGACCATCACCGGTTCCCTGGTGCAGGTGGAGGTCGGCATGCAGAACGACGACTATGCGGAGATCACCTCCGGCCTGAGCGAGGGCGACATCGTGCTCTATACCGCCAGCGACGATGACAGCAGCAGCTCCATGTTCGGCGGCATGGGCGCCATGGGCGGCATGGGCGGCGGCAACATGGGCGGCGGCGCGCCGGGCGGCATGGGCGGCGGCATGCGGTAAGGAGGAACGAACATGATTGTGATGCAGGGAATCCGCAAGGAATACCGCATGGGCGACAACGTGGTGGCCGCGCTGGACGGCGTGGACATTCACATCAAGCCGCATGAGTTCGTCTCCATCATCGGCCCTTCCGGCTCCGGCAAATCGACCCTGATGAACATCATCGGCTGTCTGGACACAGCCGATGATGGAATCTACCGCTTCGACGGGCTGGACATCACCGACTACTCCGAAAACGAGCTGGCGACGATCCGCGGCAAAAAGATCGGCTTTGTGTTCCAGCAGTTCAACCTGCTGCCCAAGCTGACGGCGCAGGAAAACGTCGAGCTGCCGCTGATCTATCAGGGCATGAGCGCGGGCAAGCGTCACAAGCGCAGCCGCGAGGTGCTCGACCGCGTGGGGCTGCTTGAGCGCATGCACCACAAGCCGACCGAGCTTTCCGGCGGCCAGCAGCAGCGCGTGGCCATCGCCCGCGCGCTGGCCGGCGATCCGTCCCTGATCCTGGCCGACGAGCCGACGGGCAACCTGGACTCCAAGACCGGCGCAGAGGTCATGAGGCTCTTCCACGAGCTGCACGAGGCGGGCAACACCATCGTGCTCATCACGCACGACGCGAAGATCGCGGCCCAGACGCCGCGCGCCATCCACATCCATGACGGCCGGGTGCTCGAGCCGATGGACGAGAGCGAGGTGGTCATCTGATGAACCCCATTGAGACGATCAAGATGGCCTTCAAGGCGATCTGGGGCAACAAGATTCGTTCCTTTTTGACCATGCTGGGCGTCATCATCGGCGTGATGAGCGTGACCGTGCTGATGGCCATCGGCCAGGGCACGACCTCCTCCGTCACCGATTCCATCTC